>NZ_BLJG01000160.1 GCF_009932375.1 Pseudomonas juntendi
GCACCACCAGAATACTCGGCATGGGCGTTTGAGAAACGAGGTTGTGGCGGACCCTGCGGGCCTCTTCGCGGGCTTGCCCGCTCCCACAGGTCCGGCGCAGGATCTGGAATCTTGCGCCAACCTGTGGGAGCGGGCAAGCCCGCGAAGAGGCCAGCAGCCCCGTGTCAACCTGCTTCAAAAAACGCCCGCGCCATCTCCACGAATGCCCCCAGCACCGGGTTGGGGTTATCCCGGCAAAACGCCAGGAAGATCTCTGCCTGCTGCTCCATGCCGACCAGTGGCCTGAATGCCACCTGCTCCAGGCGCAGGGCTTGCGCCGAGGCCGGCACCACTGCGCACCCCAGCCCCACATTGACCAGGCCCAGGATCGAATGCGTCTGCCCCAACTGATGCAAGTACTGCGGCTGCACGTGATGCCGGGCAAACAGGTTGGCGATACGGTCATGGAAATAACGCCCTTCGTTGGCGCTGTACATCACGAACGGTTGCTTGTCGAAATCGCTCGGCCTGAGCCGGTCACGCGCCGCCAGCCCATGCCCGCCGGGCAGGGCGGCGACGAAGGGTTCACGATGGATCGGCAAGTACTGCACGCGCGCGCTGGGCAGCACCTGGCGCACCAGGCCGACATCGATCAGCCCCGCTTCCAGGTCGTGCACCTGCGTGCTGGAGACGCGCTCGCTAAGCACCAGTTCGATATCCGGCAACGTCTGCCCGGCGTGCACCAGCAAGCGCGGGATCATGCTGTAGGCGCCAACGGCGGTGAACCCCAAGGTCAGCCGGCCGGCTTCGCCGTGGGCGATGCGCCGCGCCGATTGGCTGGCCGACTCGGCGATCTGCAGGATGCGCCGCGCGTCTTCGAGAAAGCTCTGGCCTGCCAGGGTCAGCCGCGCCTGGCGGTTGTTGCGCTCGAGCAGCAATACGCCCAAGGCATGTTCCAGCAGCTGGATCTGCCGGCTCAAGGGTGGCTGGGTCATGTGCAGGCGGGTAGCGGCGCGGCCGAAATGCAACTCTTCGGCCACGGCCACGAAGCAGCGCAACTGGTGCAGCTCCATGATTCAATTCCTGAATTATTCAATCCAGCATCTATATTAGACCTGTATCAAAGGGCGGCCTAGCATCAGGTCATGTCTTTGAACTGCCGGACGCCCACGATGAACACCCCCCCCATCGAAGTGCTGTTGACCCAGCCCTTGCCTGAGGCCATCGATGCCCAATTGGTCAGTGCCTATCAGGTCCATCGGCTGTACCAGCAGCCCAACCCGCAACAGCTACTGGAACAGGCCGGCCCGCGCATTCGCGGCGTGGTTACCGGCGGTGCCAAAGGCTTGCCCACCGGGCTGATGGACCAGCTGCCTGCGCTGGAGATCATCGCCATCAGTGGCATCGGCACCGACGCTGTCGACCTGGGCCATGCGGCCAGCCGCGGCATTCATGTCACCACCACCCCAAGCGTGCTGACTGCCGACGTTGCCGACCTGGCCATGGGGCTGATCATCAGCAGCCTGCGCCGCCTGGGCGAGGGTGAGCGGCTGGTGCGCGATGGTTTGTGGGGCAAGGTCGACTTGCCACTGGCACGCCGGGTCAGCGGTTGCGCCCTGGGCATCGTCGGCCTTGGCCAGGTGGGCAAGGCAATCGCCCGCCGCGCTGCTGCGTTCGACATGAGCATTGCCTACCACGGGCGGCGCGAGCAGCCAGGCACAGGCTACCGCTATGAGGCGGACCTGGTAGAGCTGGCGCGGTCGGTGGATGTGCTGGTGGTCGCCGCTGCCGCCGACGGCGGGCAGGTGCTGGTGACGGCCGAGGTGCTGGAGGCGCTAGGGCCGCAGGGTTACCTGGTGAACGTGGCGCGCGGCAAGTTGGTGGATGAAGCCGCACTGGTCGAGGCGTTGCGCGAAGGGCGCATTGCCGGGGCCGGGCTGGATGTGTTCGTAGACGAGCCATACGTGCCCCCGGCCTTGCTGGACCTGAACCAGGCCAGCCTGCAACCGCATCGGGGTAGCGCCACGCTGCAGACCCGGTTGGAGATGGGGCGCATGGTGTTGCTCAACCTTGAGGCCTGTTTCCGCGGTGAGCTGCCGCCGAATCGGGTGGTTCACCTTTAGGGCCCTTTCGCGGGCACAGGCAACACAAAGGCCCCAGGGCCACCCCTTCTGCGCACAAGAACAATCGCTTCCACCGAGAAGCAAGAGGGTCCACATGAACAGCAAAACCGCCGTCGCCGCACCACAGGCCCTGGCCGGGATCGGTCGCCATCGCTTCCTGGTCCTGGCGCTGATCTTTGTCATTACCGTCATCAACTATGCCGACCGCGCCACCTTGTCGATCACCGGCACCGAGGTGCTCGCGGACCTGGGCCTGGACCCGGTCATGCTGGGCATGGTCTTCTCCGCATTCGCCTGGGCCTACGCCCTGGGCCAGGTACCCGGCGGCTGGCTGCTCGACCGCTTCGGTGCCCGGCGTGTCTACGGCATCAGCCTGATCCTCTGGTCGTTGTTCACGCTGCTGCAAGGCACTGTGGGCTGGATGGGGCTGGCCGGTGCCTCGGCGGCGGTGGCGCTGTTCACCCTGCGTTTCATGCTCGGCCTGGTGGAGTCGCCGGCCTTTCCCGCCAACTCGCGCATTGTCAGCTGCTGGTTCCCGACCCGCGAACGTGGCACGGCATCGGCACTGTTCAACTCGGCGCAGTACATGGCGGTGGTGGTGTTCGCGCCCTTGATGGCGTGGATGACCCACGCCATGAGCTGGGAGCAGGTGTTTATCTGGATGGGTGTGCTGGGGCTGCTGCTGAGCGTGGTCTGGTTCCGTTTGTACCATGAGCCGCACAGCGCCCCGGGGTTGACCCGCGAAGAGCTGGACTACATGCGCGAGGGTGGCGCCCTGGTCGACCTGGAACAGGAGCGCAAGGCAGCCAGAAGCAAGCCGACCCGCGCAGAGCTTGCGCAACTGTTCACCAGCCGCAACCTGTGGGCGGTGTACTTGGGCCAGTACTGCATCACCGCGCTGACCTACTTCTTTATCACCTGGTTCCCGATCTACCTGATCAAGGGGCGCGGCATGACCATCATGGAGGCTGGCTGGGTGGCCGCGTTGCCGGCCATTTGCGGCTTCACGGGCGGCATTCTGGGTGGCTTCGTATCCGACTGGCTGATCCGCCGCGGCGTGCACCCGTCCAGAGCGCGCAAGACCCCGTTCATCATTGGCATGGCGCTGTCTACCAGCCTGGTGCTGGCCAACTATGTAGATGGCAACGCGGCGGTGATCGCCCTGATGACCCTGGCTTTCTTCGGCAAGGGCCTGGCGGCGGTGGGCTGGGCGGTGCTGTCGGATGTGGCGCCGACGAAGATGGTGGGCCTGTGCGGTGGTGTGTTCAATGGCATCGGCAACATTGCCGGCATCGTCACCCCACTGGTGATCGGCTACGTAGTGGCCAGCACCGGCTCGTTCCACAACGCACTCTGGTTCGTGGCCGCCCATGGCGTGCTGGGGATCCTCGCTTACCTGTTGCTGGCCAGGCGCTTCGAGCGTACCGGGCAGGCGTAGGCAGACGCCTTGGCAACAGAGGCCCCGGGAGACCGGGGCTTTTTTGTGGTTGGCAGGCAATACACAACCACATGAAAAACAAAAGCGCCCAACGGCCCGATGGCGCGATTGGGCATGCCATTCGCGACATCTGGCGCCAAGGGAAATGCCCTGTCGTGATCGAACAGTTCCGGGGCGTTCTCGTGTAATTTCGCACCGCCCCGCGGGGCTTAAATGAAGCCCGAACCGCACTGACACCTTGCGCTGTGACGCGTGCCAAAGATCAACAACAGCATGCGAGCATTGTGTCGACCTCCCCAACCCAAAGGAGCTATTTTCGCCTACGCCTGCCCGTCCATCCTTGTGTCAGCAAAAAGAGAACAACATCAATGAACACCGTGGGATCTGATGGCAACCTTGCACAAGGTTTCAAGCCACGACACGTAACGATGCTGTCTATCGCCGGCATCATCGGCGCCGGACTTTTCGTCGGCTCTGGCCACGCCATTGCGGCAGCCGGCCCAGCCACCATAATTTCCTATTTCGTAGCCGGAACCCTGGTGGTTCTGGTCATGCGCATGCTCGGCGAAATGGCCGTGGCGCACCCTGACACCGGATCGTTTTCCACCTACGCCGACCAGGCCATCGGCCGCTGGGCCGGCTACACCATCGGCTGGTTGTACTGGTGGTTCTGGGTACTGGTCATTCCGATCGAGGCGCTGGCCGCCGGGCATGTGCTGAACGCCTGGTTCCCCCAGGTGGACAGCTGGATCTTCGCCTTGGCCTCGGTGCTGCTGCTGGCCGGGACCAACCTGTTCAGCGTGGCCAAGTACGGCGAGTTCGAGTTCTGGTTCGCCATCCTCAAGGTCACGGCCATTCTCGGTTTCATCGGCCTGGGCTTTGCCGCGCTGATGGGCTGGCTGCCCAACCGCGAAGTCAGCGGCTTGAGCGGGTTGATGGCTGACTACGGCGGTTTTGCGCCCAATGGCTGGTCGGCTGTGGTCGGGGCGTTCATTACCGTGATGTTCAGCTTCATCGGCACCGAAGCCGTGACCATTGCGGCTTCCGAGTCCAGCGACCCGTCGCGCAACATCGCCAAGGCTACCCGCTCGGTGATCTGGCGCATCAGTACCTTTTACATCCTGTCGATCTTCGTGATCATCTCGGTGGTGCCGTGGAACGATCCGCAGCTGGCGGTGGTGGGGTCGTACCAACGTGCGCTGGAGATCATGAACATCCCCAACGCGGCATTGATGGTCGACCTGGTGGTGCTGGTGGCGGTAACCAGTTGCATGAATTCGTCGATCTACATCGCCTCGCGGATGATGTACTCGCTGGCCAAGCGCGGTGACGCCCCGGCCTTCCTGAACAAGACCTCCAAGGTTGGTGTGCCGCGTGCGGCAGTGTTTGGCAGCACCCTGATCGGGGCCGCCATCGCCATCCTCAACTACTTTGCGCCCAAGGGTGTGTTCGAGTTCCTGCTGGCCAGCTCTGGCGCTATTGCCTTGCTGGTGTACATGGTCATCGCCATCTCGCAGCTACGCATGCGCCGCCGCCTGGAGCGGGAGAACACCGAGCTGAAGTTCCGCATGTGGCTGTTCCCGTACCTGACCTGGGCGGTGATCATTTTCATTGGCGGAGCGCTGGCGGTCATGATGTACACGCCTGAGCACCGCGCGGAGGTGAGCTCCACATTGGGGCTGGCGATTGTGATCTCCTTCCTGGGCATCGTGACTTCGCGGGGCCATGCGCAACCGGTAGGGGCGCGGTCGATGGGGTGAGTGGGTTCACCCGGGGTCAAGGCAGAAGGCACCTATGGATAGGTGCCTTTTGTTTTTTGCGCTGGGCAAAGCTGCCGCTTGATGCGCTGCGACCCTATCAGGGTGCTCGAGTGAAGCCGGTGGCAAATGACTGCACAGAGTGATGGCAATGTGATATCAAAAAGCCGCTATCACGGAAATTTGTGCATAAAGTTAAAAAACGTATTTTACGCATCTCACCTAGGCGCTGCCCTTCCATTCCGCGCCTTTTTGGCCTGTTTTTTCCCACCAAAGCCACGTTTGAACGTTTCGGCGTCAACCTTTCTGCGTACTTAGCAAAATACTGATCAAAGCCACGAATTACAAGGCATTCAAGGCTTTTTGATAGCCGGGTCTGGCACCTTCGATTCGCCCCGGTATAGGGCTGCTATGAGGGGGCGCTAAGCATCGAAATTATCGCCTCTGCTCTATTTTTCGAATTCCGCTTGACGGGTAGCTTTCGCGTAGGCCAGCTCTGCCGTGTGGCACCTAATAACCTGTTTTTATTGGGTATTTTGAGCGAATTATCGTACTGCTTTAGGGTGGCTAGGCCTTCGTGCCGGCCTTCGCTTAGCTATTTAGGTGTCAAAGGGGCAGTCACCTGCGTGTCAAAATGCGTCGCACATTGCAGCTATTATCCCAATCTGTCAAAATTTCGCTGTTGCAGCTTTCTAAGTTTTGGATGAAAATGCCGCCGCATGGAGCAGGATATGGATGATCTGGGGGCTATGAACACGTCATGGGGCAGCGGTGCAGGCGCGGATGTGGATGTTCGAGCATTGCGGCGGTACAACCGTTTGCTGGGTGTATTGCTGAACGTTGGCGAGTGGGCGTGCATAGGGCTGCTGCCGTTAGTTGCGATTGCTGCCATCTGGCTGGTGACGCAAACCAATTTTGAAAATGTCGTGTTCTATGACGGAACCGACTCGATTTGCATTTACGACGGAACGACAGGGGAAATCCGCAATGTCGAGTAAGGAAACCCAACACGGAACCCCTGGTGGTGAAGCGCAGGAGGCTCGGCAGGGCACCGACGAAGACAAGCTGCTGGAACTGGCGCTGGATGAAACGCCTGGTGAAGCCGCAGCCACTGTCCGTGAAGTGAAGCGCCTGCAGCTCGAATGCCTTGACCTCAAACGTCGCAACAAGCGCGTGTGGGGGCAACTGTTGGCGCTGACCTGCGTGTTTGGGGTAACCATCGCTGCGGTGGTGTTCTGGTACCCGAAGTACCGCTGGATCCCCACCACGGATAACCACGCAATCTGTGAAGTCTCGACCGAAAGCAACCCACGGGTGACCCCGGCAACGTTGGCTGAGTACGCCAAGGATGCGGTGGTCAATTCGTATTCCTACGACTATGTGAACTACCGTTCCAACCTCAATGCTGCGGGTGCCCGCTGGTACACCGACGAGGGGCGCAAGGCCTTCCTCAAAACGCTGGATGACTCCGGTAACCTGGAGCGCGTGCTCAAGGGCCGGATGATTCTGCGCGCCATGGCGACCCAGGTTGCTCAGGTCGAAGAGGCCGGTGTCCTGGCCACTGGGCAGAATTACTGGCTGGTGCAGGTCCCGATTGCCATCGAGTTCTATGTAGGCGGCGACCAGCAACCGCGTTCGCGCCAGGACTTCCTCGCCGCCGTGACCATCGTCCAGATCCCCGCCTCGGCCACCAACACCAAAGGCATTGCCGTCGATTCTGTTCAGCTGTCGCCGTACACCTCAAGGAAGTGACCATGAAGAAGCATCTGATCGCATCGTTGCTTGCGAGCGCTATCGCTTTGCCTGCTTTTGCCGACGAGGCGCAGGTTGCGCCGCCCCCTGAGGGTGGCCCAGGGCAGGTCGGCGCCGCGCACGGCAGCGAGGCTCCCCCCCAGCCGCCGATGAATGGTCTTGGCCGGCAAGTGTCCAGTGCGGCTCAAGTGGTCTATCCGCGCCCGGAGGATGTCATCAGCGACACCGTCAACGACGTGCACGACTCGCAACTGACATCGTCGCAAGTCGAGTTGATCAAGCAGCTGTGGCTGGAACGGGAAAAGCAGAAGGCCACGGCCTATGTTAGCCCGCCCAAACCGGTGACTCGCACACTTGCGCTGAACCTAGACCCAGGCGTGTCGCCACCTATCGTGCGCCTGAGCAAGGGCCAGCAGTCGTCGATCGTGTTCTCCGACTATGCCGGTCAGCCATGGATGATCCAGAACGTGTCGATCAACCGCGAACTGTTCAGTGACGGTCGCGAGCAGGGCGCGCAGGGCGGTCAGAACGGCACAGCCGCGCCGACCAACATCCTGACCCTGGACCCTGCCACTGCAGCGGCCTATGGCAATGTCACCGTGACCCTGCGCGGCCTGGCAACACCGATCATCCTCATCCTCGCTGCCGGGCAGGAAGAAGTGGACATGCGGGTCGATGCCAAGGTGCCGGGCCGCAACCCGGACGCGGCGGCGAGTGTGGCAATGCTGCGCATGCCGTCGATTGACGAAGCGCTGACTTACTTCCTGGATGGCGTTCCGCCGAAAGAGGCCAACCGCCTGAAAGTGACCGGCCTGGAAGGCGTGGAAGCCTGGAGTTATGGCCCGAACATGTACGTGAAAGCCAAGGCTGACGCGCAATACCCGGCTTACACCAACGCTGCGCGGAGCACCACCGGTGTGGCGGTGTATCGCTACGCAGGGCTGCAGAACAGTGTCACGTTCACGACTGGCGGGCAGGCCGTAACCGTCTTCATCGAGCAAGGGAATCTGCAATGAGTGATAACAACATGCCGCCGAACGACTCTGGCTTCGATGAAGAGGACGAGCACTTGGTCGCCGAGCGCCACGGGGAAGCCGGCGAGCAGGGGAACAAGGCACGCAAGTCCGATGAGATGCGGCGCAACCTGCAGGCGGTGTTCGGTTCTGGTGTTGGCAAGGTCTCGCTGATTGCTGCCGGGTTGGTCGTGCTCGCGTTAGGCGCCCTGGCTTACAACGGCATGTCTTCGAAAAGCGCGCCCACTGGCAAGGCGTCCACGGTGGACGTGCCGAATGCGCCGCAACCCGAAGTCTCGATCGACCCTATCTCCGCGACCGAAGCAGAGCGCCGTGCGCAGCGCAGCTCACTGGAGGCCGAGCAGGCAGCCGAACGCGGGATGTCATACCAGCCTGGCTTCGACCCCAACATCGTGCAGTCCACGGGCAGGGACGCTGCCCGTGGCCAGAGTGCTCAGTTCAATGTCCCAGGGCAGCCGTACGTTGATGGCAGCCAGCAGCAGCCCGAGATTTACATCGGTGCTGGCCAACCGCCGCGTCAAACCCTGCAGGTTGCGCAGCAGTCCGGGGCAGCCAACGCTCAGGCGCTTGAGCAGGAACGCAGGCGTCTGGAAGAGGAGCTGAAAAAAGCCGAGGAGCAACGCGACCAATATGTCAGTGAGCTGAAAAGCGAAACGCTGAAGTCGATCAAGCAGTTGATGGGCGAATCGGAGAGCGCTAAAGGCTTCGCGGAGAAAAGCAGCTTCAGCACCGTCAGCTACTACCCGGTCGAACGCCCCGCCAGCAGTGCGATGGCCACTGCGGCACGCGCCACCAAGGACGACAAGGATCCCAATGCCATTGAGGCTGTGGGTGACACCGACCGGACCATGCTGATCAAGACCGGCACCATCATGTATGCCACGCTGGACTCCGAGATCAACACCGATGATGGCGGCGATGTACTGGCCACCATTCGCGGTGGCAAGTGGAATGGTTCGAAGCTGATCGGCAAGATCGAGCAGGCCCCGGACAACATCCGCGTCAAGTTCACCATTCTCGCGCCGCCGGTGAACGACCCTCGCCCGACGATGCGCATCAGCGCTGTGGCACTGCGTGAGGATGATGCCAAGCAGGGCATTGCCGAGACCAAGGATCACCACACCATGGAGCGCTACTTCGCCCTGGGGGCGGCTTCGCTGCTGTCGGGCTATGGGCGTGCTTATCAGCAGACGGCGGGAACCACGGTCATCAGCCCGAGTGGTGTGGTGGCGCAGACCACTACCGAGCCTTCGACCAAGCAGGTGATCGGCTCGTCGGTGGGGGAAATGGGCACCGCGATCGCTTCGGAAGTGCGCCGTGGCTTCAACCGCCCGGCCACCTATGCAACGCCTGCGAACAAAGGCTTTGGCCTGTTCTTCCTGCAAGACGTTCACGATCAATCTCGATAAGGAGTTCGACATGAAGAACTGGTCGTTCGGAAAACTCATCGGCGTTTTCGCCGGCAGCTTCCTGGCGCTCATCGTGCTCGCCGTGGTCGTGATCAAGGCGACTTCCTCGCCCGCGGCAAAGACCAAGCGCGTGACGCAGAGCCAGGCACAAATGGCGCAGCCGGCACGCATGGATGTGCTGAGCATTGAGCTGGCCAAGTCCCGTGAGCAGGCCCAGGCGGCGCTGCAGGCTCAGGAAAACAGCGAAAAGCAGCTGAAGATCGTCCGTGAGGAATCGCAGCGCAGTACCCAGCTGTTGCTGAGCCAGATCAAAGCCCTGGATACCACCCTGTCGAGCCTGCAGCAACGTATGGGGGCGTACGAGAACAGCCGCCAGCATGTCGAGGTGATCAAGCCCCCGCGCAGGGAGCCGGCGCCAGCTGCCGCACAAAGTTATGCCAAACGTGCGCACCCGATCCCCCAATCCACGGGTTACAAGGTGCAGGCGGTGGTTGGGCACCGGGCCTGGGTCAAGCACGGCGAAGGTGAAGACAGCGTCAAGGCCGGAGACCCGTTGCCGCCGGCCCAGCGTGAACTGAAAGTACTGGCGGTCGATCGCGACAGCGGCATCGTCGTTACTTCACCCGCTCTTTAAACAGGAACGTTGTCATGGCAGCCGGATTTGCCGATCTAGTGGATGTAATGGTCAATGTCGGGAAAGTCATCCCCACGGCGATCATGATGTGCCAGGGAATTGCCGTGCTCATCGGTCTCTATCTGACCGGCGCGGCGTTGATCGAGTTATGGGGTGTTACCCATGACAATGCATTGAAATATGTGGCAGGGCGACAGCGCTTTTCTATCGGCTCTGCCTGTGTGCAGTTGGTGATCGGCTCTATCTTGCTGGCGATCGGTACGCTGGAATGGATGGGCATCATGTCGCGCACCCTGACCGGGGATTATGCAAACTCGCGCATGTTGTCGTATTCCTCGACCGGCACCACATTGCAAGAGCAGGCACAACTGGCGACGTTGGCACTGCTCGGCATTATGCAGGTTGTTGGTTTCATCGCCATGGTGAAAGGGTGGTTGACGATAAACGGTTATTACAACAACCAAACTCAAGCCGGCCTCGGTACTGCCTTTGGTTGGATTATCGGGGGTGTGCTGGCGTGGAACTTCAAGTGGTTCAGCGATGTACTCAACAACACAATCGGATTCAATCTGGTTGGCCTATTCACGCCGTGGTCGTAACGGCTTTTTGAAATATGAAATACAAGGAGCGTCACTCATGAAAGCACTCAAAACTCTGAAAGCTGCGTACGATTCGGCCAAAGTTCGTGCAACCACCGCTGTGATCGGTGCTCTGGCGGCGCCCTCGGCGTTTGCCATCGACAAAACCGACCTGACCCAGGACAAGTCTGGCGGCAAAACCGCCAGCGACGTCATGACCAACATCGATGACACTGCTCAGGGCGGCGCCACGCTGCTGATCTCGCTGGTTTCGGTAGGTGGTTTCGTGGTGGTCGCCATCTCCCTGTACACCCTGTGGAAAGCCTCCAAAGATGAGCGTGAGAAGCCGATGTCGGCCATTGTCGGCCTGTTCATCGGCGGCCTGATGGCGGGTGTCGGTACTGTGATGTGGATCATGCGCAACACGCTGGTCAACTGAACCTGCGTCGTTGACTCCAAGGCGGGGCGCAAAGCCCCGCATTTCAAGCACAGTTTCGGGGGTATTCGGACGTGAGCCAAACAAACGCTTCTGCGCGGGGGGAGCACACGGTGCCCACCCTGTCGGGTGGTTATCTCTGCCGAACGGCCAATCAACCAGTCTTTGGTGTGCGCCGGCCGCTGTGGCGCTCTGATGATGACCAACGCAAACTGTTCAGCGCCGAGTACAGCAAGCTTCGCACTTCGGTGTGGCAGCGCGACAACTACACCTGTCGCTACTGCGGGTTCAAGTCTGCCAAGTATCAGGAGCTTCATGCCCTGGATGGCAACCCCGATAACTGCACCAAGGAAAACCTGGTGACGGCGTGCAACCTGTGCCGTCAGGTTCATCACCTCGGCGCCTGCGCCATGAATGACACCGGTTTTTTCGTCGCCGTCCAGGAGCTGACGCAAACCGAGATCAACCATATTGCCCGCTGTATCTACGTGAACGAATTACTGGATAACGTTGCGGTCAATGAGAAGTTTGCCAGCCTGCTGGCAGCTTTCAAGTTTCGTGGCAATGACACGCTCAAAGCAATATTTGGTGGCGAAGTGGTTACCGTGCTGAGTGTGGCGGAAACACTCGCGAGCAAACAACTGGTCAGCGATGAAGATTATGCCAAGCGCGCCCAATGGCTGGCGCCCCTGCGGCTGTTTCCCACCAAGAACGCCTTCAAAGATGGCCAACTTGAATATTATGCGGCCCATAACCGCTCGCTGTTCCTACCCGATAACTGGTCGGTATTGAGCGGCCAGTTACTGAAGAATTTTGTTTGATGCAGCTGCACCAGCAACTGCTCAGTCTCGCCGTTGAGAGCGTTGGCAAGGGAGAACAAGGAAATGTTTAACAAACTCGAGGCGGTGATCCTGACAGTGCTGAGCCAGCTCAAGGCTGACGTACAGGACTATTGCGACCTGGAAACCGTTGATGGTGGGCAGGCCATCGTCGCCAACGACGGTTCGTTGGCATCCATCGTGCGCTTCAATGGCACCAAGAGCGTGCTCGGCCGAGAGCAGTTCGAGCGCCTGGTCAGCCTGTTGGAAGCGTCGCTCTCGGTGTACTTCAAGGTGCGCGGCCATCACCTGCAAATTGTCTTCAGCCGGGACCTGGATGCCACCGCGCCGCTGGAGCAGAACGCGCTGCAGCAGGCAGCCACCGCCGAGCGGCTGAACCTCAACGTGCGGCACCTCATCAACGAAGGGGTGAGCAAGTACGCCCAGTATGTGTATGACGAAGAGTGCTACCTGGTGTTCTGGTCGCGGCCTGCGCTGCTTGATCAGACCGAAAGGTCGATGGCGCGCGAGGCATTGAACGAATTCAGGAAACAGTCGCAGTGGCCGGCCACCGCGGAGGCGCAGAACCTGCTGCGGCCGATTTCCTATCTCAAGGACCGCCACCTTTCCTTCGTCACCAAGATCTCCGAAGACCTGACGTCCCCCGAGTTCGGTTGCTCGGCGGATATACTGGATGTCAGCGAAGCCATTCGCGCCATCCGCGCCAAGGTGAACCCAGACATCACCCCGCGTACCTGGAAGCCTTATATCCCGGGCAGTGCCATCCCCATGCGTTGGAAGACCAGTGGGCGAAGCGGCGACATGTCCGAGTTCATGTACCCTACGCTGCCTAGCCAGATCATGGTGACTTCAGCTGAAATCGGGAGCGGCGAGCGCACCAGCCTGTTGCCAGACCCGACCAGTGTGCGGGTTGGCTCGCGTGTGTACGCACCCTTGCTCATGTCGATTCCGCCAGCGGAGCCGCAATACTTCAACACTTTGTTCAACAGCTTGAACCGCGCGGAAACCCAGGAAAACGGTGTGTCACGCGCGTTGCCGTACTCGGTGTCGTTCATGCTGTCTTCCGACGGCATGAGTGTGCTGGCCTGGAAGAGTCTGTTCGCCCAGTTGCTGTCGGTTACCTCCGAACAGAACCGCAACATCAACCTTGCCACCAAGGAACTGCGCGAGCGGGTGCGTGATGGTGAGTGCATGGTCAAGCTGCAAGTGGCCGCGATGACCTGGGCCAGTCCGGACGAGAAGGGCGTGAAGGAACTGGCCCTGCGCAAGTCCAAGCTCTGGCGCACCCTGGAAGCCTGGGGGCAGCCCGTGTTCATCGAGCGAACCGGTAACCCGATGCAGGCATTTCAGTCCAACTGCCTGGCCCTGACCACCAAGCACCTCGGCGACCCGGCCGCCGCGCCGCTAGGCGATGCGGTGGCCATGCTGCCGCTGACGCGGCCGGCCTCGCCGTTCCAGGAAGGTTCGACGATCTATCGCAGCCTGGATGGCAAAATCCTCAAGTACCAGCGCTTTTCATCGCAACAGACCACGTGGATCACCCTGATCGCCGGCAAGCCCGGTTCGGGCAAGTCGGTGCTGATGAACAACAACCACTTCGAGTCGTGCCTGATGCCAGGGCTGACCGGGTTGCCCTACATCGGCATCACCGATATCGGTATTTCTTCGTCCGGTTTCTGCGACCTGGTGCGCGATAACCTGCCACAGCGGCTGCACCACCTGGTGGTGTACAAACGTTTGCAGAATGCCCGCAAGGACTGCATCAACCCCTTGGACACTCCGTTGGGCCAACGTTACCCGCTACCCAAGGATCGCGAGTTCAACAAGAACTTCCTGACCATCCTGGTTACCCCGCCTGAACGTGAAAAGCCCTATGAAGGCATGAGCAACTTCGTCGGCCGCATGGTCGACCTGGCGTACCGGCGCAAGGATGACAAGATCGAGCGGGCCAGCCCGGAAACCTACAAGCCTGGGCACAATGACGTGGTCGACGATGCCGTGGCGAAGCTGGGTTTGCGCATTCTGCCAGCCACTACCTACTGGGAGCTGGTCGATGCAATGTTCGATGCAGGCATGGTGTATGAGGCGGAAGTTACCCAGCGCTACGCGGTTCCCACACTCAACGACCTGGTCGCGGTTGCTTCAACCGAAGAGGTGCGCGCCGAGTACGAAGGCTCTGGTGAGGTCGGGCGCAGCCTTGTCGATGCTTTCATCCTGGGTATTCGCGAGGCGGTAGGCGATTTCCCGGTGTTTGCCGACCATACCCGCTTCGATGTCGGCAGTGCCCGCATCGTGGCGCTGGACCTGCAGGACGTGGCCCTGCAGGGCTCTGCCTCGGCCAAGAAACAGACCGCGTTGATGTACATGATCGCGCGCCAGTGCTTCATGAAGAAGGTGGCCTTCTCGAAGGAGGACTTCCCGTTCTTCACCGAGAAATACCTGCCGTTCTACGAGCGCCTCGTGGCCGACCTGGTGGACGAATACAAGGTCATGTGCATGGACGAGTTCCACAAGACCGGTGGCCATGTGGGTCTGCAAGAGCAGATGCAGACCGATGGCCGTGAGGCGCGCAAGTGGAACATGGAAATCATCCTGGCTTCGCAGTTGATGGAAGACTTCGGCCCGCTGACCAAGATCGCCACGGCCACCTTCATCCTCGATTCGGGCACCAAGGAAACCCGTGACTGGCTGCGCAAGAACATCGGCCTTTCCGACACCGAGGAGCATGCGTTGGTCAATTTCGTGCACGGTGCGAACAAGCACGGCTGTACCTTCCTGGCCCGCTTCGAAACCAAGAACGCGACCTACAGCCAGCTGTTCACCATGTCGGCCGGGCCGATGCGCCTGTGGGCACTGACGACCACCGCCGAGGACCGCAAGCTGCGGACCATGCTCTACGAGCACATGCCGCGCCCCGACGCCCTGGCGCTGCTGGCCCGGCGTTTTCCGTCCGGGGGGTGCAAGGACATGGTCGAGCGGTTGAAGCGCGAGACGTTCAAGGACGTCGAGTTCGTCGATGACGACATGGAGCAGTCGGTAATTGCGCGGATCGCCAAAGACCTGGTAGCTGACTACATCAGCGCCAGTGCATTCGAAGACGTAGTGTAGGGAGTGACAGATGGCTCAGTACAAGGGCGCATCCCGTCAGCATGAAATCAACAGCAGCCGCCGGCGCAAGGACACTCGCCTGGCCGGGCAGCGCTTCAGTGATTTCTTCCAGTCGGCCGATGGTGCGGTTTTCGGAACGTTCGCGCTGCCGGTGCTGGCGCTGGTGTTGATCAAGGTCCCGTTCTCCGGTGAGCTGCTGTTACTGCTGGCCTGGGCGTTCAAGCGCAAGTTCGTTGACGTAGACCATCGCACTTTCGACTTCCCTTACCGTGTGCCCAAGTTGGCGAACGTCAATGACGGCTCGTACAAGGGCAAGAAGAAAGGCGAAGGCGTGACCCTCTTCGGTAACGATCTGGAAAGCAAAGAGCAGATCTACGCCGGCGACAGTGACCTGCGCACCCACCAACTGGTGCTGGGAACCACCGGCTCGGGCAAGCCGCAGCCCAAGCATGCCAAGGTGCTGACGCCAGCCGGCTGGGTCGAGATAGGTCGTATCCGGGTCGGTGACAGTGTGTGCACCCCCGATGGAAAGCAGGCTGCGGTGCTGCGGGTGATCGAACAGGGCGTTCAGCCGATCTGGACCGTTGCCACGCGCGATGGGCGGCGGGCGCAAGCCACGGGCGATCACCTGTGGCGGGTCCTTGCTTGCGGGCAGGATGGCAGTGAAGAGGCGCATACCCTGACCACCGACGGCATCCGTGAGTTGATGGCGCGTGGCGTTGTGGTGATGCTGCCCAAGGTGCGCAAAAAGCGCGGTTCTGCCAAGTTCAATGGCTGGGCCGAGGTCTGGAAAGTGACTGCTGCGGGCCGCGCGCCGTGCCAGTGTATCGAGATTGATCACCCGCACCACCTGTACATCACCGACGACAGCCTGGTGACCCACAATACCGAGCTGCTGCTGGGTATCGTGTTCAACGCCCTGGTGCAGAACACCGGCTTCATCTACGTCGATGGCAAGGGCGACCCCAAGCTGCAGAAAGAGATTTTCCGCCTTTCGCGCTACCTGGGCCGCGAAGATGACCTGCTGATCATCAACTTCATCACCTCGGGGCGCGACTTCGTCGAGAAGCAGGTCGACAAGGTCACCAACAACATGAACATGATGGGCAATACCTCATCTGGCATGTTGATCGAGCTGATCGTCTCGCTGATGGATGACTCCGGTGGCGGCGGTGACATGTGGAAGGGGCGGGCAATCATGTTCGTGGCGGCGCTGACGCGGCCGCTGACCTACCTGCGCGACAAGGGTTTCATCAACCTGTCGCCGGAAAAGTACCTGGAATATTTCGAGCTGAACGTTATCGAGGACCTGGTGTGGGAGCATGGCGGTAAATACGGCGAGATGTTCGACGTGATCGTGGCGCCACTGCGCTCCTACCTGCTGACATTGCCCGGTTATCAGAAGGCAAAGTTCAAGAAGCAGGAGACCAAGACCCTGGAGCAGCACGGCTACATCGTCATGCAGCTTGGGCGGATCTTCAATGACCTGACATTCAATTACGGCCATATCTTCAAGACCCGCGTCGGCGACGTGGACTTCTACGATGTGGTGATCAACCGCCGCTTGCTGGTGGTCCTGCTGCCGGCGCTGGAGCGCGCCCCGGACAGCATGCGCATGCTTGGCAAGATGATCGTCGGCAGCATCAAGCAGATGATGGCCGGTTGCCTGGGTAACCGGGTCGAGGGCGTAGTGCGCGAGATCATCGACAGCCGGCCAACCGGCTCGAAGTTCCCCTTCTACACCATCCTGGACGAATACGGCTATTACGCTGTAGTCGGGTTCGCCGTTGCCCCGGCCCAGGCGCGCAGCCTTGGCTTCAGTGTGACCTTTGCTGCGCAGGATTTCTCCTCGTTGAAGAAGTCCAGTGCCGAAGAGGCGGACGCCACCTGGGAGAACACCAACATCCGCGCTGTCGGCCGCCTGACCTCGGGCACTGAGTCGGAAACCTGGCGGCGCGTGCAGGGCGCCGCTGCGGAATCCGCGCAGGCCATGCTGGGCAGTTTCGAACGCACAGCAGGCAATGAAAAGTTGCGGCAATCGGACAATATCGCCATCGAGCAACGCAGCCGCTTGAACTACGATGACGTGGCCATGCAGGAGAACGGCGAGTTCACCTTCCTGATTGGCAAGAAAGCGCAGAATGGCAAGACGGGTGGCGTGGCGCTTATCCGCGGCCTGGGTTTCTACACGGCCGGGCCGGCACCCAAGGAAATGCGCATCAACGATTTCATTCCGGTCGAGCCGCCCGAACCGTCGGACCTGCCGCAGAACCGGCAGTCGCGCCAGGCATTCGTCGACAGTCTGAAGGATGGTTCCTTCGCCAGCAGAGTACGCGCTGTCGTCAAAGGTGACCCTACCTTCGCCCGCATGCACAGTGTTTTCGAGCACAACTATGCCGACCCGGACCGGCCCTTGCTCGGCCGCCAGGAGACTTCGTTCGGCGTGCTTGGCGCGTATTTGTCCGGTGATCTCAAACAGTCGGCACCCAGCGCCCCACTGGTAGAACCACCTCAGCCCAAGGCTCCCGAGCAGTTGCCTGCGGCTACGGGCCCAGCCCCGCAGCTTGACCCCCTGGGCCCGGAAGCCATCCAGGCCTGCATTCTGGCGGTCGCGGACCAGCTGGCAGTGCCCCCGGTGGCGCCAGCGGTTGCGGTAGTTGACGAGCAGGCGCTAGACGATGAATGGGCGCGCGAACTGGCCATTGCCTTGCCGCAGCAGATGCTCGACATGCAGCTGATGGCAAGCGGCGGGGGCTTTGCCTCGCTTTCGGATAAATGGGCGGCGCAAGAACGTATCGAGCAGGCTTGTGCAGAGATTGCCCGGCAAACCGCTTACAACGTAGCGCCCGAACCTGCAGCCCAAAGCGTGGCAGGGATGCGGGAGCGGCTTGATGAGCTGCAGGAACAGTGCCGCGTGCTGATGAAGGAGCGACCCCAGGACTAGTTGCAGGCAACGTGATCAGCGGCCGGAGTGGGCATTATTGTTTGTCATAAATTGACGACGATAGATATCTCACAGATAATCAGAAATCAGAATGTTTGCATGCTAGGGTGAGGCGATGGGGTTGTTCAGTTCAGGGAAGAAGGCCGCGAAGTTGGCGTTTGTCACCATGCCCATGGCGGCGCTGGGGGTGAACCAACTGCGCATGGGCAACCAGCACATCAAGGCACTCTGGCGTTCCAGCTTCAGCCCTGCTTGCCCGGAGTGCGAGCGGGGCGTGCTGCTAAAGGCGGAGGATGACCCGCAAGCGTTCGAGCAGGTACCCAAAGGCAAGATGCGCGTGCTGCACCGTTGGGGCTGCAACAACTGCGACTTCGCTTTGCTCGAAGAGGATGATGTCAAGCAGGTCAAGGCGCATGCTGCGCGCTACCGCAACGAGCGCGTCAAGGCGCAGCTGACCAGCATCGAGCGCGACGAGATCGACCGCATTGCCCGGAGCCATCAGTTGCACTCCAGGGCGTTTTTCATTGCCAGCGTCATTGCCGCTGCCGGGTTCATCTACATGCTGGCCAGCGGTGCGGGCATTCTGATTGCCCTCAACTGGTTGTCGATCGGCTTCGCGCTGTGGATCTTCGGTATGAAGAAGTCCTACCGCAGTTGGCAGGTGTCGAGCGGCCAGCTGTTTGTCGAGGGCGCTTTCTGGTTCTGGTTTCAGCACCAGAAATGGATCATCTGACCATGGCGCATAATCGGTACCGGTGGCTGTTTGCTCTGCTTGTGTGCGGCACTGTGCAGGCAGGGGCAGATGACTTTTACGCCGTGCGCCCGGCCGATATCGCCTGTGTCGTCCAGGCGGCCCAGCGCCAGGGTGTGCCGGCCAACGTGCTGCTGGCCATCTCGAGCAAGGAAAGCGGCAAGAACGGCCAGAGCGTGTCGAACCGCAACGGCACCTTCGACCTCGGCCACTTCCAGATCAATACCACCCACTGGGGCCCGAAAGGCGTGTTCGCTTCGTACCCGGCGATCACCAAGTCTGATGTTGCCTGGCGCGGTTGTTACAACGCCGAACTGGCGGCCTGGCTATTGCGCCAGAAGCTCGACGAGAACAACGGCCAGGACTTCTGGACGCGAGCTGCCAACTATCACTCGCGAACCCGCAAATTCAACGACATCTACAAGAAGGACCTGATCCCGCTGGCGGTCAAATGGGGCAAGTACCTGGAACGGCAGCGCAACGCACGTCTGGTGGTGAGCTACCAGTAAGGTCGGCCGCCACAGGGTGCCGATGCACCCGGGCACCCGTTGCCCCCGGTCGATGAACAAGACAACTTCAGGAGTTTTTACATGAAAGGAATACTCATAGGTGCACGCGCCTTCAAAGTTGGCGGTGTACTGCTGGCAATGGTGGCGCTGGGTGGTTGCGCAAGTTCTGCCAAGCCTACTACCGAGGACACCGAGGCATTCGCCAGCCGGATCATCGCAGACAAGGTGTCGGTGGCGGTCAACTCCCAGCACGCTTACGTTTCGCGGCTGAATGCCGACCGGGCGCGAGTGGCTTCGCGGCAGGCTGCAGTCGACACTGACCAGGTTGATATCGATTTCATCGGCAAACCCCAGGAACTGCTGCAGACATTCGCCAGCCGCTATGGCTATGCCTATGTCGAAAGCGGCAAGCGCGTGGACCTCAAGCCCATCAATGTATGGGTGCGCAAAGCCACGCCGATCAACGTGCTCAAGGACGTGGGGGCACAGATCGACACCGGCGCCGACGTGGTGCTGGACAAGAGCACCAATACGCTGCGCCTGATCTACAAGCCAGTGCCACTGGCGTTGGGGAGGGGCTGAGCATGGCGATGGACATGCCTCCGATGACCCTCGAAGATGCCGAGCGCCTCTATGACAAGCCTGCCTATGTGCAACAGCAGGGCGACTCGGCTGATGCGCGGTCGGCGGTGGAGGCGATGCGTGACGAGAAGAACCAGGCATCGGCTGCGCGCGGTGAGGCCATTCTCGATGCGGCACTGCAGGTCGGGGTGAAAGCTGGCCTGGCGTGGCAGCTGACCAATATCAACAAGGCACTCAAGCTGCGCGAGCGCGAGTTCGATACGGTATACGACTTCAGCAGCCTGATGATTCAGGACCGGGTTGTGCCGCCGGTCATTACCGAGGCACGCAACCTCTACAACCAGAATGGCGACTACACCCTGCGCCTGTCGGGGGCGGCCTACAAGATCGAGTCCCAGGCACGTTTTTCGTCGGTGCCGCCCAGCTGGCGCGAATACTTGAGCTTCCCGCTGCCCAGCTTCGACCGTACCTCACTGGTATCGGCCCTGGTGCCGCGTTCGGACGAGGAGGAGCGAGTGTGGAAGCTGGCTGTGCGCGAGGGCTGGCACCAAGGTGTCGAGCAGGCCAACCTGATGCTGACCTACGGCTTCGACCGTATGAACCGCGATATCGAAGGGATGCGCCGTTTCAGCGAGTTTGCCCGGCATGGCCAGGTCACTATGCCGATAATCTCCGGGGCGGCGATCCCGGTGACCCGTGAAGGGCGGTCGATGGCGGTAGATGAAACCTTGTTGCGTATCACCGCGCTGCCAGAGTTCAACGACAACATGAACGTATGGCGTAGTTCGATCGCGACCTCCACCATTGCCCACCCGTTACCCCGCGCGGCGGTAAACCACACAGGCAGCCCGGCACCATCGCCAGCTGCTGTGCGCCAGCCTGCAGCTGCCAATGCGCCCACCGTACCGGCGGGCAGCCAGGTGCGAGGCCCGGCAGCGGGCGCTGAAGGCGGGCGGCAATGACCCAAGCCGTGCGTGATGACCTGATGATGCTGGAGCCGGGCGCGTTGATCGAGCGCCTGGAGCGCCTGACCAGCTACGAAGACCCGTTCCGTTTTGACCGGGCCGACCAGTTCAAGGCAATGATGCTGGAAACCCTGGCCCATGGTGTGAGCGACATCTTCATCCAGCCGGCATTGCCGGTAGTGGTGAAGAAGTACGGGCGATTGTATGCGGTCACCCGACGTGCGCTGGACGTCGGGGAGGTCAACGAGTTGCTGAAGATGGCGGCCAACCGGGATACCGCCACCACCGATATCGTGTCTGGTACTGCGGTCAACGAGCGCTACGAACTGTTCGACCCGGAGCGCAAGGATGCCCGGGGTGCGCGGCTGCGCTATGCCTATCGCGTCAACGCTTCGCCTATCGCGTGTCATGGTGATACTTCGTGCCAGATAGTCATTCGGGCCATCCCCGATGACCCGCCACGTATCCAGGAGGTGGGCCTGAGCGAGGAAATCGTCAGGATGGCCACACCCCGTGATGGCATCGTCTACGTAGCCGGGGCCACCGGTCATGGCAAGACCACCACTTTTGCCGCCATCAACCGCTTCATTCTGGAAAACGACACGCCGATCAAGGGCAACCTGATCAGCCATGAAGAACCGATCGAGTTCACCTACGACAAGGTGCAGAGCAAGCATTCGATCTTCGTGCAGTCGCAGATCCCCACCCATTTCAAGGACTTTTACCGGGCTAACCGTGAAGCCATGCGACGTGCGCCCGGCCTGTGCGTGATCGGCGAATTGCGTGACCAGGAAACCATTCGCGCAGCGGTCGAGCTATCGCTGACGGGGCACCCCGTGTTCGGTACGGTCCACGCCAAGGATGTTGCGGCAATCATGCGTCGAATGATCTCCCGCTTTCCCGAGCAGGAGCGGGCCACCGCTATCTATGACCTGGTCGACACCAGCCGTTTCATGATGGCGCAGAAGTTGGTGCCCACGCTTGATGGCAAGCGCACCGCAGCGCGTTCGTGGCTGAGGTTTACCGAGCAGGTCCGCGACAACTTGATGGACCTGACCGATATGGGCCGGGTAACCCAGCGGGTTGCAGAATTTGTGCGTGAAGAGGGGCATACCTTTGCTGCCGAGGCGGACCGGCTGCTGGCCGAGGGCCTGATCAGCGAGGCGACGGCCCGCGATTTGCGCCACGGCTGAGCTGTTGGCTACCCGCTAATGCTGACTGCAGAGAGTTTACGGAGAGGTTATGGCAACAGGACGGTACCACTGGAGCAGAAGCGCTCCACCTGCACGTTTTTTCGTGATCAACGCCAGCGCTGCCTTGCCATGGTTGATGTTGCTACTGGTGCCGGCGTTTTGGAAGTTCCTGCTGCCATTGGCGCTGTGCATGACCATTGGCCTGGTTTATATCGAGGTGGTGAAAAAAATGACCGTACGCGCGGTTTTCCGTCGAGTCGGGGTGTTCATGGTGGGTCGTGTGCGTACCACGCACAACCTGCTCAAAGAGCTGACCAGGTAGCGGGCAGCGAAGCCACGACCGGCCAGATCGTCGTGGCAGCCAGAGGAGGCGTTGCATGAAACAGCAGGGAGGTGGGCAGAAAAGCTTTACCTGGGATGACCCCGCCATATTACTGGGGATCATGGCGGTACTTTACCTGGGGGGGTGGGGCGCCTGGTATTTCGCCCATGACAAGATCGCCAAGGTGTATACCTACATCCGCTATGTAGAACTGTGGGTGCCGAGTGTATTGGGTGACTTCGCGGCACTGCCGGGTATCGCCTCAATCAACCATTGGGTTGAGCGCATGTGCGCGCCGGAGGGCATCATCGGCGCCTGCCAGCGAGATTTCTCAAGCGTGGCGTGGGGGGAAATCACCACGTCGTCATTGTTCATGAACGGGTTCTTCCTGCTGCTGTTGGTGCTCCTGGCGGTGCGCATGTTCCTGCAAGTCAACCGGACACACCCCAAGCTCAAGTTCACCAAGACGCACACGATTCAAAGCTTCGTGCAAGAGAACAAAGTGCAGTACCCGCACCTGCGCATGTTCGCCGAGCTCGACCTGATCGCCCAGCCGCTGGACCATCCGATGTTCGGCATGTCGCAGACATCACGGCAGTTTGCCTACCAGCACTTGCTGATCAGTGGTTGGCAAGAGCAGGCTGATCGCAGCTGGGCGCCAACCCTGGATCGCGAGAAAGCCACAGAGGTGATGCGTCGCCAGTTAGGCCAGCACTGGACCCGGGTCAGCAACCTCACACCCGCTGAAACCCTGCTGGTAGCCATCGCCTTGCCGCGGGTAGTCGCCACCGATACGGCGCTGGATGACGCTGCCTTCAAGGCGGCGATGGCCGACAGTGAGTACATGGTTGCCTGGTGCTGGGACCAGTTCCAGGCACCTACCGGTAAAACGGCACAAGGTGCTGACCCATACGCTTGGCTGAAGCCCGACATACCGCTAGAGGTGCCCCGGGCGATCATCCAGAAGTACATCAAGCACCCGAACGCCAGCGCAATCCTGCATGCGCATGCCTTTGTCCGCACTATCGTCTTTGCCATGTTCTTCCAGGCGCGCCGCCTGGGGGTGCTGCCACCGGCAGAAATGCGCTGGCTGCGGTTCTATGACCGAGACATGTGGTATGCGCTGCAGACGATAGGGCGCCAGGCTGGTTTTCCGGAAGCCCCGGGGATCCTTTCGCATTTCCTGTATGAGTGCAAAGCGGGTATATCGCTGGCAGAGCCGCAGCTTGACAAGGCGGTCAACGGTCTTGAACTGGCCATGGCCAGTTACAAGTACTCCGAGGCGGACAAGAAGCGCTACGAGCAAATGCAGCACGATAGGCATGCCTCAGAGCAGGCCGCCGCCATTGCGCAACATGCGGTCTGAAGTGTTGCCCTAGAAGCTTGGATAGCAGCCAAAGGCAATCTTTATAGATGGCCTTTTTTCGTTTTTTTGGTGTGTTTTTTTGCTTTTTTGTTAGAATGCAGTCGTATTGGATTATTAATAGGGACATTGAGTCATGAAAGGTGTGATCGCAAGACCTGTCGCTATGCTGGCGGCACTTGCGGCGGGGGTTTCTGTCGCCCACGCCGCGCCAGCCCAACCGGCGGACTTGTCTGCCTTCATCACCGCGCAAGGCACCACACAGGTAAACCCTGCCCAGCAAGAACTCGATGACCTGACCGCACAGCGGGTATCGCGCTATGGGCAGATTGTCAGCGCTCGGCCAGTCGGCCTAGGCGGGCTCACAGCCTGGACCGTGGAAAAGAATGGCCATCAGGTCGTGTTGTTCAGTACCCCTGATTCTGCAGTGCTGTTTACCGGGGTGGCCTGGAATGCGGAAACGGGCAGTAATATTTCCGACGCCTTCCTGCCCGGCGCGGCCCAGGCCGCTGCAGCGCTGCCCCCCGCAGCTGCAGCAGCTGCGCCAAGTGTAGCGCCGCAGATGTCCCCGGTCGAAAAGCCTGATGTGCGCGAAGCCGCCGCCATGGACGGCAGTTTCAAAGGCGCGATCCCGGAGTCGATGAAAACGGTGGACGCTCTGGCAGGGATCAAGGAAGGCGAGGGTGGTATCGGCGATACCGTCTACATCATCATCGACCCACGCTGCCCTTACTGCCGCCAGGCATACAACCTGACAAGGGCATACGCGGCCAAGGGCCATTCGATCAAATGGATTCCATCTGCGGCGTTGGGTAACCCGGCGGATGGCGTTCCGCTGGCTGCCACGTTGCTGCAGGCCAAGGACCCCAAGGTCCTGGCGCGGGTGTTGGGGCAGCATGAGCAGGTGCGATCAGAGCCTTCACCGGAAACCGTCGAGCAACTGAGCACCAACCTGGCGTTCCTTTTCGCTGCCTTCGAGCACAACGGCAAGGAGCAGGCGGGCGTACCGGCGGCATTCTTCATCGATCACCGTACAGGGAAGCCAAGGATGATGACCGGCCTTTCGCAAGCGGTCGTGCTTGAAGACATCTTTGGAAAACTTTAAGGAGCAAAGTACATGAAAGCCAAAGCGCCAAATTTCGAGTTCGACCCTGGTATCCGCATCTTCGGTTCGGGCGAGCACCTTTTGGTGGTGTTTGACAGCCAAAGCCCTCACGACGCCTGCCGTGCAACACGCACTGTGCGTATCCCCAAGGCGTTTCGGCAGCTGTCTTTGGTTGTAGCCGGCTTCGACGCAGCACAAGACATTGACCATCAGCGGGTGCTCGAGGGGAACGTCAGCCTGATGATCGAGGGTGATGCCGGGGTACAGGCGATGCATGAGCTGGCGGCCCTGCGACTGGTGTTGCATGCCGAGGCAGACCGCAAGGGCGCGCTCACTCATGTCGAGCCGGCGCTGGTGGCCTACAAGGTGCGTCAGGCGGTTTCCGAGTGTCTCAACGAGGCCTTGAGCGACTACTACCAGCGTGAGGAAGCGCGTGCAGCGGGT
The DNA here is from genome assembly GCF_009932375.1 of Pseudomonas juntendi. Classification (GTDB taxonomy): domain Bacteria; phylum Pseudomonadota; class Gammaproteobacteria; order Pseudomonadales; family Pseudomonadaceae; genus Aquipseudomonas; species Aquipseudomonas juntendi. The sequence continues at coordinate 25,266 of NZ_BLJG01000160.1, forward strand.
GTGGCTGCTGAGGTCGCCCGCCCTGTTCCCTTGGCTGCTGCGCAGTACCAGGTGGCCGCGGCGCAGCCTTCGCGAAAGGCGCTGCGCGAGCAGGCCGCTGGTGAGGCCGAGCGCCAGGCCAGGTCGCGCCGGCGCAAGACTGCAATGGCTTGGTTGGTACCGCCTCTGGCGGTCGTTGCAGTCATGGCGACAATGTCTCATCTTGCTTCCTCTCAGTCGCCGATTGAAAATGCTGTCGCGCAGCAGATGGCGAACGATCCGGAGTCGATCAAGGCGCAGGTAGAGTTGACCAAGCAGACCCTCCAATCCATGGGGCTGGACCCAGGTCAGGGCGGTGACATTGGGTGCCTTGCGCCGCAATGATTGCCATTGTCAGCTGCTTCAGGGATGGAGTAAGCCGTTCGCTTGTTTGCAGGCGGGTAGAATGTCGGGGAGCTTCCCCGCGTCACCCGGCTGCTGCACTGCGGTGCCGAAGGAGGATCTTTTCCAGGATTGGAGAATAAGAGCGGGTCGGGCCCACGAAGCCTGGCGCTGCTGTTCTGCCTGAGCGGGGTGTTCATGCCTCTGCCGGCACTTTAAGACTATTTTGGATCGGACATCTTAGGTACGTATATGCGACCAGCGAATGAAGTTAAAGACGGGGCCAAGTTGTTGTCCCTAGCCCAAGGCCTGAGGTCGCTGCTGGTCCCTTCGCCAGACGTATTGGCCGATACCGTCAAGGAGTTGCACCCGTTGGTCAACCTGTCTGACAAGGTGCTGCCGCTGAAGTCGTATTTCAACATGGTCCAGGATATCCAGCGGGCCAAGCATACCCAGGCTGCCATGCGTGCCGCCGATGAGCCCCTGAGCCGTGAGGCGGTTCAGCAGGGTGTATCGCGCAAGTTGTGCACTGAAGACATCTTCATGGTTGCCTGTTCCTTCCTTGAGGTGGAGATCGCCAAGCAAGGCTCGGTGTATTACCTGAGCGGCGAGTCACCTGACTTCAAGGAAACGAAGAAGAACCGTAACCCTCTCGACTTGTCCGATGAGGTTGTATTGAAAAACCTCTCCAGCGGCCTGGCGCGTCCGGACACCGATCGTGGGGCGGTGGAACGGGGGCAGATCGACAGTGGTTTCAACCACCTGGTGCGGCTCAACCAGTTGCATAACCTGATGGTGGAGTCGGTGCGGTTGATGAAGGCAGACGAGCGGCTGACCAAGGTCGATATCCGCAAGAAGTTCAACATCTCGCACACCGACTACGAGCGCATGATGTCGATGGCGCGCCGTTCCGGGCTGATATCGTTCCGCAACCGGAAGAAAGACCCGTCCAACTCCTACACGCTGCGCAATGACAACCATGAGCGCGTGTCGGAACACGCCAAGAACTTTGGCCACACGCCGCAGAAGATGCTGAACAAAATTCTGGACGACTTCTTCGGCATGCTGGAAAAACGCAAAAAGCACGAGGACTGATTCACATGGAGCAAGGCCATAGGGACGTTGGGCCGGCAATAAGTGCACAAGAGCGAGCCCGTGTCGCGCGAGCCGCCAGGCAGCTGGTGGGGTATGCCAATTTTCTGCGCTGGACGGCGAACTTCAAGCGGGACGAAGTGTTGCGCCATCCCGAACATGACCGCGTAATGCTGCTGTCGCCCATGCAAAGTGGGCGTTTCAGTTTCGCCCTGGAGGGCGAAACCCTGTACCTGGGGGTCCAGCCGTTCGAGGCCGCCTGGGTTTCGAACATGCCCTTCGAGGCGGCCTATGTATCCGACCGATTGTATTTGTCGGTCAATGGCGTGAACTTCATGGATTCCCGCATGCCGGCCTTGGCGCTCGGCATTTTCGTCGACGATGCCGGCAAGCGTGCGCGCATGGCTGCTGCGCGTTTCGTGCAGTGCGTGCAGGTGGCAGTGCGGGATGGCTATGTGGTCGAAGTGGGTGAGCTGTGTGGCGAGCCTGTCGAGATGCGCCAGGGCGACGTGGTGCGTCAGTTGCGCGAAACCCGGCAGGCCAAGGTTCAGCAGCAAGATATGGGGCGCTTCTTCTGAAGTGCTCAAGCAGACTTTCCAAAGTAAGGATACGTGCATGACCAAGTGTAAACGCATGCTGCCCGTGCTCGCTGCCGTGGCAATGGCAGGCTGTGTCACTACCGAGCAAATGCCCGATGGGACTACCAAGGTTCGTTTCTCGGACGAAGCGGTCAGCTCGCTGACTTCGATGATGCCCAGTAGCCTCGTCAATGGTATGGCCGGTGGTGCAGGCAGCGGCACGCTGGACCTGATACCGACCAAAAGCTTGTCCGGGGGCGGGCTGTACCTGTATTTCAACGGCCGCTATGACTTCGCCTGTGCGAGCGCCTTGCTCTACAGCGCCAAGTCCGGGCAAGACTTGAATAAAGATACCAACGAGGTATGTCGCGACAGGTATTTCCAGCGCCAAGCGAAGCTGAAGCGTGCAGGTCTCCCTTATGACCGGGCGGCGCCTAGCTATGATGCACACAACCCGCCAGATGCTTACTGGGCGCAACTGAAAGGGCAGATCCTTGGTCAGTTGGCGAATACGCAGCAGTTCGCTGCGCGCTTCACCTCGATTCCAAGTTTCGACAAAAATGACAATCTCACCATGGTGCCGGGCTTCATGGGGGACGGAAGTGGGCGCCATGTGGCGCTGGTGACCGTCCCTGCACGAATTCCGGTTGTGATGGAGGATCCCGGTTTCGAGGCAAGGATGCGTTCGGAAGCGAGCAGGCTCAATACCCGGGCGGGTCAATGGACGACCTGTGATACCGTGCTTGCCTATGACTCGACAAGGGACAGGGGGCGGCGCCCGGCAACTGTTTTAGCGAGTGAGTACTTGCAATATGAGGTACGGTTCAAGGTTGCATCGATATCATGCCGTGATGGGATGCATTCCAATAAAACCGTTTCGCAGTAGGCTGCCGCGCGCTGGCCTGCATTGTTGAATATGTTGGCATCTGCGGCGCTCACGGCGCCGCATTCCAGGTATCGTCTGCCGCGGCCATGGTTTCGTCGATGCCGGAGGTGTGCAGTTCTGCGGCGTTCAGCCAATTCTGATTCAGGTTTGCCTGCTGCGCTGCATGGTCGTTAGCAAATTCCCGCTGCACAATTGCCTCTTCGATCCCGCTGACAAGCGCCGGCGAGGCCATACCATATTCGCCAAGCAACGCTCTGGAAACTTCTGGCGGGAGCTGGTTGACGGCGCTACGTAGCTGATGGCCGTAATCGGTCAGTACGGGCTGCTTGGCAATGACGATTTCCGCCGTTTGTGACGGGAAAACGGAGGCGGTGAAGCTCTGGAATTCCTGCGCATTGGGCATGCTGGCGTCCTTAGGGGTTGTGCCCGTCAAGGTCTTCGCTGCGCGACAGCGAGGGGTTGGTGTAACGGGCGAATGTCTTCTCGAGTTCTGCGGCAAGGTAGGCTTGTTCGCTGTGGTGCAGCAGTTGCTTCATGTGGTTGCCGTCCGAGGCTACGGCAAGCAGTTGATCGCGCATGTTGGCCAGTAACCCCTCCCGGTCCGCTCGGGAGCCTGGGGCCTGGTCGATTGCTTCGAGGGCGTTGGTCAGCGATTGGCGCAGGCTGTCTTCCGCCTCAGGCTTGGCGCCTGTGGCTGCTGCTTCGAAAGCCACGCTGCTGATTATTGCGCGATGGATGGCCCGCAATGCAGTGGCCTCGGCTGAACGGCTTTTCATGACTCGGTCGGAACTCAGGGTATGGGGCGGGGTGTTGCGCAGCCATGCCGACTCCCGTTCGCCCAGGGTGTCGATTGTCTGGCGAATTTTTTGGCCGTCAGGGCCTTCACGTAGCGCGGCTTGCGCCACGTTTTCCAAGCTGATTGCCGGGTTGCCAGAAGCCGCAATGGCTCTGTCTCGCATAGACCCGGCCCCGATCACGAATCGGCTGGCATCGCGTATTGATAGCTGCATCTATGTCCGTCGTTTTGTCCCAAGGCTTGAGCGTGCTCGAATCAGTCGGTATTGCGCGGCACCTGCGTGGCTGTGCGGTGGGCCGTGCGGGCTCCGCCCCAACTGATGCGGATCTCGATAGCATTTCCACTGGCCTGCTGTGGCTAAACCCTTGTAAATCCTAGGGCTTCACAGGCTTGAATGACCTTAGCATTTTTACCTTCATATTTCTTGTAGGTGCATGGATAAATCGTTTTTTCTGGCCCCTTGAAGTATGCCCCTAGCGCCTGTCGAGGTAAGTGTGCGGCAGCCAGGAGTGCCCCCGTATTTGCTGGGCCTGCCAAGCGAAAACGCCCAACACAACCGGGCTGCCGCCATGGTTCCTGTGGTGGGGCTTGACCATTGCGTTCAACAGCTGAAACTGGCTGAAAACCCGCCAGAAAACCCCATTTGACACGTATTTGACGCCCGAAAACCGGCAGGATCACCCATCGAAAAAAGGTATCGCAAGAAGGACGGTCTCAGGCAGCCGCTTTGATCGCTAAAATGTGAAGATTATCACGCTTCGCCCTTAATCACACCGGTGATCTAGGCATAAAACGCTGGTTTTTACACGGTCTTACACTTTCAGTTTTTGCCTGTAGCCATCTATTTCTTCATCTGCTGAGCAACCTATTTTAGGTTTTTGTTAGTTTTCTTACATAACAAAATTTTGATAAAGGAGTGATTTGTGGTTTAAGATTGCCTCGCTTTCGATAGGTGTACGGGTCACCACGCTGGTGGCTCCATGGTTTTGCCACGAAAGTAGGGCTGTGCAGGCAACGCTGGCTGAGCTGTCAGGCAGCTCGCCTCAAGGACGACGGAGCATTCCAAGGGGAATTCGTCGCGAACGATTCAGATCAACCGTCCGCAACTCGATTCAGGTAGGTATCACAAATGGCTCAAATGCCGTTTTCTCCATGCAGCGACCCAACCGCTTGCACTGACCAGTCCGTCGTAATGCTTGGCAGAATCTTCGGGCCGGTCATCGACTCGCTGGTCAAAGGCACCGACCCCAACACAGTGGAAGCAAGCGCGAACATCCTTGCCACCATGTTCGGCTTCTTCAACAGCGGCATCCTGATCATCGGCTCGCTGATCGTCTCGTACGTGGCAGTGATGGGGGTCACCAATACAGCAAATGACGGCGAGGCCATGGGCAAGAGCTGGTCGTCATTGTGGACGCCGGTGCGGATTGTGGCAGGTGGTGCGGTGTTGCTGCCGACTGCCAGCGGCTTCTCGTTCATTCAGCTGATCGTGCTGATGTTCTCCTTGTGGGGGATTGGTTTTGCCAACGGCACCTACAAGGCAGGCATGGCCATTGGAGTACTGTCGGCAGACGGTGTGGTTCAGGGCGTGAACCAGGCGGGTAACTTCTACGGGCTGCGTGATTTTGCACGGCAGTACATTGCCGTTTCCTACTGTGCCAAAGCTGCGAATGCCATCTATTCGGGAGCTGCCCCGGGGCAGGTGCCGCAAGTGATGCCCAAGAGCGAAGTGGACGGCAGGCAGGCTGCTGACAAGCGAGTAAATGTAGATGGCCGGCTCGAGTCCCCGCCGCGTCAGGAT
>NZ_BLJG01000161.1 GCF_009932375.1 Pseudomonas juntendi
GCCGGCAAGCTGAACTGGCATGCAGCGCAGAGGCACCCCTGATAGGCACGATTCGTCTGTAGGAGCGGCCTTGTGTCGCGAAAGGGCCGCAGAGCGGCCCCGGCAATTTTGCGGTGGCGCACAGATCCCGGGGGCGCTACGCACCCCTTTCGCGACACAAGGCCACTCCTACAGGGTTCATCCGCGAAAGGGCCGGTACCGGCAAAAACAAAGGCCCGGCGCTTTTACAAGCGCCGGGCTTTCGTTCAACCGCAAGCCACTATCAGTGGAATTGCTCTTCCTCAGTCGAACCCGTCAGGGCAGTCACCGACGAAGCCCCACCCTGAATAACAGTGGTCATGTCGTCGAAGTAGCCAGTGCCCACTTCCTGCTGGTGCGCCACGAAGGTGTAGCCCTTGCTAGCGTCAGCGAATTCCTGCTCCTGCAGCTTCACATAGGCGGTCATGTCGTTGCGGGCGTAGTCGTGCGCCAGGTTGAACATGCCGTGCCACATGTTGTGGATGCCGGCCAGGGTGATGAACTGGTGTTTGTAGCCCATGGCCGACAGTTCGCGCTGGAACTTGGCGATGGTGGCGTCGTCCAGGTTCTTCTTCCAGTTGAAGGAAGGCGAGCAGTTGTACGACAGGATCTGGTCCGGGTACTCCTTCTTGATCGCCTCGGCGAAGCGGCGGGCTTCGTCCAGGTCCGGTTTGGCAGTCTCGCACCAGATCAGGTCGGCATACGGCGCGTAAGCCAGGCCGCGGGCGATGGCCTGGTCGAGGCCGGCGCGCACTTTGTAGAAGCCTTCACGGGTGCGCTCGCCAATCACGAACGGCTGGTCGTACGGGTCGCAGTCGCTGGTCAGCAAGTCGGCGGCGTTGGCGTCGGTACGGGCCAGGATAATGGTCGGTACGCCCGACACGTCAGCAGCCAGGCGCGCGGCCACCAGCTTCTGTACGGCTTCCTGGGTCGGTACCAGTACCTTGCCCCCCATGTGGCCGCATTTTTTCACCGAGGCCAGCTGGTCTTCGAAGTGCACGCCGGCGGCGCCTGCTTCGATCATGTTCTTCATCAGCTCGTAGGCGTTCAGTACGCCGCCGAAACCGGCTTCGGCGTCAGCCACGATCGGGGCGAAGTAGTCGATGTAGCCTTCGTCGCCCGGGTTCTTGCCCGCTTTCCACTGGATCTGGTCAGCGCGGCGGAACGCATTGTTGATGCGCTTGACCACGGTCGGTACCGAGTCGACCGGGTACAGCGACTGGTCCGGGTACATGGACTCGGCCGAGTTGTTGTCGGCGGCAACCTGCCAGCCGGACAGGTAGATGGCCTGGATGCCGGCTTTTACCTGCTGGACTGCCTGGCCGCCAGTCAGGGCGCCCATGCAGTTGACGAAGTCTTTCTCAGGGCGGAAGGACGGGTGGGCACCTTCGGTGACCAGCTTCCACAGTTTCTCTGCACCCTGGCGGGCAAAGGTGTGCTCGGGTTGCACGGAGCCACGCAGGCGAACGACATCAGCGGCGGTGTAGGTACGGGTCACGCCTTTCCAGCGCGGGTTCTCGGCCCAGTCTTTCTCGAGGGCTGCAATTTGCTGTTCGCGTGTCAGTGCCATGGAAATAAACCTCGTCGCATCGATCTTGAGTTAATTGTGCTGATGCTCGGAGCAGATCAGGTGCCTGGCGGCTGTCCTGTTCGCAGGTGTGCGGCGGCGAACGCGAAGGCTCGAAGGGGAAGGAGAGTGCAGGCCAGGCGAAGGGCGCCCCGGCAGGTCGGCTCGTGGATGCCTAACTGCGGTGCTACGCGATTGCCAGTACTGCGGTGATGCGCTTCCGTCCCTCGGGACAACTTCTTCGTTGCAGTCGCAATCCCGTCGAACCGCCTTGTGGGCCGTATAGACACAAGGCGCCTCCGGGGGTGGGAGGAGCGCGCCTCGAAGGCCCTTGCCAGGGCCCCTGATTAGCGGGAGCGAGGCCATCATGCCCTTGGGAAAAACACCCTGTCAAATGTTTTGTAGTGGTTTTTTGCGCTTACTACATCTTTGGTCTAATACGACTTGTCAGTCAGTTTCAAGGCCTTTGGTCGAGGCCTTGAATTGCCTGAGATCAGTCGAGAAGGTCGACTTTTACACGCAAAGTCATGTTTTCACCGCGCTGGGTGCTGTAACTGCGGCTTGACGTACTGCGGTCCGCTTGGCTCTGCTGGTTGTAGCCCGCCAGGGTGATCCACTGGCCGAGCTTGCCAGTGATGGTTGTGTCGGTACTTTGCACTTTTACTACATCTGCACGTTCCTGGCTGATGCGGTCATTATTTGTGCTTATTTGCAGACGAACCGTTTCTCCGCTCAGAGTCGGGGTGACATAGAAACCTTGGGTCACGTTGCGGTATTCGGTGTTGCTCTGGAGGCGCCCGTAGCCGTCGGTGCTGGTGCTGGTAACCGGGATGCTCTGGCCAACCTGGATGAGTGCTGGCTGGCCTTCGCTAGCCTGAACTTGCTGCATGCCACCGTCGCGGTTGCTGGTGCCGTAGCGAATGACCTGGCCGTTGCCCCGGTTGTCCTGGAAGTTGCTGTCGTTGTTGTCAACGCTGATCAGCAGGCGCTTGGGCGCGGTATCCAGCTGCTGCAGCAAGGCACGCAGGTCGTCGATGCGCTCGGGGCTGGCGTTGACGATCAGCTTGTTCTCGAAGGCGCTGACCGTGCCGTCTTTGGCGATGAATGCCTGTGCGGCAGGCAGCAGTTCGGCGCTGCTGCGGTGCTGCAGCGGCAATACCTCGGTGGCGGCCTGGGCGGTGAGGCTGGCGGCCAGCAGCAGGGCGGCGCATAGGGGGCGTAGCGGCATGTCCATGATCTCCGCAGGTGGGGTTGCCATGATGGCAAAGGCGTCCTGCCTGTGCTGGATGCACATCAAAAACTGCCTTTTATCCTGGCTTTATCCAGGAAACTATAAATTATAGTCAGCCAGATAATTGCAGATAATCGCCCTCCACAGGCCGTGCCAGGGAGCCTGAGAGCCCTTCGGCAACATTGCGCGGTGGCTGCTGTCAGACAAATTCCGTAACATCCCGCCTTCGATTTTTGCCCGCTCTAAAGGCCGTACAGGTGCCCCAGGCTGTTGTCCGGCTAATTACAGGATGCCCATGAAACACACCCGACTACGCGCCGACCTGCTCGCCGGCCTGACCACCTCGTTTGCCTTGGTGCCCGAGTGCATCGCCTTTGCCTTGGTGGCCCACCTCAACCCGCTGATGGGCCTGTACGGTGCGTTCATCATTTGCACCTTGACCGCACTGTTCGGCGGTCGGCCGGGCATGATTTCCGGGGCTGCCGGCTCGATGGCGGTGGTGATCGTGGCGCTGGTGGTGCAGCACGGCGCGCAATACCTGCTGGCAACGGTGCTGCTGGGCGGGGTGGTGATGATTCTGTTCGGCCTGCTGCGCCTGGGCAAACTCGTGCGCCTGGTGCCGTACCCGGTCATGCTGGGCTTCGTCAACGGCCTGGCCATTGTCATTGCCATGGCCCAGCTGGAGCATTTCAAAAACGGTGAGCACTGGCTCAGTGGCACGCCTTTGTACCTGATGATCGGCCTGGTGGCGCTGACCATGGCGGTGGTCTACCTGTTGCCGAAGCTCACCCGCGCCGTACCGCCGGCACTGGTGGCGATTCTTGGCGTTGGCTTGCTGGTGTACCTGCTCGGCTTGCCCACCCGCACCTTGGGTGACATGGCGCACATCGCTGGCGGCTTGCCGGGGCTGGCGCTGCCGGATGTGCCGTGGAACCTGGAAACCCTCAAGATCATCGCCCCCTACGCGGTGCTGATGGCCATGGTCGGCCTGCTGGAAACCCTACTCACGCTGAACCTGACCGACGAAATCACCGAAAGCCGCGGCTACCCGGACCGCGAGTGCGTGGCATTGGGCGCCGCGAACATGGTGTCGGGCCTCTGCGGTGGCATGGGGGGTTGCGCGATGATCGGGCAAACGGTGATCAACCTGAGCTCCAATGGCCGTGGCCGGCTGTCGGGTGTGGTAGCCGGGGTGATGATTCTGCTGTTCGTGTTGTTCCTGTCGCCTTTGATCGAGCGTATTCCCCTGGCGGCGCTGGTTGGCGTGATGTTCGTGGTGGCCCAGCAGACCTTTGCCTGGGCGTCCTTGCGGGTGTTGCACAAGGTGCCGGTCAACGATGTGCTGGCGATCATCGCGGTGACCGTGGTCACGGTGTTTACCGACCTGGCCATGGCAGTGCTGTTCGGCATCGTGATCGCGGCGCTGAACTTTGCCTGGCAGCATGCCCGGGAGTTGTACGCCGACAGCCATGAAGACGCCGATGGCAGCAAACGCTATCAAGTGCATGGCACGCTGTTCTTCGCCTCGACCACTTCATTTCTCGACCAGTTCGATGCCGCCAGCGACCCGGCCCAGGTCACGCTGGACTGCCAGCACCTGAGCTTTGTCGATTACTCGGCGGTTGCCGCACTGCAGACCTTGCGCGAGCGTTATGCCAAGGCGGGCAAGCACCTGCGCGTGGTGCATCTGTCGGAGCGGTGCAAGAAGCTGTTGAAGCGGGCAGGGGAGCAGCACTGAGAAAGGTTATTGTCTGTGCTGGCCTCTTCGCGGGCTCGCCCGCTCCCACAGGAATGGCGCAGGCGCTGCCCCAGTGGGAGCGGGCGTGCCCGCGAAGAGGCCGGTACAGGCAAATGAATCACTCCCCGCGGTTCTTCTTGACGATGCCATCGGCAATGCTGGCTGGGGCCTCGGCATAACGGGTGAACTCCATCGAGAAGCTGGCCCGGCCCTGGGTCATCGAGCGCATCGAGGTGGCGTAGCCGAACATTTCGCCCAACGGCACCTCGGCGCGGATCACCTTGCCTGCCGGGGTTTCGTCGCCGTCCTGGATCATGCCCCGGCGCCGGCTCAGGTCGCCCAGGATGTCGCCCTGGTATTCCTCGGGGGTGACCACCTCCACCTTCATCACCGGCTCCAGCAGTACCGCGCCGCCTTTTTGCGACAGTTGCTTGGTGGCCATCGACGCTGCGATCTTGTAGGCCATCTCGTTGGAGTCCACATCGTGGTACGAGCCGTCATACACCGCTGCCTTCAGGTTGATCAGCGGGTAACCGGCCAGCACGCCGTTCTTCATCTGTTCTTCGATACCTTTCTGGATCGCCGGGATGTATTCGCGTGGCACCACGCCGCCGACGATCTCGTTGACGAACTCCAGGCCTTCCTTGCCTTCGTCACCGGGGGCGAAGCGGATCCAGCAATGCCCGTACTGGCCGCGGCCGCCGGACTGGCGGACGAAGCGGCCCTCGATCTCGCAGGTGTTGCGGATTTTCTCGCGGTAGGCCACCTGCGGCTTGCCGATATTGGCCTCGACGTTGAATTCACGGCGCATGCGGTCGACGATGATGTCCAGGTGCAACTCGCCCATGCCGGAGATGATGGTCTGGCCGGTTTCTTCGTCGGTACGCACGCGGAATGACGGGTCTTCCTGGGCCAGTTTGCCCAGGGCGATGCCCATTTTTTCCTGGTCGGCCTTGGTTTTCGGTTCCACGGCCACGGAAATCACCGGGTCGGGGAAGTCCATGCGCTCCAGGATGATCGGCTTGTCCATGTCGCACAGGGTGTCGCCGGTGGTCACGTCCTTCATGCCGATGAGGGCAGCGATGTCACCGGCGCATACGTCCTTGATCTCCGCGCGCTGGTTGGCGTGCATCTGCACCATGCGGCCGATGCGCTCTTTCTTGCCCTTGACCGAGTTGAGCACGGCATTGCCGGAGCTGAGCACCCCGGAGTACACCCGGGCGAAGGTCAGGGTGCCGACGAACGGGTCGGTGGCGATCTTGAAGGCCAGGGCCGAGAACGGCTCCTTGTCGTCGGCATGGCGTTCCAGGTGCTTGTTTTCGTCGTCGGGGTCGGTGCCCTTGATTGCCGGGATTTCCGACGGGGCAGGCAGGTAATCGATCACCGCATCGAGCATCAGCGGCACGCCCTTGTTCTTGAACGAGGAGCCGAGGATGGTGGGTACGATTTCGTTGTTCAGGGTGCGTTTGCGCAGGCCGGCCTTGATTTCTTCGATGCTCAGCTCTTCGCCCTCGAGAAACTTCTCGGTCAGTTCGTCATCGGCCTCAGCCGCGGCCTCTACCATCTTCGCGCGCCATTCATCGGCCAGCACCTTGAGCTCGGCAGGTATCTCTTCTTCGCGATAGCTGGTGCCGTTATCGGCATCGTTCCAGTAGATAGCTTTCATCTTCACCAGGTCGATCTGGCCGATGAAATGCTCTTCACTGCCAATGGCCAGCTGGATCGGCACCGGGTGGTGGCCCAGGCGCTGGTCGATCTGTTTGACCACCCGCAGGAAGTCCGCGCCCTGGCGATCCATCTTGTTGATGTAGGCCAGGCGCGGCACGTGGTACTTGTTGGCCTGGCGCCAGACCGTTTCGGACTGGGGCTCGACGCCGTCGGCGCCGCTGAAGACCACCACGGCACCATCGAGTACGCGCAGCGAACGTTCCACTTCGATGGTGAAGTCGACGTGGCCGGGGGTGTCGATGATGTTGAACCGATACTTGTCGGCGAACTGCTTGGTCGAGCCTTGCCAGAAGGCCGTGGTCGCCGCCGAGGTGATGGTGATGCCGCGCTCTTGCTCCTGGGCCATCCAGTCCATGGTCGCGGCGCCATCGTGCACCTCGCCCATCTTGTGGTTGACCCCGGTGTAGAACAGGATCCGCTCGGTAGTCGTGGTCTTGCCGGCGTCGACGTGGGCGACGATGCCGATGTTGCGGTACAGCTCGATGGGCGTTGTGCGGGCCATGGCGGACTACCTGCGGCTGGGCGGATTCCACCACGTTAGCAGACCCGTGGAATCCTGCCGTGCCGCCGGGCTGTCAGTCGGCCTGGGCCTGCAACAGCCACTGGCCATCCACTTCGCGAGCCAGGCCACACGCCGGTAGCAGGGCCAGCAAGCGTGGGTGCAGGCCGGCTTCGGTGAAGGTCTTGAGCGTGGCCAGGTCCAGCGCGCCGATCAGGTTCAGGTCGGCCTTGGTATAGGACAGCCAGGCTTTCTTCAGCACCTGGGCCACATCGCTGCCGGCGGTGCTGGCGAAACGGCGGTGCCACGGGCGGCCGTCGAAGGTGAAGGTGTGCGCGTGGCTATAGGTGCTGGGGTCGGCACCTTCGGCGCAGCGGTGGCAGCGGCACGGGCCCTCGCCGAAAGCGTTGCGCAGGTAGCTGTTGAAGTCCACCACCGGCTTGAGGGACAGACGTTTGTCGACATCGAACAGGTCGGCGATCAGGGGTTCTTCGGCGCTCACTCGGGATCCTCGTGTGGTGTGGCGTGCATCGGCGGGCACCCTAACAGATCGGGGCGGCCAGATCACCTGTTGCAGGGCTGGCCGCTTCGCGGGTGAACCCGCTCCCACAAGGGCTGCAGCGTATTCAAGGGTTGTATGCCTGTGGGCGCTGGCTTGCCAGCGATGAGGCCAGTAGAGACAACAGGCAACGCCTGCCGTACTCTACGCGCCCATACGCCTACCCACCCATTGAGGTAACCCCGCTTGAGCACCCAGTACCCGTACATCGCCACCGTCACCATCAGCGCCGAGGACCGTGGGGGCGATACCGAGGCATCGGAAAACCCCGGTATGCGCGTTGGCCTGGAGGCGGTGACCGAAACCCTGAAAAAGGTGCATTTCGTCGGTACGCTCGCGGCGCCTGAAAAGAATGCCACGCACATTTGCGTCACCCTGGAGAACGGCCTGACCTACTACGGCCCGATCGTCAATGGCCATGCCGAACTCGAAGGCGGCTGGATCGCATTCGAGTCCGACATGCTCACCCCGGCAGAGCTGGGGCTGTAACGCTCAGTTCAACTCCGCCAGGCACTGCTCGAGGATATCCAGCCCTTCTTCGAGCACCTCGGCCTCGATGGTCAGCGGTGCCAGCAGGCGGATGATGTGCCGCGCCTTGCCGCTGGGCATCAGCAGCAGGCCTTTGGCGCGCGCCGCGTCCAGCACCATGGCCAGTTGCGCCGGGGCCGGGCTGCCGTCTGCATTGACGAATTCAATCCCGCGCATGGCGCCCACCCCGGTCAGGCGCCCGATGAACGGGTACAGGCCCGAGGCCGTCCAACGCTGGTGGCGGCTGACGATGGCCTGCTCCTGGCGCTCACCCCAGGTAGCCACGTTCTCGTCGGTCATCTGCGCCAGGCTGGCCAGTGCTGCCGCACAGGCAATGGGGTTGCCCGAGTAGGTGCCGCCGAGGCCGCCCTTGGGTAATGACCCCATCAGGTGCTTGCGCCCGACCACTGCACCCAAGGGCATGCCGCCGGCAATGCTCTTGGCCAGCAACAGCAGGTCGGGCTCGAGCCCCAGGCGCGGGAAGGCGAAGCGCTGGCCGGTGCGGCCAAAGCCTGACTGGATCTCGTCGATGATGATCAGGATGCCGTGCTGGTCGCAGAAGCGGCGCAGGGCCTGGGCGAAGGCCGGGTCGAGGGCCAGGAAACCACCTTCTCCCTGCACTGGCTCAAAAATGAACGCCGCCACGTCTTCCACGGCCAACTCGACGCTGAACAGGCGGTCCATGGCCTTGAGTGCCTGTTCGCAGGTGACCCCGGTGTCGGCGCTCGGGTAGGGCAGGTGGTAGACCGGCCCGGGCAGCTCGCCGACCCGTTGCTTGTACGGGGCGACCTTGCCGTTGAGGTTCAGGGTAGCCAGCGTGCGGCCGTGGAAGCCCCCGTCGAAGGCGATGATGGCCCGTTTACCGGTAGCGCCACGGGCCACTTTCAGGGCGTTTTCCGCGGCTTCCGCGCCGCTGTTGGTGAGCATGCCGGCCAGCGGGTAGCTGACCGGTACGAACTGGCTCAGTTGCTCCATCAGCGCCAGGTACGGGCCATGGGGGGCGGCGTTGAAGGCATAGTGAGTGAGGCGGGTGGCCTGGGCCTGGATGGCCTCGACCACGGCCGGGTTGCAGTGGCCCAGGTTGAGCACGCCGATACCGCCGACAAAGTCGATGTAACGTTTGCCGTCAGTGTCCCAGACTTCGGCATTGCGGCCATGGGAAAGTGTGATTGGGTGAACGATGGCAATCGATTGGCTGATACTTTCCTGGTTCATGGTGCACGCGGACCTTGTTCGAGTTTCTTATTATCCAAACGTGTTCGCAGGTTATTCCGCAAACGAATTATTCGATTGCGGTCATTCCATGGATTCGTGATCTGGCCGATACTTCGCCATTCAAATCAATCCCCCTCAGCTACCCGCTCCCGTATCCACTGCACAAAAGCCCTTATCTTGGGCACTTCGGCGGCATGTTCGGCATGCGCGATGAAGTGCCGGCCATTGCTCGGCACCGGGTGGTCCCAGGCCACCACCAGCTTGCCTTCGCTCAATTCCTCGGCCACCAGGTAGCGCGGGATCAGGGCGATGCCACAACCGGCGATGGCCGCGCGGATGCACAGGTAGAAGGTGTCGAAACGCGGCCCGTGGTAGCTGTTCTGGCTGTGCAAGCCCAGCCCCAGGAACCACTCATGCCAGGCTTCGGGCCGCGACACGCACTGCAACAGGCGGTGCTCGGTCAGCGCCTGGGCACTGTCGAAAGGGTGGCTGGCCACTAGCTGCGGGCTGCACACCGGCACGACCTCTTCACTGAACAATTCGATGCAGGTTGCCCCGGGCCAGGTGCCCTGGCCGAAGAAAAAGGCGATGTCGGCCTTGGCCTGGACCAGGTCGAACGGCTCCAGCTCGTTGCGTATGTCCAGGTGAATACGCGGGTAGCGGTCGCCGAAGCCCTTGAGCCTGGGCACCAGCCAGCGCGCGCCGAAGGTGGGCTGGGTAGCGATGCGCAGCACTTCGGTTTCGTCGCCATAGCTGAGGATGTAGCGGCTGGAAATATCGATCTGGGTGAGGATCTTGTTCACTTCGGTGAGGTACAGGGCGCCGGCCGGGGTCAGGTGCAGGCGCCGGCGAATACGCTGGAACAGCGAGTGCGAGAGCATGTCTTCAAGCTGCGCCACCTGCTTGCTGACGGCGCTTTGGGTCAGGTGCAGCTCTTGCGCCGCACGGGTGAAGCTGAGGTGGCGGGCGGCCGCTTCGAAACACTGAAGGGCGGTGGTCGAGGGCATCAGGCGTTTGGACATGACGGGCGAATACCGAGCAAAAAAGTAAGGAGTTCATTCCAAAACGGAATCATGTGTTTCGAAAAGGTCGTTTGTTGACCCCGGCCTATAGATTAATACTGACCTGGATCAACAATGACAACCGGTCATGTAAAGAGGAGGTCGTTAACCCGCTTTTGGTCTTTGCAAAACAACAACAACGCGCATCAGAAATTTAAAAGAATTCTGCTCCGACCTTCAGCCGCCATGCCGCGGCCGACCCATTCGAGGGTTCTTCATGGCTTCTCACGACAACAAGAAACAGCGCTCCTTGCAGCACGGCCTGACCTCGCGCCAGGTGTCCATGATTTCCATCGCCGGCATCATCGGCGCCGGCCTGTTCATCGGCTCGTCCAATGCCATTGCCACCGCCGGCCCGGCGATCCTCATCTCCTACGCCATGACCGGCCTGCTGGTGCTGCTGGTCATGCGCATGCTGGGTGAAATGGCCATCGCCAACCCCAACAGCGGCTCGTTCTCGACCTATGCCAGCGAGGCCATCGGCCCGTGGGCCGGGTTCACCATCGGCTGGCTGTACTGGTGGTTCTGGGTACTGATCATTCCGGTCGAAGCCATCGCCGGCGCCGACATCCTGCATGCCTACTTCCCGGGCGTGCCCTCGTGGCTGTTCGCCTTCCTGATCATGCTGGTGCTGTCGGGCACCAACCTGGTCAGCGTGAAGAACTTCGGTGCGTTCGAGTACTGGTTCGCCTTGGTCAAGGTGGTGGCGATCATTGCGTTCATCGTGGTCAGCGGGTTGGCCGTGTTCGGTTTCTGGCCGCTGGCCGAGGTGTCCGGGGTCAGCCGCCTGTGGGACCACGGCGGCTTCATGCCCAACGGCTTCGGCACCGTACTGGGTGGCGTGCTGATTACCATTTTCTCGTTCTTCGGTGCCGAAATCGTCACCATCGCCGCTGACGAAACCGCCAACCCGAAAGACAAGATCCGCCGTGCCACCAACCTGGTGGTCTACCGCATCGCGATCTTCTACCTGGCCTCGATCTTCCTGGTGGTGTCGCTGGTGGCCTGGAACGACCCGGCATTGAAGGCGGTCGGTTCGTTCCAGCGGGTGCTGGAAGTGCTGAACGTGCCAGGGGCCAAGCTGCTGGTCGACCTGGTGGTGCTGGTGGCAGTGACCAGTTGCATGAACTCGGGCCTGTACACAGCCTCGCGCATGCTCTATTCGCTGGGCGCGCGTGGCCAGGCGCTGAGCATGACCAAGCGAATTGCCGGCTCCGGGGTGCCGACCGTGGCCGTGCTGTTCTCCACCTTGGCAGGCTTCGCCGGTTGCCTGGTCAACTATGTCTTCCCTGGCAAGGTGTTTGGCTTCCTGTTGTCTACCACCGGTGCCATCGCGTTGCTGGTGTACCTGGTGATCGCCGTGTCGCAACTGCGCATGCGGGCCCGCGCCGAACGCGAAGGGCGCCCGCTGGAACTGAAAATGTGGCTGTTCCCTTATCTCACCTGGCTGGTGATCGGCACCATTGTCATGGTGCTGGGCTACATGCTGTTCAGCGATGCCTACCGCTATGAAACACTGATGACCGCCGGGGTGACCCTGTTCATCCTGCTGGTGTCGCTGACCCAGCGGCGTGGCCGCGTGGTTGCGCAGGCCGCCTGATGTTTCTGCTTTAATGGGGGCGTTGCGCGCCCCCTTTTTCATCAGCACAGGAAGCGTATGAACGACCAGCCCCTTTCCAGGCCATGGCGGCACCAGACGGTACCTGCTACGGCTGCGGTTGTTCCCACCCCAGCGGGTTGCACCTGCAAAGCCATTGGCATGCCGATGGTATCCACCTCGTCTGCAGGCATGCCCCGGACAGCACCTTCAGCGGTTGGCCGGGCCTGGTGTACGGCGGCCTGCTGGCGATGCTGGTGGATTGCCATTCCAACTGGACAGCCATGGCCTACCACTACCGGCACGAAGGCCGCGCGCCGGGCAGCTTGCCGCGCATCGACTGCGTGACCGGTACGCTCAACCTGACCTACCTGAAGCCCACCCCGATGGGCATCGAATTGCTGCTCAAGGCCCGGGTAGAAGGTGAAGTAGGGCGCAAGAGCCGGGTGATCTGTGAAGTCTGGGCTGGCGACGTGCTGACCGTGACGGCGGACTCGGTATTCGTCCGCGTCGATACCGAAAAACTCAAGCTCAAGGCCCACGGCCAGGGCTGACCAGCGTCGGTTTCAGGATGCGCCTGGTCGCTCTTACGCAACCCTTCGGCGGCATAAGTGCCATGCTTGCAGGATGCAGTCGGACCAGCGCACGCAGATGCGCGGCCGTCGGCGAGGAGGCCGCCGCCATCGCGCAACCGTGACGTTGCCGGCGTGCCGCAGCAGAACACGCTGGATACCTGCCATTACAACAAAACAGGCAGGGTCCGTGATGCCGAGGTCCGCTGTATGCCTGATGAATTGCTCCACCTGCCCGTTATCCAGCGCATTCTGGCGCGCGACAAAGACACCCCCGGCGCCCTGTTGCCGATGCTGCATGCTATCCAGCATGACCTGGGCTACATCCCCGATGCCGCCGTTCCCGAACTGGCCCATGCCCTCAACCTCAGCCTGGCCGAGGTGCGTGGGGTAATCAGTTTCTATCATGATTTCCGCACTGCGCCGCCGGCACGCCATACCTTGCGCCTGTGCCGCGCCGAGTCGTGCCAGAGCCGTGGCGCCGAGGCACTCGCGGCGCAGCTGCGTGAACAGCTGGCACTCGACGACCATGGCACCAGTGCCGACGGCGCCATCAGCCTGCGCCCGGTGTATTGCCTGGGCGCCTGCGCCTGCTCACCCGCGCTGGAACTCGACGGCCAGGTGCATGCACGGCTCACCCCCGAGCGCTTGCGCGCCTTGGTCAATGCCTGCCAGGAGGATGCAGCATGCTGAAGCTGTTCATTGCCTGTGATTCGGTCGCCCGCGCCGTGGGCGCCGACCAGGTCGCCGAGGCCTTCCAGCGCGAAGCCGAGCGGCGCCAGTTGCCGCTGGAAATCCAGCGCACCAGCTCGCGTGGGCTGTACTGGCTGGAGCCGCTGGTCGAGTGCGACAGTGCGCAAGGCCGCCTCGGCTTTGGCCCGGTTACCGCACAAGACGTGCCGGCGCTGCTCGATGCCCTGGCCGGTGAGCCCGCCGAGCACCCGCTGGCGCTTGGGCCGGTCGAGGCCATCCCCTACCTCAAGACCCAGCAACGGCTGCTGTTTGCCCGCGCCGGCATTACCCGCCCGTTGTCGCTGGACGACTACCGGGCGCACGGCGGTTTCGCCGGCCTTGAAGCCGCGGTAGCGCTGGACGGCGCCGAAGTGGTCGCTGCCGTGCTGGACTCCGGCTTGCGCGGCCGCGGTGGTGCGGCCTTCCCGGCGGGTATCAAGTGGCGCACCGTACGGGACGCCGGCCCAGGCCAGAAGTACGTGGTGTGCAATGCCGACGAGGGCGACTCCGGCACCTTTGCCGACCGCATGCTGATGGAGGGCGACCCGTTCCTGCTGATCGAGGGCATGATCATTGCCGGCCTCGCCGTGGGCGCCGACATGGGCTACATCTATGTGCGCTCGGAATACCCCGACGCCATCCGTGTGCTCCAGCAGGCGTTTGCCATCGCCCGTGCGGCCGGTTACCTGGGGGCCAACGTGGCTGGTAGCGGCCGGGCTTTCGAGCTGCAGGTACGGGTGGGGGCCGGCGCCTACATCTGTGGGGAAGAAACCGCACTGCTCGAATCGATCGAGGGCAAGCGCGGCATCGTCCGCGCCAAGCCGCCACTGCCCGCGCTGCAAGGCCTGTTCGGCTTGCCGACATTGGTGCACAACGTGCTCACCCTGGCCTCGGTGCCGATCATCCTGGCCAAGGGCGCGGCGTTCTACCGTGACTTCGGCATGGGCCGCTCACTGGGGACCATGCCGTTCCAGCTGGCTGGCAATGTGCGCCATGGCGGCCTGGTGGAGCGGGCTTTTGGCCTGACCCTGCGCGAGCTGGTAGAGGGCTACGGGGGCGGCACGGCCAGTGGCCGGCCGCTGAAAGCTGCGCAGGTCGGCGGCCCGCTTGGCGCCTGGGTGCCACCCAGCCACTTCGACACGCCGCTGGACTATGAAGCCTTCGCCGCCATGGGCGCGATGCTCGGCCATGGCGGTGTGGTGGTCGCCGACGACACCCTGAACATGGCCAGCATGGCGCGTTTTGCCCTGCAGTTCTGCGCCGAGGAGTCGTGCGGCAAGTGCACCCCGTGCCGCATCGGCTCGACACGGGGCATGGAGGTGGTCGACCGCTTGATCGCCAGCAGCGAAACGGGCGAGCGCCATGACCACGCCCTGTTGCTGCGCGACCTGTGCGACACCATGCAGTACGGTTCGCTGTGCGCCATGGGTGGCATGACCGCCTACCCGGTCGCCAGCGCCCTCAAGTACTTCCCCGCCGATTTCGGGCTGACCACCACGGAGGCCGCACAGTGATCAACTTCTTCGACCCGCAAACCGACCTGGGCACCCCGGCTCGCGACAGCGATGTGCAGGTCAGCCTCAGCATCGATGGCCGAGCCATCAGCGTGCCGGCCGGCACCTCGGTGATGCGCGCCGCGGCCATGCTCGGCACCAGCATCCCCAAACTATGTGCCACCGACAGCCTTGAAGCCTTTGGCTCGTGCCGCATGTGCATGGTGGAAATCGAAGGCATGCGCGGCTACCCGGCATCGTGCACCACGCCGGTCAGCGAAGGCATGGTGGTGCGCACCGAAACCCCGCGCCTGGCCGGCTTGCGCCGCAATGTGATGGAGCTGTACATCTCCGACCACCCGCTGGACTGCCTGACCTGTTCGGCCAACGGCAACTGCGAGCTGCAGACCGTGGCCGGGCAGGTTGGCCTGCGCGAGGTGCGCTATGGCTATGAAGGCGCCAACCATCTGGCTGAGAAAAAGGACGTTTCCAACCCGTATTTCGACTATGAACCGAGCAAGTGCATAGTCTGCAGCCGCTGCGTGCGCGCCTGCGAGGAGATCCAGGGCACCTTCGCCCTGACCATCACCGGGCGTGGTTTCGAGTCGCGGGTGGCGGCGGCCGGCGGGGACAATTTCCTGGCTTCGGAGTGCGTGTCGTGCGGCGCCTGTGTGCAGGCCTGCCCAACCGCGACCCTGACGGAAAAAAGCCTGGTGCAACTGGGCCAGCCCGAGCGTTCGGTGGTCACCACCTGTGCCTACTGCGGTGTGGGTTGCTCGTTCCGCGCAGAAATGAAAGGGGACCAGCTGGTGCGCATGGTCCCGGACAAGAACGGCGGCGCCAACCATGGCCACGCCTGCGTCAAAGGGCGTTTCGCCTGGGGCTACGCGACCCACCCGGACCGCATCACCAAACCGATGATCCGCAAGCGCCTGGAGGACCCGTGGCAAGAGGTCAGCTGGGACGAGGCGGTGAACTACGCCGCCAGCGAATTGCGCCGTATCCAGCTCAAGTATGGGCGTGACTCCATTGGCGGCATTACCTCCAGCCGCTGCACCAACGAAGAAGCGTACCTGGTGCAGAAACTGGTGCGTACGGCGTTCGGCAACAACAACGTCGACACCTGTGCCCGGGTCTGCCATTCACCGACCGGTTATGGCCTGAAGCAGACCCTCGGCGAGTCGGCAGGTACGCAAAGCTTCGACTCGGTGATGCAGGCCGACGTGATACTGGTGATCGGCGCCAACCCTACCGACGCCCACCCGGTGTTCGGCTCGCAGCTAAAGCGCCGCCTGCGCCAGGGCGCGCGGCTGATCGTGATCGACCCACGGCGTATCGACCTGGTCGACGCGCCGCACGCCCGTGCCGAGCTGCACCTGCAACTGCGCCCTGGTACCAACGTGGCCATGCTCAACGCCTTGGCCCATGTGATCGTCACCGAGGGCCTGCTGGCCCAAGGCTTCATCGATGCCCGCTGCGAAACCGAAGACTTCGCCCGCTGGCGCGACTTCGTCAGCCGTGCCGAGAACGCCCCGCAAGTGCTTGGCCCGGTGTGTGGCGTAGCGCCAGAGCAGATCCGCGCCGCCGCCCGGCTGTACGCCACCGGCGGTAATGCGGCCATCTATTACGGCCTTGGGGTGACCGAGCACAGCCAGGGCAGCACCGCGGTGATGGCCATCGCCAACCTGGCCATGGCCACCGGCAACATCGGCCGAGAAGGGGTAGGGGTCAACCCACTGCGCGGCCAGAACAACGTGCAAGGTTCGTGCGACATGGGGTCGTTCCCCCATGAATTGCCCGGTTACCGGCATATCTCCAACCAGGCGGTGCGTGAAGAGTTCGAGCAGGCCTGGGGCGTGACCTTGCAGCCCGACCCGGGCCTGCGTATTCCCAACATGTTCGAGGCAGCACTGGACGGCAGCTTCAAGGCGCTGTACTGCCAGGGTGAAGACATTGCCCAAAGTGACCCCAACACCCAGCACGTTACCGCAGCCTTGCTCGCGATGGAGTGCGTGGTGGTACAGGACATCTTCCTCAACGAAACCGCCAAGTTCGCCCACGTGTTCCTGCCGGGCAGTTCGTTCCTGGAAAAAGACGGCACCTTCACCAACGCCGAGCGGCGAATTTCACGGGTGCGCAAGGTCATGGAACCGCTGGCCGGCAAGGCTGACTGGGAAGCTACCATCGCCCTGGCCGACGCCCTGGGCTACCCGATGCACTACCGCCACCCGTCCGAGATCATGGATGAAATCGCCCGCCTGACCCCGACCTTCCGCCGGGTCAGCTATGCCGAAATCGAACGCCATGGCAGCCTGCAATGGCCCTGCAACGAGGCCGCGCCGGATGGCACGCCAACCATGCACATCGACCAGTTCGTGCGGGGCAAGGGCCGCTTCATGCTCACCGGCTATGTGCCGACCGATGAAAAGGTCAACAGCCGTTACCCGTTGTTGCTGACCACCGGGCGCATCCTCAGCCAGTACAACGTCGGCGCGCAGACGCGGCGCACCGGCAACGTGGCCTGGCACGACGCCGACCGCCTGGAAATCCACCCCACCGATGCCGAAAGCCGGGGTATCCAGGACGGCGACTGGGTCGGCATTGGCAGCCGTGCCGGGCAGACGGTGCTGCGCGCCAAGGTCAGTGCGCGGGTGGCCGCGGGGGTGGTGTACACCACGTTCCACTTCCCCGAGTCGGGGGCCAACGTGATCACCACCGACAACTCCGACTGGGCTACCAACTGCCCCGAGTACAAGGTCACGGCGGTGGAGGTGGTCAAAGTGTTCCAGCCTTCGCAATGGCAGCAGCGCTATCAGGACTTCAGTGATGAACAGCGGCGCCTGCTGCAGGAGCGCCGCACAGCGGAGAAAGCCGAGGTACGCCAATGAGCAGCGCCAGCCTGGTCAAGATGGCCAACCAGATTGCCCATTACTACGACAGCGAGCCTAACCGAGCGCTGGCCGTGCAAGGGGTACGCCAGCATCTGCAAAGCTTCTGGACGCCGGCCATGCGCAGGCAGCTGCTGGAGTGGATTGCAGCCAACGACGGGGAGGGGCTGGACCCGAAGGTGCGTGAAGCATTGGGCTGACGGCTACCTGCGCCCTTGTGCAGGCGCGCCGCTGTGGCGCGCCTGCAGGGGGCGTCAACCCCGGACCCGTTCGGCCAGCTTGGTGCTGGTTTCTTCAAGCTTGAGCACCAGCACGTCGCCCTTCAGCTCATCGAGTACCACCTCTGCAGTATTGCCAATCAACGCCCCGGTAATCCCTGTGCGGCACACCGTACCGATCACGGTCACCACCGCATCCAACCGCTGCTCGGTATGGGGGATAAGCACATCTGCCGGTCCTTCAGCCACGTGCAGGCGGTCCTCGCTGATGCCGTACTCGGCCTGGAACGCCTCGCACGCTTCACGGTAGCGTGCCTCGATGGTTTCGCTCAACTGGTAGACCGGGTCGGCCGCCGACAGCATGGGCGACGGGTGTGCGCTGATGACATGCAGCTCGCCCTTGGCCAGCGCGGCGATGTCATGGCCATGGTCGATGATGCTGGCGTGCAGGCGGCGGTGATCCTCGTCCTGGTTGCCCACGTCCACCGCGGCCAGAATCCTGCCGCCAGTCCACGGCCGCTCGCTCTTGACCATCAGCACGGCACACGGGCATTGGCGCAGCAGTTTCCAGTCATCGGGGGTAAGCAGGGCCTTTTTCAGCGGGTTGTCGGGGCGGTGTTCCTTGATCACCAGCTCACAGCCTTCGGCCTGCTGCACGTAGATGATGGTGTCGTGCAGGCTATCGCGCCAGGCCTCTTCGTGGGAGACATTGTCATAACCGTCGTCGTGCAGTTGGCGGCTCAGCACGCTCAACAGCGCGCTGTGGTCATGCCGTTTGTCGCACATCAGCAGGTGCAGGCGCGCGCCGGTGACGCCTGCAATCAGCTTGGCCCGGGTCAGTGCGCGGCTGTGGGCGTGTTCGGGGTCGAGCACCACGAGAATGCTGCGGATGGCTTGCATGGACGTTAACTCCAGTCAAAGGGGGCGACCAATGCCTGACTATAGTCCCCGCTGCCCGCGCGGGTGCTTGATACACATCAAGCATAGCCACTGGCGCCGACCGCCGCCGCCGGTATAATCGCCAGCCCTGCCTGTTCCGTGTGGTTGCATGCTCATGTCCCTGACCCCCGAAATCGATGCCTTCCTGGGCTGCCCGACGCCAGACGCCTGGATCGAAGCAGCACTGGCCGACCAGGAAACCTTGCTGATCGACCACAAGAACTGCGAATTCAAGGCCGCCAGCACTGCCCTGAGCCTGATCGCCAAGTACAACACCCACCTTGACCTGATCAACATGATGTCGCGCCTGGCGCGCGAGGAGCTGGTGCACCACGAGCAGGTGCTGCGCCTGATGAAACGCCGTGGCGTACCGCTGCGGCCGGTGTCGGCGGGGCGCTACGCATCGGGGCTGCGCCGGCTGGTGCGCGCCCATGAGCCGGTCAAGCTGGTGGATACACTGGTGGTCGGGGCGTTCATCGAAGCGCGCAGCTGCGAGCGCTTTGCCGCGCTGGTGCCGCACCTGGATGAAGAGCTGGGCCGTTTCTACCATGGCCTGCTGAAAAGCGAGGCGCGCCATTACCAGGGCTACCTGAAACTGGCACACCACTATGGGGATGCGGCGGACATTGCCCGCCGCATTGAACTGGTGCGCGCGGCGGAAGCGGAGCTTATCCAGTCACCCGACCAGGAGCTGCGCTTCCACAGCGGGATTCCGCTGGCGCAAGCCGCCTGAAGCGTGCCGCCGGCGCGGCTGCCCGGTCAGTTGCGCCGGCCCAGCAGCAGGCCCACCACTAGGCCGAGGCCGGCGGAAATGGCCACGGTTTGCCAGGGGTGGCCACCGATGTAGTCCTGCGTGGCGTTGACCATGGGCTGCGCTTTGTCACGCATGTTTGCGGCGGCCTGGCGTGCCTGTTTCAGCTTCAGGCTGACCTGCGCGCGCAGGCTGTCGGCTTCTTCGCCAACCAGGGCAGCGCTGTCGTTGAGCAGCTTCTCCGATTCTTCGATCAGCGCCTGCAACTCACTGAAGACCTGGTCCTTGATTTGATCGCTGTCGGCCAGCGTGGCTTTTTTCCGGGCCATGAAAGTGTCCTCGTCGATGGGTGGTTTGAACAATGGATACTTGCGCGCCGGAAAAGTTGCGTCGGCGTGAGGTTGGCGCGTTGGTGTAAGATAGCCGCCATTTACGGTCTAGCAGGTGATGCATGAGTTTCAATCTGGCCAACATGAGCTTCGAGGAACGGGCGCAGATCGAGGCAGAGAAGGCCCGGCTGTTCGAAATGTGGCAGACCAACCTGGGCAAGGCCAAGGGCGAAGCCGCCCGGCTGATCGCCGAGAAGCCACGGCGCAAAGGCAAGTGGGCCGAGTGGGTACGCGCTGAGCTGGAGGGCATGTCGCCGCCCGAATACGCCAGCATGGTCCGCAGCGAAGTCAACAAGCTGATGGCAGCAGCCAGCGCCAACCGCTGAGCGCCCGCTGTTTACCAGGTGGTCCCTTTGGGCAGGTCCAGCTTGCCCTCGTCGGTGAAGCGCACGGTGCCCAGTGGCCCGCTGGCCAGCTTGCCGCGCAGCTTGTAGGGCAGGCCCTGCAGGGTACCCACCTGGCCCAGCCCGTAGGCCTGGCGCAGGAAAGAGAACGCCGTGATGCTCACCGGCACCACGATCACCGCCTCGTCGTAGCGGCCAATGTGCCCCTGCTGGTCACTGACCCCGGCAGCCAGTGGCTGGCCGTTCACCTCCAGGTCGAGGGCGATGCCGTTGTAGTCGATTGCCTCTTCGTTGGGGTTCTGCACCCGCATTTTCACGGCCATGCGCAGCTCCAGTTCCTGCCCCGGCAGCGGTTCTATGCCGATCACGCTGATGTTCAGCGGGTCGCGTGGCTGCAGGAGCGCGCAGGCCGCCAGGCTGCTGGTCAGGCACAGGGCAATGAGCAGGCGGGTGTAGCGGTGCAGTCGGGCAACCATGGGTACGACCTTGCCTAAGTGAACGAGCCGTCAGTGTGGCAAATGCGCGCCGGCGTTGAAAGTGTTGGGTCAGATGAAAGATACTGTTTCTCATTAACAGCCGATAACTTCTCTTACTGGTCGTTCCCAAACCCATGCTGACTTCACCTGTGTCGGGCCTGCTGGCGAGTTTCCAGGAGCACTACGACGACTTGCTGCAGTTCCTGACCCGGCGCATGAGCGACCGCCAGCGTGCCGCCGACGTCGCGCAGGAAACCTACCTCAAGCTGGTGCACATCGACGAGCAGGCGTTGCCGGTGCTGCATGCGCGCAGTTTCATCTTCCGCGTGGCGGGTAACCTGGCCATCGACGCCCTGCGCCGCGAGCAACGCATCGCGGCCAGCCACGATGATTGCGACGGGGCAGGCGAGCTAGCCTGCCCAGCGCCAGCGCCCGAGGCGGTGTTGCTGGCGCGTGAGCGCCTGCAATTGCTCGATCAGGCGCTGTTGCAGTTGCCCTGCAAGGCCCGCCAGGCCTTGTTGCTGAACCGCGTCGACGGCCTGACCCAGAAGCAGGTCGCGCAACGCCTTGGCGTGTCGGAAAGCATGGTGGCCAAGTACATTGGCCAGGCCCTGCGCCATTGCCGCCGGTGGCTGCAGCAGGCGGGCGTAGCGGCCTGCGGGGTATTGCTGGTCACTGCCCTGGTCGCCTGGCAGCAGGCGCCGGTGTTGTTGGCCGATTACCACACTGGCGTGGGTGAGCGGCAGGTCGTGACGTTGGCCGATGGCACGCGGGTCACCCTGAACAGTGCCAGCGCCTTGCGTGTGGTATTCAGCGAGCATGAGCGGCGCGTGGTGCTGGCTGCAGGTGAGGCACTGTTCGAAATGGCCGATGATGCCCGGCCGTTCGTGGTGGACACGGCCGGTGCAGCGGTGCAGGGCCGTGCCGCCACCTTCAGCGTGCGCCGTGATGGGCACGTGGTACTGGCACGTGGCGAGGCCAAGGTCGGCGAGCAGCCGTTGGCAGTAGCGGCGGATGCCGGTGCCCAGTTGGCCTGGCAGCGCGGCAAGCTGATCTTCAATGGCAAGCCGTTGGGGCAGGTGCTGCAAGAGCTGGAGCGTTACCGGCACGGGCGCATCGTGCTGTCCGACAGCAAGCTGGCGGCGATGGAGGTGAGTGGGGTCTTCGACCTGGATGAGCCGCAGGCGCTGTTGCGCACCCTGGAGCAGCGGTATGGGCTGAAGGTGACCTACCTGCCTTGGTTGGCCGTGGTGCATTGAGCGGCCAGCGCAGAAAAAATTTGCAGTGGCCACTGCAAGTTCCTGCGAGCCAGATCGTCGTAGTGGGACTGATCAGCAACTCATTCTCATTTACGACTTGCCAGGAAGCGCCTACGTGTCTCTGATGCCCAAGCCTTTGCCCCGCCGCCGCGGTTCACTTCACCATGCCCTGTTGTCTTGCAGTGCCCTGGCCATGCTGACCGGCCCGCTGCATGCGGCTGCTTCGACCACCGCCGAAAACGCCCAGCTGCAGGCCCGGCAGGTTCAGCTTGACCTGCCTGCGCAGCCGCTGGATCAAGCCCTGACCTCGTTTGCCGACCAGGCCGGCCTGCACTTGCTGTACACCACCGGCGATGTCGCCGGCTTGGCCGGCCCGGCCCTGCGCGGCAGCTACAGTGTCGAGCAGGCGCTGCAACAATTGCTGGCCGGTAGTGGCATGGGCTGGCAATTCAGCGATGCCCGCACGGTGACCCTGCGCAAGGCCGAGGCTGCGCCGCAGGCGGTCAACCTCAAGCCGATCGAAGTCAGTGTGGCTTCGCGTACCAGTACGGCAATCAGCGAAATCCCCGGGACCGTGTGGGTGGTCGACCAACAGCAACTGCGCGAACAGATCGACAGTGGCGTCAGCCTCAAGGAAGCCATCGGCAAGCTGGTGCCGGGGCTGGACCTGGCACCGGAAGGGCGCACCAACTACGGCCAGAACATGCGTGGGCGCAATGTGCTGGTGATGATCGACGGGGTCAGCCAGAACAGCTCGCGGGGGCTGTCACGCCAGTTCGACAGCATTTCGCCGTTCAATGTCGAGCGCGTCGAAGTGCTGTCTGGTGCCAACGCCATCTACGGCGGGGGCGCCACCGGCGGTATCATCAACATCGTCACCAAGAAGGGCGAACCCGGGCCGGCCCGTTTCGAGACCCAGTTGGGTGCCAGCAGCGGCTTCAACAACAGCGACGACCTGGCCACCCGCTTCGCCCAGTCGATCAGCGGCGGCAACGAGCGGGTCAATGCCCGCCTGGGTATCTCCGGCGAGCAGAACGAAGCGTTCTACGACGGGGCCGGCGAGCAGATATTCATCGACAACACCCAGACCGACCTGCAGTACAACCGCACGGCCGATGTGCTCGGCAGCTTGGGCATGCAGTTGAACGAGCAGCAAAGCCTTGACCTGCTGGCCCAGTATTACGACTCGGGCAACCACGGCAGCACCGGTATCTACTTCCCCAACCTGGACTACAACGCGCCCTCCGACCTGGAAGATGCCGAGCTGCGCAGCGGTTATTCAGCCGGCCTGGAGCCGCGCACCCGGCGCCTGCTGCTCAACGCCAACTACCACCACAGCGACGTGCTCGGCCAGGACTTCTACCTGCAAGCGTCGTACCGCAAGGAAGACGACAACTTCTACCCGTTCCCGTACTACAACCGGGCCACCCCTACAGGCGCGCGGGGGGTGTATTTTGCTGCCTCGCAGCAGAACTTCGAGGTTTCCAGCCTCAAGGGGTTGTTCGCCAAGCAATGGGACACGCTCAAGCTGACCTATGGCGTGGACCTGGACCGCGAGCGCTTCAGTGCCGAGCAGACCACCTTCAACGCACAGACCTCGTCCGAATCCGGTGGCCTGGACCTGGAGAAGGAGAGCAAGGCCGCACGTTACCCGAGCTATCGGGTGGATGGCGTTTCGCTGTATGGCCAGCTGGACTGGCGCGCCACCGACAACCTGACCTTGTCTGGCGGCGCCCGTCGCCAGCAGATGGACGTGGATGTCAGCGACTTCAAGGGCGTGCCCGGCGGCAGCAACGATTACCAGGTCAACCTGTTCAACGTCGGCGCCATTTACGACTTCAAGAATGGCCACCAGGCGTGGGCCAACTATGGCGAAGGCTTCGACCTGCCAGACCCGGCCAAGTACTACGGCAAGCCGGGCCTGAGCGTGGCAGACAACCCCCTGGCCGGGATCAAGAGCCGTCAGGTGGAGCTGGGCTGGCGCTATGCCGACCTGGACTGGGACGCCCAGGCAGCGCTGTACTACATCTGGTCGGACAAGATCATCAACGTCGACTCGCAAACGCTGACCATCAATGTCGAAGAGCAGAAGAGCCGTGACTTCGGCTTTGAAGGGGCATTGACCCGCCACTTCCAGAGTGGTTGGGAAGCGGGCGGCACGCTGCACCTGACCCGCTCCGAGGAAGAGGCGGTCGACGGCGGCTGGATCAAACGCGATGCCCGCTATGCGTCGTTGTCGAAGGCCACCGGTTTCGTTGGCTGGAAGGGTGACGGGCGCAGCGCGCGGTTGCAGGCCAACCATGCATTCAGCCTGAAAGACGATGCCGACCATGAGATCGACGGCTACACCACCTTCGACCTGCTGGCCAGCCAGGACACCGGTTTCGGCACCTTCAGCGCGGGTATCCAGAACCTGCTGGACAAGCAGTACAGTACGGTCTGGGGGCAGCGCGCGACGCTGTTCTATTCGCCGACCTACGGGCCGGCGTACCTGTATGACTACCAGGGGCGCGGGCGCACCTATACCCTGACCTGGAGCTTGGCTTACTGAGCCACCGTTGTGGCCGACTTCTGAAGGCCAACATTAAGCACTGCAAATCGCAGATCAAGCGGGTTGAGCAAGCAATCGGTCAGCAAACGGCAAAGCTGAATGATAAGCGGGTTGCTCAGCTGGTTCAGGTCAAAGGCATTGGGGGGGCGCCTTTCAACCATGACAGCGGAAAGTCCGTAGGCAAGCGTTCAATTTCAGGGGGCGGTTTGAGGTGGTGGGAGCGGGCTTGCCCGCGAACACCGGCG
>NZ_BLJG01000162.1 GCF_009932375.1 Pseudomonas juntendi
CTGCTCACCGCCCTGCTGCCCCTGTTCGCCGGCGGCCAACTGATGGCTGACGCCCCCAGCGACCCGAACATCGGCACCACGCGCATGCAGCGGCGACCTGCACGATGCCGGTGGCCAGCTGCTGTTCAAGCCTTGCAGCGAAAACCGTACCTTCGTGATCAATGACGCTGGCGCCACCGGCATCCTGCAAGAAGCCGCCAACCTGGCCAAAGGTGCCGATGACAAGCTGTTCGCCGATGTGCGCGGCCGCCTCACCGGCAGCAAGCAGGCCAATAGCGACGGCCAGCTGGAAGTGCGTCGCCTGTACCGCCTGGAACCGTCCACCCGCGCCTGCGAGGACCCCAATTTCAGGCAACTGACCCTGCGCGCCAGCGGCCACGAGCCGGGCTGGGACGTCAAGGCCAGTGGCAAGGGCATGGTGCTCAACCGCGTGGGTCAAGCGCCCCTGCCCCTGCCATTCCTTGAAGAAGAAGTCCCCGGTGGCGGCCTGACCCTGACCAGCGAAGCCAACGGTCAGCATGTGGAACTGTGGGTCGCACCACAACGCTGCGTAGACAGCGCCACTGGGGCCGTTGACCACCTGCGTGCCGAATTGCGCATCGACGGCAAGACCTTGCAAGGCTGCGGCTACTACGGCGGCGCACGCGACAACTGATCACCGGGCGCTTTTATCCTGCCAGTCAAGGCGGCTAACAGCTTATACTTGGCGGTTTGTGTAAAGCCGCCGGCCGCCCATGGCCGGGATACTGGACCCTGCCATGCTACGAATCACCGAACTGAAGCTGCCCCTGGACCACCCTGACGAAGCGCTGCGTGACGCCATCGTCCAGCGCCTGGGCATCCGCGACGAGCAACTGCTCAGCTTCAACCTGTTCAAGCGCAGCTACGATGCGCGCAAGAAGAACAGCGAGCTGCTGTTCATCTACACCATCGACCTGCAAGCCAGCAACGAAGCCGAGCTGCTTGCCAAGTTCGCCGATGATCGCAACATCGGCCCTGCCCCCGACGTGACCTACAAGTTCGTTGGCCAGGCCCCGGCCGGCCTGCAGGAACGCCCGATCGTGGTCGGCTTTGGCCCGTGCGGCATTTTTGCCGGCCTGCTGCTGGCGCAGATGGGCTTCAAGCCGATCATCCTCGAACGCGGCAAGGAAGTGCGCCAGCGCACCAAGGACACTTGGGGCCTGTGGCGCAAGAGCGTGCTCAACCCCGAGTCCAATGTGCAGTTCGGCGAAGGCGGCGCCGGCACCTTCTCGGACGGCAAGCTGTACAGCCAGATCAAGGACCCGCAGCACCACGGCCGCAAAGTGCTGGAAGAGTTCGTCAAGGCCGGTGCGCCCGACGAGATCCTGTACATCAACAAGCCGCACATCGGCACCTTCCGCCTGACCGGCATGGTCGAGCAGATGCGTCAGGACATGATCGCCCTCGGGGCCGAAGTGCGCTTCCAGGAAAAGGTCACCGACCTGCTGATCGAAGATGGCCAGTTGACCGGCGTGGTGCTGGAAAGCGGCGAGCAACTGCACTCGCGCCATGTGGTTCTGGCCCTGGGCCACAGTGCCCGCGACACCTTCCGCATGCTGCATGCCAAAGGCGTGTACATGGAAGCCAAGCCATTCTCGGTGGGCTTTCGCATCGAGCACCCGCAAACGCTCATCGACAAGGCGCGCCTGGGCAAATACGCCGGTCACCCGAAACTGGGGGCTGCCGACTACAAACTGGTGTACCACGCCAGTAACGGCCGTTCGGTATACAGCTTCTGCATGTGCCCGGGCGGCACCGTGGTCGCCGCAACCAGCGAACCGGGCCGGGTAGTCACCAACGGCATGAGCCAGTACTCGCGTAACGAGCGCAACGCCAACTCCGGCATCGTCGTCGGTATCGACCCCGAACGCGACTACCCAGGCAGCCCGCTGGCCGGTATCGAACTGCAGGAACGCCTGGAGGCCCATGCCTACGTGATGGGGGGCAGCAATTACCAGGCGCCGGCACAGCTGGTGGGTGACTTCGTTGCGGGGCGGCCGTCGACCGCGCTGGGCAGTGTCGAACCATCCTACAAGCCGGGCGTGACCCTGGGCGATCTGGCACCAAGCCTACCGGCGTTCGCCATCGAGGCGATCCGCGAGGCACTGCCGGCATTCGACCGGCAGATCAAGGGCTACAACCTGCCTGATGCGGTGTTGACCGGGATCGAAACACGGACCTCGTCGCCGCTGCGCATCACCCGCGGCGAGGACTATCAGAGCCTGAACCTCAAGGGGCTGTTCCCGGCCGGCGAAGGCGCAGGTTATGCCGGTGGCATCCTGTCGGCAGGGGTCGACGGCATTCGCATTGCCGAAGCGGTAGCGCGGGACATGCTGGGCCTTTGACGGGGGTCAGCCGAGCCGTGGTTCGCGTACCCCGGCTCGGCCATCAGCCTGAAGCATAAAAAAACCCCGGCTGGCAGTCGCCAGTCGGGGTTTTGTTTGGCTGCGCTACGCTCAGTGCGAAACGCGGCTGGTGCCGTCAACAGTCATGATGCGCACACGGTCGCCCACACGGAAGATTTCGTTTTCCTGCACGGCCTGGACATAGGCACGCATGCTGCCGTCGTCTTCACGCACAGTGATCTCGACACCCTGGGTACGGGTCAGGCCTTCTTCGGCAGCGGAACCCGCCAGGCCACCGGCAACGGCACCGATGACTGCGGCAACGATGCTGCCACGGCCACCGCCGACGGCGCTGCCCGCCACACCACCGACAATGGCGCCTGCGCCGCCACCGATCGGGGTCTTGGTACCCTCGATCTTGACCGGGCGCAGAGATTCGATAGTGCCCATCCGTACGGTTTGCACGCGGCGGGCCTCATCACGGGAGTAGCTATCGCCGGTCAGGCTCGAGGCACAACCCCCTAGCAGCAGCGACATGGTGGTAAAGGTTGCCACCAGCAAAGCGGATTTACGCATGGGTAAAATCTCCATAAGTCAGGTGCTTATTAGACGCTGCACATTGACGGCTGTCACGGTACAAACGCAATAAAGTTGTTTTCATTCAGCCGGGGTACAGCCAGCGCGGCTGTGCCATGGCGCTTCAATTGAGACCAAGGATAGCCATGGATTACTTCATCGTCGTGGTGGCCACCGTTGCGGGGCTTTATTTCCACGGGTGGCTGTACGTGCGCATGCGCCGCTGGATGGACCGCGACCTGGCGTTGTCGCTGGCAGGGGCTGATCCGCACAAACGCGCGTTCATGCTGCAGAGGCTGGAGCAGGCGCGGCTGGCGAAGGTGAAGCGCAGGGAACTGGCAGGCTGGCTGCAACGGGAGGCGGTGGGGTATTCAAGGTCACGTTGAAAGACCGACCATGCCCTGATCCCACCTGTGGGAGCCCGGCTTGCCGGCGATGGGCCGCAAGGCCATGCCCTGTCGCGGTGTCGCGACAGGGCATGGCAAGCCCTGGAAAATCTCAGGGCGCCAACCGCTCCCGCAGCCACTGCCCATCGACCCGCCGGTAGTTGAGGCGGTCATGCAAACGGCTCGCCCGCCCCTGCCAGAACTCGACCCGCTCAGGCAGCAAGCGATAGCCACCCCAATGTTCCGGGCAATGTGGCTGCGTATCGGAAAACCGCGCTTCGGTGGCCTTCACCAGCCCCTCCAGCTCTTCACGCCCGGCAATCACCCGGCTCTGCGGTGAGGCCCAGGCCCCTAGGCGGCTGCCCAGTGGGCGTACCTGGTAATAGTCGTCCGACTCTTTGGCCGACACCTTCACCACCCGCCCCTCGATACGCACCTGGCGCTCCAGCGCCGGCCAGAAAAAAGTCATGGCTGCAAACGGGTTGGCTTGCAGGTGCTGGCCTTTGGCACTGTCGTAATTGGTGAAAAAGGTGAAACCCTGCTCATCGAGCCCCTTGAGCAACAGTACCCGGCAATGCGGACGGCCCTCGCCGTCCACCGTGGCCAAGGTCATGGCGTTGGCTTCCACCGGCGCCTGCTCGGTTTTAACCGCGTCGGCGAACCACTGGTGAAACAGGGCGAACGGCTCGCCCGGCGCCTGGGCTTCTGCCAGGCCATCACGGGTGTAGTCGCGGCGCATATCGGCCAGGGATTGGGTCATTGCTGCGTTCCTTGACGATCAGTTGGTCTTCGCAGGGCTATTGGCAGCTACTTTCTTGTCGGTGGTAGCTTTCTTGGCGACAGGCTTGGCTGGCGCGGCTTTTTTCTTGGCCGTGGTTTTGGCAGGCGCCTTGGCCTTGGCCACGGGCTTTTTCGCTGCGGGCTTGGCAGCCGGCTTGCTGGTGGCCGGCTTGGCGGCAGGCGCCTTGGCATCCTGCACGGCCACCATTGCAGCCGGCGCCGGTGCCGGAGCAGCCTGTTGGTACTTGGCCAGCAGCGCGACCATGGTGTTTTGCGGGGTCAGCAGCATTTCCACGCGGCGGTTGAGGGCACGGCCCTCGGGGCTGTCATTGGCAGCACGCGGCATTACCGAACCCATACCCTTCAGGGTCAGGCGGTCACGCTGCAGGCCGCTGAGGCGGAAAATGGCCGAAACCGAAGCGGCGCGTTCCAGGCTGAGCTTCTGGTTGGCAGCAGCGGCACCGCTGGTGTCGGCATGGCCCAATACCAGTACGGCAGTCTTGGGGTCGCCTTCAACCGTTTTGGCAACCCGGGTGATCGGGCCAAGCGACATGGGCAGCAGCATGTTCGGGCGGTCTGGGTTGTACGAGCTGTCCACCGGCAGGGTCACGGCCAACACGTTGTCACGGCGCTCCAGTTCCAGCTTGCTGTCCTTGATGGCTTCGCGCAGCTTTGGCTCGTACTCGTCCAGCCAGGCCTGGGTCGCCTGCTGGTCGATTTTAGGCACCACAGGGCTCTTGGCTTGCTGGTCGTCACCGCCGAACGGCCACCACCAGCGGCTGGTCCTTTCCGACTTGGCATCGGCCTTGGCCACATTGTCTGTGACGGCTGCCTTCACTTCCTGCTCGGCGACCTTGTCCGAACCGAAAGGCCACCAGCTGGAACCACCTTCCTTGGAGCCCTCCGGGGAGTGGCTGGCGCAACCGGTAACGGCGGTCAGACACAGGGCGAGTGCTAAGGTTTTATGTGAAGACATCAGCGATACACCATGAAATAGAAAGATATTTTGCCTAGGCACTTCAGGCGTTGGCATTGAGGATAGTCAAAGGGCTGAAGCAATACCCGCATTACCCGATCAAAGGCAACCGGCAAGCACACGGACCAGTTTTTGCGCCCGCGGGTCCATGAGCACATAAGGCCCGAGGGTATTGACCACGAAGCCGAACGCCACATCACGCTCCGGGTCGGCGAACCCCACAGAACCCCCGGCCCCAGGGTGGCCAAAGGCGCGGGGCCCCAGGCCGAAAGTGGCGTTGGCCACCTCCGGTTGATCGAGCATGCAGCCCAGACCGAAGCGGGTCTGGGTGAGCAAGGTGCGGTCCTGGCCAAGGCTGTGTTCGCGGGTCAGTTCGTCGAGCAATTCGGACTCGAGCAGGCTGCCGTCCAGCAAACCGGCATAAAACCCCGCCAGGCTGCGTGCGTTGCCGTGGCCGTTGGCCGCCGGCTGCTGCATGCGCCGCCATTCCGGCTTGTTGGTGCTGGTCAGGATCGCCGGGGGGTTGGTAAAGGCACGGGTGGACAAGGCCTCGGGCTCGCGCAGGGTCACCTGCAGCAAGCGCTGCGCCGCGGCGTCGCCGGGGTTGCCTTTGCCGCGGGCAATATGCGCCACGCGGTGAAACGCTTCGTCGGCCAGGCCAACATGAAAATCCAGCCCTAGCGGGCGAGCGGTACGCGCCACGATCGAGTCACCCGGGGCCCGACCGTCGGCCCGGCGAATCAGTTCGCCGATCAGCCAGCCGTAGGTGATGGCGGCATACCCGTGTTCCGTGCCAGGCGCCCACCACGGCGTTTCGGCCGCCAGGGCATCGACCATGACCTGCCAGTCATACAAGGCTTCGGCCGGCAGCAACGCGCGTAGGGCGGGCAAACCCGCACGGTGGCTGAGCAGTTGGCGCAGGGTGATCGCTTGCTTACCGGCCTGGGCAAACTCGGGCCAGTAGTTGGCCACCGGTGCATCGAGTGCCAGCTTACCCTCGCCGACCAGCTGCAGTGCGGTCACCGCGGTGAAGGTCTTGGTGCAGGAAAACAGGTTGGCGATGGTATCGCTGTGCCACGCCTGCTGGCCGTCCTTGTCCGCACTGCCGGCCCACAGGTCGACCACGGTTTCGCCCCCCACCTGGATGCACAGCGCGGCGCCACGCTCCTGGGGATCATCGAACAGCGCGGCAAAAGCCTCGCGCACGGCTTCGAACTTCAGCTCATAGTGACCCTGGATCTGCACCCGCTGCTCTCCGTGTGACGATAGTCAAAAAGGTCTGCATTGTTTCAGTAGTTGGGCGGTTTGCAAACTGGCTTGAGCCCGGCGGTCGCGATGCCCAGCGCACCGAACCCACCTGTAATCATGGCGCCGGTTTCCTCTCCAGGCCGGTGCGCAGCTGCGCCATGGCCTGGGCGTTGGCCTTGCGCACGGCATCGACAAAACCGGGGTACGGCACATCGGTGATCGCCACCAGCCCCAAGTGGCCGTTTTCGCCATCGAGCAGGCGACCGCTGGCCGGCTGGTCAAGGTACTGGAACCAGTGCGCGCCCACGATCATGGGTTGTTGCAAGGCGGCAGTGAGGAAATTGGCATAGGCCGGGCCGCGGTCTTCTTCTCGCGCCAGCTCCAGTGGCCCCGGCCAGAACGGGCCGCGATCACGCGAACCGAACTGGAATTCAGACACCAGCACCGGCTTGTCCAGCTCGGCCAGGCGGGCGAAATCGTAGCCGTCCTGCGGCTTGAGCGTATAAAAGTTGAAACTGAGTACATCGCAGAACTCGGCGCAGGCGTTGACCGCCTCTGGCGTACTCACGGCATAACGGCCCCCCAGCAACAGGTGGTTGGGTGCATGCCATTTCAAGGCATCGGAAATGGTCTTGAAGTAGGTTTCGGCGAACACCTGCTGGAAGTGCTGGTAGTCCCGCTCGATTTCCGGGTGCTCCGGGCTGGGCAACGGTGCCTCGAAGCCTGGATCCTCCATCAGTTCCCAGGCGTTCAGCTCGATGCCCCAGGCCTTGGACAACCCCTCCTGGTTGCGGTACTTGTCACGCAACTGCTTGAGGAAGGCGCGCTTGGCAGGCACGTCGGTGGTCAGGCGCAATGTGCCGTAGGCCAGGCCATAACGGGCCTTGGGCTCGCTACCCGGTGCGGCCCAGGCCAGCTCGTTATCGGCAAAATAGCCGATCAGCCAGGGATCGTCACGGTGATCACGGGCAGCAATGGCCACGGCGCGTTCGGTGGCCATGGCAAAGCGCGGGTCGAACGGGTCGGGCATGCGCCCCCACCAGTCCATGCCGGTGCTGATGCTGGCGTAATCGCCAACGATCGACAGCGGCAGGGTATAGGGCATGCGCCTGGCCTGGCCGAGGGCAGGCTCGCTCCAGTTGCCCAGCGTGTTGAAACCCCATGCCTGCAAACGGTCGAGCGCATGCGCCTGCCAACGGCCAGTGTCCACTACCAGCGGTGGGCAAGCGGCCGGCTGCCCTGCCGCCGCCGGCAGGCAGGGCTTGCCATAGGCCCGCTGCAGGTTGGCTGCATAGAAGTCGAACCAGCGCCCTTTCTTGAAATTGCGCCCCTGCGAGGACGCATTGCCGTCGTCGTTGTTGCCTTCACCGTAGAACGCTGCCAGGGCGTCGCCCTCTCCCGGCAGTGCCTTGAACATGGCCTCACGCCCGGCGGTGTAGGTACGCCCGCCGTCGGCTGCCACGGCATTGACACCCAGCGAATAGAAGGGGTGGCCATCAGGGGTAATCAGGTACCAGCGGCCATCACGCTTTTCGGTACGGAAAAAACCCTCGGCAGCAAAGGCCGGCCCCGCCAGCAGGCCGCCATAGGCATCCAACTGCTGCTTGCCGCGCTCGGCCAGCCAAGCCTTGAGTTGCTGCTGTTCACGGTTGGCGGCTGCCTTGAGCTGTTCGTCGTTGGCCACCTTTTCCGGCCAGCTGCCCCGTGTGGACTGCCCATAGGCATCGATCAGTTCACGGTACGCCGCCTGGTAGGCCTGGTCGTCATCCTGAATGCCCACCCGTTCGATCAACAGGTTCTGGGCGACCTTGGGGCCGGGAATACTCAAGCTGACCGAAGCCACCTGCTTGAGGTCTACAGCGCCGGCGCTGCTGGTCAGCAGCAGCCGCTGGCCGCCGTGCAGCCAGGGCATGGGGGGGCCTGCGCGCATGCCCTGGCTCAACGGCGAGCTGGCGGTCAGCGGCACCATCACGGTTTGCGCCGGGCCGGCCGGCAAATCGATACGGCTGGTCAGGGTGCGCCCATCGCTGCCTTGCACCGTGACATCCACGGTCAGCGCCCAGTCCATGGCACTTTGCAGGCGCAAGGTAAGAAACTTGCCGCTGGACCAGTCCCACACACCACTCTGCGGGCTCAGGCGCAAGGTCGGCCGCTGCGCCGGGTTGAACACCACACGCCGCAGCACCTCGCCTTCGGCCGTCTGCTCTGCGTTGTACTGCGGCATACCGGCATCCGCGGTCGCCACGTTGACCACCGAGGCCGGGCGCACGAAGCTGAACAGCGTCTGCTGCCCGGCCCATACGGACGAGCTGAACAACAGGGCGAAAACAGCGGGCAGGGTACGGCGGACCATAAGGCTGGGGCTCTCCTTCAGGGCCGTCATGGCCCAGGACTGAGTAATGGACAGCGCGCCGAAGCAAGTGCTCCGGCGATCAGGAAATCTCCCGCCGGAACGGCGGCAGCGCATTGAGAATAGCCTTGCCATAGCGCTGGGTGACCAGGCGCCGGTCAAGCAAGGTGATGATGCCGCGGTCCTGTTCGGTACGCAGCAACCGACCGCAAGCCTGGATCAGCTTGAGCGAGGCGTCGGGCACGGCGATTTCCATGAACGGGTTGCCGCCGCGGGCCTCGATCCATTCGGCCAGGGCAGCTTCGACCGGGTCGTCGGGCACCGAGAACGGAATCTTGGCGATGACCACGTGCTCGCAATAGGCCCCCGGCAAGTCGACCCCTTCGGCAAAGCTGGCCAGGCCGAACAGCACGCTGTGCTGGCCGTCGTCGACCCGGGCCTTGTGCTTGTTGAGGGTTTCCTGCTTGGACAGGTTGCCCTGGATCAGCACCAGTTTGCGCCAGTCCCGGTCCAGGCCGTCGAACACATCCTGCATTTGCTTGCGTGACGAGAACAGCACCAGCGCACCCCGGGCCCCTTCGACGATACCCGGCAGCTCGCGGATGATCGCCGCCGTATGCGCGGTAGCGTCGCGCGGGTCGGCTTGCAGGTCGGGCACCCGCAGCAGGCCGGCATCGCCATGCACGAACGGGCTGGGCACCACGCAGGTGACGGCATCGCGCGGTAACCCCGAGCGCATGCGGAAGCGGTCGAACTTGCCCAGCGCGGTCAGTGTGGCCGAGGTCACCAGCGCGCCATGGGCCACGCTCCACAGGCTGCGGCGCAACATTTCGGCAGCGAGGATGGGGCTGGCGTTGACTTCGATATCGAACAACGCCCCGCTTTCAGCCAGGGTGAGCCAGCGCGCCATCGGCGGGCTGTCTTCCGGGTCTTCGGCGGTAAAGGCCGTCCACAGCTCCCAGTTGCCCTGGGCACGGGTGACGAGGCTGCCGAACAGTGGGTACCACTCTTCGGCCTGGTGGCTGGCGATACCGATGCTGACCTCGCCGTCCATGCCCTCCTTGAGCAGGTCGGCCAGCCGCGTGAAGAGATCGTTGAGCCGGGCAAAGCCCTTTTTCAGCTCGATGCCGACCTCACGGATCTGCTCCGGTACCACACCACCCTCGAAGCGGTAACGCGGCCGTTCGCGGCCTTCGGTGTCCTCGCTCGGGCGGAAGTCGGCTACCTGTTCGCACAGGGTGAACATGAACTGCTGTTGGGTGCGGACTTCCCGCGCCAGCTCCGGCACCTGCTCGATGTATTTGCCCAGGTCCCCCGGCAGCGGGTGCTGGGCCAGCAGTTTGGTCAGGTTCTTGGCGGTCTGCTCCAGCCAATCGGCGGTGGAGCGAAGCCGCGAGTAATGGGCGAAATGGCCGATGGCCTTGTCTGGCAGGTGGTGGCCTTCGTCGAATACATACAGGGTATCGCGCGGATCGGGCAATACCGCGCCGCCGCCCAGGGCCAGGTCGGCCAGTACCATGTCGTGGTTGGTGACGATCACGTCGACCTTGCCCATCCCCTCACGGGCCTTGTAGAACACGCACTGCTGGAAGTTCGGGCAGTGGCGACCGGTGCACTGGCTGTGGTCGGTGGTCAGCCGGGCCCAGTCCTGGTCCTCCAGGGCCTCGGGCCAGCTGTCACGGTCACCATCCCAGCGGTTGCCGGCAAGCTTTTCGATCATGCTGTTGAACAGCTTCTGGCTGCGCTCATCGACTTCGATGTGGAAGCCTTCTTCTTCGAACAGCTGGGCAGTGGCCGACTGGGCATGGCCTTCCTGCAGCAGGATGTCGAGTTTCGACAGGCACAGATAGCGGCCACG
Source organism: Pseudomonas juntendi (assembly GCF_009932375.1). Taxonomy (GTDB): domain Bacteria; phylum Pseudomonadota; class Gammaproteobacteria; order Pseudomonadales; family Pseudomonadaceae; genus Aquipseudomonas; species Aquipseudomonas juntendi. Next base: position 10,541 of record NZ_BLJG01000162.1, read on the forward strand.
GCCCTTGGCCAGGGCGAAGCTGAAGTTCAGCCCGCTGCTGCGCATCAGGTCGGGCAGGTCCTTGATGACGATCTGCTCCTGCAGGGCCACGGTCGCGGTGGCGATCACCAGGCGTTTGCCGGCGGCCTTGGCGGCCGGGATCGCGGCCAACGCATAGGCGACCGTCTTACCGGTACCGGTGCCCGCCTCCACCGCCACCACGGCAGGCTCGCCGGCACGGCGGCCTTCATCGTCGCAGGGAATGTCGCCAAGCACCTTGGCCACTTCGGCGATCATCAGGCGTTGGCCATAGCGCGGCTTGAGGCTCTTGGCTTCGAGAAAACGCGTATAGGCGCCCTGGATGGTGGCTTTGAGTTCGTTGCTGATCATGGTCTGCAGGCGCCCGTAGGGCTGGATATATTTTCAGTGTTTCGCATGGGGCGGCTATCATACCCCGCTATTGCCTATTGTGCCGCATGGAGATCCGGATGCTCGCCTTTACCCTGCCCTACACACTGCATGTTCTGGCCGCCCTGGTATGGGTTGGCGGCATGTTCTTCGCCTGGCTGGTGCTGCGCCCCGCCACGGTTACAGCCCTTGAGGGGCCTGCGCGCCTGCGCTTGTGGGTGGAAGTTTTCCGACGCTTCTTCGTCTGGGTCTGGCTGGCGGTGGCGATCTTGGCGATTAGTGGTATCGGCATGTTGCACCTGCGCTTCAGCGGGTTCGAGACTGCGCCGAAGTACGTTCACGTGATGATCGGCGGCGGGATCGCCATGTTCGCCTTGTTCATGCGCATCCAGGCCTTGCTGTTGCCAGAGTTGAAAGCGGCGGTACTGGCGCAGGACTGGCCCACGGGTGCGGCGGTGCTGGCCCGCATTCGGCGAATGGTGGGCATCAACCTGTTGCTGGGGCTGGCCGTGGTCGCGGTGGCCAGTTCGCGGCTGGTGATCTGATCACAGGCAGCCCTTCGCCTGGCGGGCTGCCTGCGCGGCCGGTGGGTGGGGCCCATGGCGACAACGCCGCACCCAGGCCCCTGCACATGGTTCAGAGGCGCTGCAGGATCAGCTCGCCCGCCGCCCCCGCCAAGCCCGGCTGGCCAGGCTGCCCCGGTCGGCCATTGGCACCGGCATCGGTGCGGTACACCAGGCAACCCTTGCTCGCCCCACCTTTGCCGGCCTTGCCAGGCTCACCGGGTTTGCCCGGCGCCCCGCCATCGAGGCGCACGACGATGTGCTCCTGGGCAAAGCCTTGCGGCAAGCTCAGGCGTATGCGCCCACCTGCTGCACCATCATGACCGTTGCCGCCATCATCGCCATTGGCCCCGCGGCTGGCCTGGCCCCAGGTGCAGCCGCCGGCCTGCCCATTGCCGCCGTCGAGCCCAGCGTAGCCCGGTGCACCGGTGCCGCCCCGTGCGTCGATGACCAGCTGCTGGGCATCCAGCTCCGCCAGTACCAGGTCCAGGCTACGCCCGGGGCGGGCTGCCCGCTGGTAGCTGCCCGCAGCGCCGGTGGCACTCAACTCGCTGCCCTCGCCCAGGCGCGCGCTACGCACGTCGATCAGCAACGGCTGCTCGCCAGGGGCCACGACAATCCGCGCATCACGCCCCAGCTCCAACTGGTCGACCTTCAATTGCGCCAGCGACGCAGGCAGCATCAGGGTGGCAGCATCGGCAACACGCAAATGCTCAAGGTGTACGCTGGCCGACTTGCTCGGCAGGCGCAGCATGGAATTGGCAGCAACCTCCAGGCTTTCGGCGTGGGCAAAGGGGGCAGCCAACAGGGCAAGCAGTATCAGATTACGCATTTCGCAGCGCCTCCTGCGCACGGGGAATGGACATGACGTGGAATATCCCCGTCAACAGAATTTGCAGGCGATCGAACCAACGGTGGCTGCGCCCGCGCAAGCTGCCATTGAAGAACAGAATTTCCAGCAGATGCAGGCTGAGCAGAACGATGCCTAGGGCATTGATCAGCAGATTGAAAGGCAACGGCTGGGGCAGCAACTGGTTGAACAACACCACGCCCCAGAATGCGACTGTCAGGACCTTGCCCAGGCCCAGGATGAACTTCATACCCCGCCCCCATTGATTGTTGTTATGGCGTGCCGGCCCGTTCGCGCCGGCCGTGCGCTCCACATTAACTGCAATGCCGAGGCAGGCGCCAGCACCCGTCAGCTGAGGTGCAGTTCCACCCGTCGGTTGCGCGCGCGCCTTTCCTCGGTTTCATTGTCGGCGGCGCTGAGAAAGCGCCCGTGCCACTGCGCAAGGCACGGGCGCACGCCGAGCTAGCGCTGGATCTTGATCTCGGTACGGCGGTTCATGGCACGCCCTTCGGCCGTGGCATTGTCGGCCACCGGCTGGGTTTCACCGGCCCCCACCACCGACACGAAGCTGCTGCGCGGTACACCGCTCTGCACCAAATAGTCGGTCACCGAGTGGGCACGGCGCTCGGACAGTTTCTGGTTGTAGCTGTCCGAGCCGACGCTGTCGGTATGGCCACTGACACTCAGGCGGGCAGAGGGCGCTTCCTGTTTCAGCCGCGTGGCAATCGTGTTGAGGCGCTCCTTGTCAGTGGCAGTCAGGCGTGCAGAGTCGAATTCGAAGTGCACATCACGAATGACGATGACTTCTTCCTTCTCCACCACCACCACTTCCTCGACCACCGCCGGCGCGGCTGGCGGGCAACCGTTGGCATCGACCTGCACACCCCGTGGGGTGCCCGGGCACTTGTCGCGGCTGTCCGGCACGCCATCGCCATCTTCGTCGCCATCACCATGGGCCCAGCAATAACCTGCCGCCAGGCCACCGCCCAGCAACGCGCCCCAGCCAGCCCAGCTGGAACTTTCGATAGCGCCCAGCGCGGCGCCACCGACACCCCCGACGGCGGCACATTTAGGCCAGTCGGTTTTTTGCAAACCTGCACAACCAGTCAACACACTGGTGAGCAGTACCAGGGGTAACGCTGTGCGTACTATGCTCATTTCATTGCTTCTCCTAGGGGGAATCGGCATAAGGCCGATCTCTGGGAGTAAAGACCGCGCATTCCAATGCTGCCAGCAATTAGCCACGACGCGATCACATGCCTCTATGCCCGCACGCTGCAGCCGGCTAGTCTTGGACGACTTGAACGAGGATTGGCAATGACCGCAGGTTTTTCCCAACGTACCCCGCAGCAGGCCCTGGCGGCCCTGCTGGAACGCTTCACCCCGCAACGCCTGCTGTTGGTGGGCACCCGCTTCCCGGCGCTGGACGCCTTTGCCCAAGCGCACCCGCAGGTGACCATCACTACCACTGCGCCAGGGCCACTGCCTGCCGAACTGGCAGCCCAGCGTTTCGACCTGGCGTTGCTGGTGGACTGCCTGGAACACCTGCCCAAGCGAACCGGCCTGGAGTTGCTGGGCGGCATTCGCAACCTCAATGCCAGCCGGGTTGCCGTGCTGGCCGACCTGGCGGCGTGCAGCTGGCAGGACACCGACTTTTTCGCCCTGGCATTGTCAGCCAGCGAGAAATTCTGCCGCGATGAGCAGGTGTTGAGCCTGTTCACCTATGATCTGCATGATTACAAGCAGGTCCCGGACTGGCTCAACGCCAGGTTCTGGGCCAACCCGGAAAACTTTGGCAAGTACTGGTGGTGATGATGAGTGTCTCGGTCTGCCCTTGTGGCAGTGGCAACCTGCTTGATGCCTGCTGTGGGCATTACCATGCCGGTACCCCCGCACCCGATGCCCAGACGCTGATGCGCTCACGCTACAGTGCCTACGTGCTGGGCCTGGTCGACTACCTGGTCGCCACCACCCTGCCAGCCCAACAGGCCCAGCTGGACCGCGCCGGCATGGCCGCCTGGAGCGCCCAGAGCACCTGGCTGGGGCTGGAAGTGGAGAGCGCGCAGGTGCTAGGCGGCCAGCCCGAGCATGCCTTTGTCACGTTCACCGCACGCTGGCACGACCCGCACGGCGACCACCAGCACCGCGAGCGCTCGGCATTCGTCCAGCACGCCGGGCGCTGGTACTTCATAGACCCCACGGTCGCGTTGAAGGCCGGGCGCAATGACCCCTGCCCATGCGCCAGCGGGCAGAAGTTCAAGAAATGCTGCGCCAGTTACATGGGTAACCAAGCATGATCGAACGCGCCCGTCTGCTGCTGCTCGGTTCGCTGCTGGCATTGCTGACGGGCTGCGCCAGTTGGAGCGCAGACGACTGGCGCCCGCCTGAAGTGCACCTGGTCGAGGTCGAAACGGTCAAGGCCAGGTTGCTGCAGCAGGAATTCGTACTGCACCTGGAGGTCATCAACCCCAACGACAGCCGTTTGTTCATCCGCAGTCTGGCCTATGCCGTGCGGCTCAATGACCTGCTGCTGGTGCAGGATGAAACCAGCCTGTGGCGCAGCGTAGGCGGCCACGACCGGCGGACCTTCAAGATCACCGCACGCACCAACCTCTGGCGGCAACTCAAGCCACTGGCCAAGCTGCTGAAAAGTGGGCAGCCACTGCATTACACCCTGCAGGGCGACCTGGCCACTGGCCTGCTGATTCACCGGGACCTGCACTTATCGCGCAGTGGTGAGATAATCCCCGGCGATCACATCCCGGAGTAACCCTTCAATGTCCCAGCAACCCCACGTTCATGGCCCTGACTGCAACCACGACCATGACCATCACCACGACCACGGCCATGTCCACGGCCCACACTGCAACCACGGCCATCAGGAGCCGGTACGCAACGCCCTGAAGGACGTTGGCCGTAACGACCCGTGCCCGTGCGGCAGCGAGAAAAAATTCAAGAAGTGCCACGGCGCCTGATCTAGCGCGTCTGTGGGGGCATGGCCCGCCGCGCCTGCTTCGCGCACCATGCCCCCGGTCCAGCACTACCCGCCGTGCCTGGCGCTACGCGGCCTTGCGCCGGTTCGCCCCCAGCAAGTCCTGGTACCACAGGCCGGCGTCATAGGCGATGGTCACCAAGGTGGTCCCCGCATAGCGCGGCTGTTGGGCCATGCGCTGGGCAACCGCCAGGCAGGCGGCGGCAGTGTTACCGACGAAGACCCCGCTCTGCATGTAGAACCAACGTTGCGCTGCCAACATTTCGGCATGCTGCACCTGCGCCCGTTCGTCCACCAGCGACCAGTCCAGAAATGGCGGGCTGACGCCTACCGCCATGCCTTCGAAGCGGTGATCGGTGAATACGCCAGCCTTGGAGTCACAGCCGTTGGGGTCGACCAGCACTGTCGACACCTCGAAACCGTGATCCTTCAGCCCCAGGGTAATGCCCGTGAAACTGGCGCCCGTGCCCGCGCAGCCAACGAACAGGATGTCCTTGCCGGCGCCCGCGTTGGTCAGTTGCAGCGCCAGTTCACTGGCTGTCTGGTAGCGGTGCGCTTCGATACCCACCGGGTTGTTGAACTGGTCGGTATAGAAGTATGACTTGCCCAGCGCGGCCTGGTTTTCCAGGTGGTGCATCACCACGTCCTTGGGCGTGGCACCGGCCATCAGCATTTCCTTGCCAATCAGCCGGGCGCCGAAGCATTCCAGCAAGTCCCGCTTGGTCTGGCTGAAACTCAGCCCAACCGCCAGCTCGACGGCCACCTGATACGCGTGGCATGCCGCCAGCAAGCCGAAGCCAAAACTGCCGCCGGTTTTTTCGATGACCGTGGTCACCCCTGGGATGATGTCGCCATTGCGCACGGCGTGCTCAACGATGCGCCGGGCGGCGCGGTACTTGTGGCTGCCACCGGGGTTGTTCATTTCCAGCTTGGTGTAGATGCGCTCGCTGACGTTGATGAGTTCGCTCATTTTCGGCTCCCTTCCATGGAAGTCTGCAGGCAGGCCTTGTTCTGCAACAGGCCAACGGTGGCGATCAGCAGGCCGATGCACAGGGCCATGCAGATGGCGTTGGTGCCGTCCCAGCCCACGGTGCTCAACAGCAGCGCGGGGCTGAACGCACCGATGGTGGCGCAGATGGCAATGCCCAGATCGTTCTTGCCCTGCATCTGCATCGCTGCCGGGCTGTTTTGCAGCGACTGCGCCAACAAGGCTCCGCCGCCGACGTAGGTCAGGTTCCAGCCCAGCCCCAGGGCGATCAGCGCCACGGTCATCATGCTGTAGCTGTGCGACCAGATATTCAGCGCCGAGCAGCCGATCAACAGGGCCAGGCCCGCGCAGATGGTAGTCCGGATGCCCAGGCGCTGGATGATCGCCCCGGTGAAGAATGACGGGGCGAACATGGCGATCACGTGCCACTGGATGGCCAGGCGCACGTCGGTAAAGTCTTCGTGCATATGCTTCATGTGCATCGAGGCCTGGATCATCAACAGGTTCATGATGCCGTAGCCCAGCGCCGCGACCGCCATTGCCACCAACACGCTGGGGCTCAAAGGCTCGCTGCGGCTGCTGGCCGACGTGGCAGCGCTGCCGGTTGCAGCGGCCAGGCCGGTGTCGTTGGGCAGGCACACTGCAATCAGCAACGACAACAGCGCCAGGCCGATGAACGCGGCATAACACAGCGAGAACAGTGGGTAGCCACCCACGTCGCGCAGCCACTCGGTGAGCGTCGGGCCCACCACGGCGGCAATCACGCCCCCGGCCACGACCAGCGACAGGGCTTTTGGCTTGAGGGCTTGGGAAAGGTTGTCGGTGGCGGCAAAACGGTTGAAGTTGGCGAAGGCGATGTAGACACCCAGCGCCGAGTGGCTGAGTACCAGCGTGGCAAAATGCTGGTGCTCCACCGCCAGAAAGCCGCTGACACCAGACACCGCCAGCGGAATGGCCCCCAGCATGAAGGCCTTCTTGCGGCCGATACGGCTCATCAACCTGGAAACCGGGTAGGTTGCCAGCATCAGGCACAGGAACTGGAACCCATACGGCACCGTCGACCATGCGGCGTCGGGGGCCAGTGCGGCGCCAACGATGGCCGCCATGGTCACCGACATCACGGCGGTGGTCAGGTTGATCGACTGGGCGGTGAAGTACAGGTAGGTGCGCCGCGGCAGGGTAGTGTTCATAAGGCATGCTCGTGGTAGGCGCCAAGGTCGATTTCGGCATCGGGGAACACGCAGATCAGGCGTTCCTTGCCTTTGCCCAGCCGTTTGCGCTTCACGCTCAGGCGCCCTATGCGCCTTGGCGAATCGAGGTGGGTGCCACCACACGGAATCTCGATGCCGTTGTAGGTCCACAAGCGTGCGTCTTCCAGCCCCTGGACGGCGTAATGCTCGATGGGCGCGTCGCCACCGATCAGTTCGTTGGCGCGCCGTTCTATCTCGATCACCTCCTCAGCGGTGAAGGCATCCTCGACCAGAAAGTCGAACCGAGCCGTGTCCTCCTTGATATGGCAGCCGATGGTCCACTGCTTCAGTTCCTCACGCAGGCCGATGGCAGCGGCATACAGGAAGTGGCTGGCACTGTGAGAGAGTGTTAGCCGCTCGCGCCGTTGAATATCGATGCTCACACGGGCGGGCATATCGACAGTCACTTCATCGAGCAAGTGCAAGTCGTCCGGGTGCACGGTGTGAATGATGATGCCGCCCAGTTTCCCGCCTTTGAAACCTTCCAGGCGAATAGGGCTGCCATAGAGTTTCTTGACCCAGACAAAACGCACCTTGCCGATCGGAAGTTCAATAATTCCATAATCAGCTTCCTGGCCACCGCCTTCCGGATAAGCCACGGTACTTTGCAACTCGATACCGTCGCTGTGCACACGCGTTACTTGCGTATTGGCAGCGGCCAGGTATTGATCCTTGTAATACAGTTTTTCGGTATTGCGCAGAACTTCGTAATTCAGAGCATTCATGACTCGAGTACCACCTGCAATGATGTTTTGACCTGCACCCGGGCGGCGGCAGGGATGTCTTTGGTAACGATGCAGCCCGGCCCGATGAAGGCGCCGTCACCAATGTGGATAGCCCCGAGCACGCTGGCGAACGCGCCGACCTGAACCCGGTCGCCCAGTGTCGGGTGGCGGGGGCTGGAAGGGTTGCCGCTGATGCCGCGGGCCCCCAGGGTGACGCCGCCGAGCACGTAGCAGTCGTCACCGATGGTCGCGGTTTCACCAATGACGGTGCCCATGCCGTGGTCGATGATGAAGCGCGCGCCAATACGGCTGCGGAAGTGGATCTCTGCGCCCGACAGCATCTTGCCGCGGCGCGAGATCATGGCGGCCAGGCACTGCCCACCGGCGCCATATACCGAAGCGCCATGGCGGTACACCCAGTGTGCAAGCCGATAATGCAAAACCGCCGAATAGGACGTATAAGTTCTGGCAATGAATACCAGGTCGCGGCCGGCGGCAGGGTCTTTGCTGGCGAATGCCAACAAGTCGTCATGGGCCTGTTCCGCCACCCGTTCAATAACATCGGTTTGTTTCAGCGCTTCGAATTCTTCAATTGAACAGCACTCCAGTAACGCCGAGGTCACAAGGTTTTTTACAACGTTGAATGACTCCAGTTCTTCAGGCACAGGAAGCCTGGCAATGACGGCTGATTGCATGTCCATAGGGTGCACGGCTCGATATCCAGTTATCTGGTGTTTACAGACGTTAAACGGGCTGCCAGGGCTGGCAGCCGAAAGTTCCGACGAGGGAATAGTGGCAGGTAATGGCCATGTGCAAACGAACAGTCGACAAGCATTTCCGTTAACTGTTAGGCTTTTTTTTCTAACGGTTGGGAACCTGCCATGAGCACCTGCAGCCTTCATCAATTGCTCAAGCAACGCCTGGATGCAGGGGAATGGTTGCCTGGGCAGCGCATGCCCTCCATTCGCAAGCTCACGGCGGCGGTCGATTTCAGTTACCACGATGTGGTCTCGACCTATGCCCAGCTGGTCAGCGAAGGGGTACTGACCGCCTCGCCAGGGCGCGGCTACTTCGTCGCCAACCGCAGCCGGCAGGCGAACGTGATCCACGAACCCGAGTGCATGGCCGGCGACCCGCTGTTCCGGCTGCTGCAGGGCGGCCAGCACTACACCAAACTTGGCAGCGGCTGGCTGCCCCCGGCGTGGCGCGACACCGAGCTGCTGGCCAAGGCGATTCGGCGCACGGCACGGCTGGAGCAAAGCTCCCTGGCCGAGTACGGCGATATCCAGGGCTACCTGCCCATGCGCAAACAGCTGTGTGTGCACATGAAACGCCTGACCCGGGTTGAGGTTCGCCCCAACCAGTTGCTGACCACGCTTGGCGCCACCCAGGGCCTGGACCTGGTCGCCCGGTTGCTGATCAAGCCGGGTGACCATGTGTTCGTCGACGAGCCGGGCAACGGCAACCTGATCAAGCTGATACAACTGGCCGGCGGCCAGGTGGTCGGCATCCGCCGAACCCAGGACGGGCCAGACGTAGAAGAAATGCGCAGCTACCTGGCCAGGCACAAGGTCAAGGCGTTTTTCTGCAACAGCACTTTCCACAACCCCACTGGCAGCAACATCAGCCCGCACAACGCCTTCAGCGTGCTGCGCCTGGCCGTGGAACACGAGTTCTTCGTGGTGGAGGATGACGTGTATGGCGACTTCAGCCCGGCCGTGCGCCAGACGTTTGCCGAACTGGACAACCTGGACCGGGTCATCTACATCGGCAGCTTTTCCAAATGCCTGTCGGCGTCGTTACGGGTAGGTTTCATCGCCTGCTCGCAAGACCTGATCGAGCCGCTGACCCGCCTGAAGCTGCTGACCTGCGTGGCGGTGCCGGCGTTTTGCGAGCGTTTCGTCAACACCATCCTGTCGGACGGTACCTACGCCCGGCACATGAAAGATGTGCAGCAGCGGCTGATCCGCCAGCAAGTACAGACGCAGCGCTTGCTGCTCGAGCGCGGCTGGCAGTTCGAGATCGCGCCGCAGGGTGGCATGTTCCTCTGGGTCTACCACCCGCAACTGCCCGACCTGCAGCCGTTGATGCGCAAGCTGGAGCAGCACAAGATCCTGCTGATGCCCGGCTCGGCGTTCGCTGTCAGCCGTGATTACCGGCGTTACGCCCGCATCAACTGCACGCATTTTTCCGACGCCCTGGCAGGGCACTTCGAGGTTTGACCCGCCACCGGCAAATAAACCGACCTGGGACCTTGCATGGCGCCTGCGCGCTCACTACCTTAGCGCCTTTGCAAACTCGCCTCGCCCTGCAGGAGCCCTTGCCATGGCCGCCGCCGCCTTTCCTCACTTCCGCCCGCGGTTCACCACCGCTGCCACGCTGCTCGGCCTGCTTGGGCTGGCCGGCTGCCAGACCGGCGGCTACCAGGGCAGCGTGCCACCCGCCAGCGGCGTGCAGCCGCTCAAGGGCCTGGCACAGAACGTCTCGGTGCGGCGCAATGCCATGGGCGCACCGCTGATCGAAAGCAGCAGTTTCCATGACGCCCTTTTCAGCCTGGGCTATGTGCATGCCGGCGACCGCATCGAACAGATGGTCGCCATGCGCCTGCTGGCCCAAGGCCGCCTGGCGGAACTGGCCGGCAGCGACGCGCTCGACATCGACCGCCTGATGCGCGCCGCCAACCTCAAGCAAAGCGCCGCCCAGCAATATGCCGACGCATCGCCACGGCTCAAGCGCTTTTTCGAGGTGTACGCACGCGGGGTCAATGCCTACCTGTTCCGCTACCGCGACAAGCTGCCAGCGGATTTGGCCAACAGTGGCTATCGCCCCGAATACTGGAAGCCTGAAGATTCGGCGCTGCTTTTCTGCCTGTATGCGTTCAGCCAGTCGGTGAACCTGCAGGAGGAACTCAGCGCCCTGACCCTGGCGCAGAAAGTCGGCAGCGACAAACTGGCCTGGCTGCTGCCCGGTGCACCGGACGAGCCCTTGGCCACAAGCGAAGTCGACAAGCTCAAGGGCCTCAACCTGGCCAGCCAGTTGCCGGGGCTGCCGGCACTGGCGGCCGCCAGCCAGAAGCTGGCCGACCTCGACCTGCTCGGTAGCCCTGGCTCGGCCAACCTGGCCCTGGGCCCGCAACGCAGCCGCAGCGGCAAAAGCCTGCTGGCCAGTGACAGCCGCGCCGCCTGGGCCCTCAGCCCGGTACAAATCCACACCAGCAAGTACCAGGTTGCCGGCCTGTCGCTGCCGGGCCTGCCGATCGTGCTGGCCGGCTACAACGGCAAACTGGCCTGGAGCAGCAGCGCAGTCATGGCCGACAACCAGGACCTGTTCCTGGAACAACTGCGCCGCCAGGGCAGCCAGCTGAGCTACCTGGCAGATGGCAAGTGGGTGCCGGCCCGCGCGCGCAGCGAAACCTTCTTCGTGCGCGGCCAGCGGCCACAGCGCGAAGTGATGTATGACACCCGCCACGGCACCCTGCTGGCCCAGCCCGACAACGCCAGCCTGGGCCTGGCCCTGAACTTGCCGCAGTTCAAGGGCGACCGGAGCCTGGATGCGCTCTTCGACCTGACCCGCGCCGGCAACCTCGAGCGCGCCTTCGACAGCACCCGCGAGGTCACTGCGGCCGCCCTCAACTTCGTGTTCGCCGAGCCCGAGCACATCGGTTGGCAGGTCAGCGGGCGCTACCCCAACCGCCGCGAAGGCCAGGGCCTGCTGCCCTCCCCTGGTTGGGACGGGCGCTATGACTGGGACGGCTACGCCGACCCGATGCTGCACCCGTATGACCAGGACCCCACTGCTGGCTGGATCGGCCATGCCAACCAGCGCAGCCAGCCACGCGGCTATGGCATGCAGCTGTCCAGCACCTGGTACTACCCTGAGCGTGCCGAGCGCCTGGCCCAGCTGGCTGGCAATGGCCGCCATGACAGCCGCAGCCTGATGGCCCTGCAGAACGACCAGGTCACGCTGATGGCCAATCAGCTCAAGCAGATGTTCGACGCCCCCGGCATGGCCCAGCCGCTGAAGCAGGCAATCGACGCCCTGCCAGGCGCACAACGCGACAAGGCCCGCGAGGCATTGGCGCGGCTCAAGGCATTCGACGGTCGCCTGAGCCCGGTATCGGCAGACGCCGCGCTGTACGAACTGTTCCTGCAGGAAGTCGCCAGGCAGACCTTCCTCGATGACCTCGGCCCTGCGTCCAGCCCTGCCTGGCAGGCCTTCGTAAGCAACGCGCGGTTGTCGTTCTCGGCACAGGCCGATCACCTGCTGGGGCGCGACGACAGCCCGTTCTGGGACGACCGCAACACCCCGCAGAAAGAAGACAAGCCGGCCATTCTGGCCCGCAGCCTGGCGGCAGCCGTAGATGCCGGCACTGCGCAGCTGGGCGCCGACCGCCGCACCTGGCAATGGGGCAAGCTGCACCAGTACCACTGGCCGGCGCCGGCCTACCATGGCTTGGGCGATGCGCTCAGCCGTGCGCCGCAAGCCGCAGGTGGCGACTTCACTACCCTCGCGCTCACCCCGTACGCCTGGGGCAGTGACTTCACCACCCGCCTGCCCGCCTCCGCGCGCATGATCGTCGACTTCGGCCAGGCCGAACCGCTGCAGGTGCTGACCAGCAGTGGCCAGTCCGGCAACCCGGCCAGCGCCCATTACAGCGATGGGCTGGATGCCTGGTTCAACGGGCGCTTCATGAGCTTGCCGCTGCAACAGCAGAACTTCGCGCGAGCGTATGGCAACCAGCGCTTGACGCTGGTGCCGGGCAAGTAGCGTACCCAGGCATGGAAGCCTGTGACCCTTTCCCTCGAAGAAATGGTTCGAACTCCCAAGCTGGTTCCGAGCTCCTAACAAGTACTCTCGGTAACCAGCGCCTACGCCATGGACCTCGTCATCGCCCGCCCCGAAGGCCTGTACTGCCCACCCGGTGATTTCTACATCGACCCGTGGCGGCCCGTGGACCGCGCCGTGATCACCCATGGCCACGGCGACCACGCCCGCACCGGTAACGGCCACTACCTGACCGCCAGCCCGGGCGCCGGCATCCTGCGCAGCCGCCTGGGCCAGCACATCGATTTGCAGACCTTGCCCTACGGTGAGCGCCTGCAGCACCATGGCGTGACCCTGAGCCTGCACCCGGCCGGGCATGTGCTGGGTTCGGCGCAGGTGCGCCTGGAGTACCAGGGCGAAGTCTGGGTGGCCTCCGGCGACTACAAGGTCGAGCCTGATGGCACCTGTACCCCCTTCGAGCCGGTGCCCTGCCACACCTTCATCACCGAGTCGACCTTCGGCTTGCCGATCTATCGCTGGCCAAGCCAAAGCGAGATCTTCGCCGGCATCAATGCCTGGTGGCGGGCCAATTGCGAGCTGGGCAAGGCCAGCGTGTTGTTCTGCTACGCCTTCGGCAAAGCCCAGCGGATTCTGCACGGCCTGGACGCGAGCATCGGCCCGATCCTGGTGCATGGCGCCGTCGAACCGCTCAACCGGGTGTACCGTGAAGCCGGTGTGCATCTGCCCGATACCCGCTATGCCGGCGATATCGCGCGCAACGACCCCATGCTGCGCCGGGCATTGGTCCTGGCGCCTCCGTCAGCCGGCGGCAGCAGCTGGATGCGCCGCTTCGGTGACTACAGCGACGCGTTCGCCAGCGGCTGGATGCTGCTGCGCGGCACGCGCAGGCGCCGCGGTGTGGATCGGGGCTTTGTGCTTTCCGACCATGCCGACTGGCCAGGCCTGCTCTGGGCCATCAGCCAGACCGGCGCCGAACGGGTGATGGTGACCCACGGTTCGGTCAATGTGTTGGTGCGTTACCTCAACGAACAAGGCCTGGATGCCCGTGCCTTCGTGACCGAGTACGGCGACGAAGACGATGCACCCACGCCCGAGCCTGCGCCATGAAAGCGTTCGCTGCGTTGTACCTGCGCCTGGACGCGACCACTTCCAGCAATGCCAAGCTCGAAGCGCTGCGTGATTACTTCGCCACCGCGCCCGCCGAAGACGCTGCCTGGGCGGTGTATTTCCTGGCCGGTGGGCGCCCTCGGCAGTTGGTGCCGACGCGCCTGCTGCGCGAACTGGCAACGGCCATGGCCGGCCTGCCGGACTGGCTGTTCGAGGAAAGCTACCAGGCAGTCGGTGACCTGGCCGAAACCATTTCATTGCTGTTGCCGCAGCATGCAGAAGGCAACGACGAAGGCTTGGCAGCCTGGGTTGAAAACCATCTGCTGCCTTTGCGGGGCCTGCCGCCCGAGCAGGTCCGCGAACGCTTGCCAGCGCTGTGGGCGCAACTGGAACGCCCCAGCCTGATGCTGTGCCTGAAGCTGATCACCGGCAGCTTCCGCGTGGGCGTGTCCAAGCTGCTGGTCACCCGTGCGCTGGCGCAACTGGCCGGGCTGGACGCCAAGCGCGTGGCCCAGCGGCTGGTTGGGTATACCGACATCAGTCACCGCCCCAGCGCCGCCAGCTACCACAAGCTGATCGCCGAGGAGTCCGCCGATGAACACAGTCAGCGCGGCGGCCAGCCCTACCCCTTCTTCCTGGCCCACCCACTGCAGGTGCCCAGCGAGCAGTTCGACGCCTTGCTCGGCCCGCCGAGTGACTGGCAGATCGAATGGAAGTGGGACGGCATCCGTGCCCAGGTGGTCAAGCGCGAGGGCCAGCTTTGGGTGTGGTCACGCGGCGAAGAGCTGGTCACCGAGCGCTTCCCCGAACTGCATGGCCTGGCGCAGACACTGCCTGATGGGGTGGTGCTGGATGGCGAAATCCTGGTGTGGAAGCCGGGCGAGTCATCGACGGAACTGGCCGTGCAGCCATTCGCGCTGCTGCAGCAGCGCCTTGGCCGCAAAACCTTGGGCAAGAAGCTGCTGGCCGACGCGCCTGTCGTGCTGCAAGCCTACGACTTGCTGGAGTGGCAAGGCGAAGACTGGCGTAGCCGACCGCAGCACGAACGCCGCACCCAGCTGCAACGCCTGGTGGAAGAACACCCGCTTGCCCCGGTCCTGCTGTCGCCACTGCTCGAAGGCCCGGACTGGGCCGACCTTGCCCGCCAGCGTGAGCAATCCCGCAGCCTTGGCGTCGAGGGCCTGATGCTCAAGCAGCGTGAGGCTTTGTACGGCGTGGGCCGTACCAAGGACATGGGCACCTGGTGGAAGTGGAAGATCGACCCCTTCAGCGTCGATGCCGTGCTCATTTATGCCCAACGTGGCCATGGCCGCCGGGCCAGCCTGTACAGCGACTACACCTTCGCCGTGTGGGACGCGCCGGCCGGCACGCCTGGGCGGGCACTGGTGCCGTTTGCCAAGGCGTACTCAGGGCTCAGCGACGCGGAGATGCGCAAGGTCGACAGCATCATCCGCAAAACCACCGTGGAAACCTTCGGTCCGGTGCGCAGCGTGACCCCCACGCTGGTGTTCGAGCTAGGCTTCGAGGGCATCGCCCTGTCCCGCCGGCACAAGAGCGGTATCGCCGTGCGCTTCCCGCGCATGCTGCGCTGGCGCCTGGACAAACCGGTGGAAGAGGCCGACGACCTGGCGACGCTGCAGGCCTTGCTGGCCTAGGTTGCTGGCTGGGTGGCCGCGGTGTGGGCGGGCTCGCTCGCGCAGCCCACCCTCACCGAGTTTCGGCAAACCCTATGCAGGCACAACGCCGAAAACTGTGCTTCTATCTGTGTGCCGACCCGTGTCGCAGACCGTTTTCGCCACGCAGCCAGGACCACCATGCACCATTCAACACACGACCTGCTCTCACCCGTTCCGGGCATCACCCGCCAACTGCACAGCTTCCACTTCGGCCCCCGCGGTGGTGGCAAAGTCTATATCCAGGCATCGCTGCACGCCGACGAGCTACCCGGCATGCTGGTCGCCTGGCACCTCAAGCGCCGCCTGGCAGAACTGGAACAACAAGGCCGTCTGCAGCGCGAAATCATTCTGGTGCCGGTGGCCAACCCGGTTGGCCTGGAGCAGGTGCTGCTGGACGCGCCACTGGGGCGCTTCGAGCTACAGAGTGGCGAGAATTTCAACCGTAATTTCGTCGACCTGTCGGACACCATCGGCGACCAGATCGAAGAGCACCTCAGCCAGGACCCTGCCCACAACGTTGCGCTGATCCGCGAGTACCTGCGCCGCGGGCTGGACGCGCACCCGGCGCGTACGCCGCTGCAGGCCCAGCGCCTGATCCTGCAACGGCTGGCCTGCGATGCCGACCTGATACTGGACCTGCACTGCGACTTCGAAGCGGTGGAGCACCTGTACACAACACCTGACGCCTGGCCGCAGATCGAACCGCTGGCCCGCTACCTGGGTGCACAGGCCAGCCTGCTGGCCACCGATTCGGGCGGGCAGTCGTTCGACGAGTGCTTCAGCCTGGTCTGGTGGCAGTTGCAGCAGCGCTTCGGCAAACGCTTCCCTATCCCGTTGGGCTGTTGCTCGGTCACGGTCGAGTTGCGCGGGCAGGCCGACGTCAGCCACGCACTGGCCAGCAAGGATTGCGGGGCGATTCTCGACTTCCTCACCCATGCCGGCATTATCGAGGGTGCCAAGCCGGCACTCCCCGCCCTGCTGCGCCCGGCTACACCGCTGGCCGCCGTAGAACCGGTGGCGACACCCCTGGGTGGGTTGCTGGTGTACCACGCCAAACCAGGCCAGCAACTGGCGGCAGGCCAACTGATCGCCGAAGTCATCGACCCCCTCAGCGACCGGGTCACTGCCGTGCGCAATAGCCAGGCCGGCCTGTTGTACGCCCGCAGCGTACGGCGCATGGCTACCGCGGGCATGGTCATCGCCCATGTGGCCGGCGAGCAGGTGTGCCGGAGCGGTTACCTGTTGGGCAATTGATCCGGTAAAACCATTGCCGCCGGCGGGTGGTCTGTAGAAGCACAACCTTCGAAGGACCCTGCGCCCCATGCCCACCACCGACCTCGCCAACGCCTGGTTCAGCAAACGTGGCTGGAAACCGTTCGCGTTCCAGCGCCGGGTCTGGGCGGCGGTAGAGCGCGGCGAGTCTGGCCTGCTGCACGCCAGCACCGGTGCCGGCAAAACCTACGCGGTGTGGCTGGCGGCACTGCGCGCATTCAAGGCCCAGGCGCAGGGGCGCCAGGCAGCACCCTTGCAGGTGATATGGATCACGCCAATGCGCGCCCTGGCCGCCGACACTGCGCGCGCCCTGCAAGCGCCCCTCGATGAGCTGGGTTTGCCGTGGAGTGTCGGCGTACGCAGCGGCGACACCAGCAGTGCCGAGCGGGCCCGGCAAGCGCGGCGCCTGCCCAGCGTGCTGGTCACCACCCCGGAAAGCTTGACCCTGCTACTGACGCGTGCCCAAGCAGAAGCCGATTTCGCCACGCTGCGCTTGATCGTGGTCGACGAATGGCACGAGTTGCTGGGTAACAAACGCGGCGTGCAACTGCAGCTGGCCTTGGCCCGCCTGCGCCGCTGGCACCCAGGCCTGCCGACCTGGGGTTTGTCTGCCACCTTGGGCAACCTGCAGCATGCACGGGACGTGCTGCTGCCCGAGGGCGGCCTGCTGGTGCAAGGCCGGCAAGACAAAGCACTGCAGGTCGATACCCTGCTGCCCGGGGCCATAGAACGGTTTCCCTGGGCCGGGCACATGGGCCTGAAAATGCTCGACCAGGTCAGCCGCGAGGTCGACGCCAGCACCAGTTGCCTGGTGTTCACCAATACCCGGGCCCAAGCCGAGCTCTGGTACCAGGCCCTGCTGGAAAGCCGCCCCGACTGGGCCGGCCTGATCGCCTTGCACCATGCCTCACTGGCCCGGGAAACCCGCGACTGGGTTGAACGCAGCCTCAAGCAGGGCAGCCTGAAGGCGGTGATCTGCACCTCCAGCCTGGACCTGGGGGTAGACTTTCTGCCCGTGGAGCGGGTGCTGCAAATCGGCTCGGCCAAGGGCATCGCACGCCTGATGCAACGGGCCGGCCGCTCGGGCCATGCCCCCGGGCGGCGCTCCCGGATAACCCTCGTACCTACCCACAGCCTGGAGCTGGTCGAGGCAGCAGCCGCTCGCCAGGCACTGGAAGCCGGGCACATCGAGGCGCGTTTCTCCCCCCGGCTGTGCATGGACGTACTGGTGCAGCACCTGGTCAGCATGGCCTTGGGCAGTGGCTTTCGCGCCGACCAGTTGCTGGCCGAAGTGCGCAGCACCTGGGCGTTCGCCGGCTTGCGCGACAGCCAGTGGCAGTGGGCCCTGGACTTTGTCTGCCACGGCGGCAGTTCACTGACGGCCTACCCCGACTACCAGCGCGTCGAGCGCCATGCCGACGGCGTTTATCGAGTGGCCAGCGAGCGCCTGGCGCGGCGCCATCGCATGGGCATCGGCACCATCGTCAGCGATGCCAGCCTGCAGCTCAAGTACTGGAGCAAGGGCGGCGGCGGCAAGACGCTGGGCAGTGTCGAGGAGGCCTTCATCGCCCGCCTGCGGCCCGGCGATACGCTGGTGTTCGCCGGGCGGGTACTGGAACTGGTGCGGGTGGAAAACATGACCGCCTACGTACGCCGCAGCACCGCACGCAAGGCTGCCATAGCACGCTGGAACGGCGGGCGCATGCCCTTGTCGAGCGAGCTGGCCGATGCGCTGGTCGAACAGCTCGACGCTGCCGCCCACGAACGGTTTACCGGCCCGGAAATGCGCGCCGTGCGCCCGCTGCTGGCACTGCAAGCCCAATGGTCGGCTCTACCCACCACGGCTACGCTGCTGGCGGAGACCTTCAAGTCGCGCCAGGGCTGGCATCTGTTCCTGTACCCCTTCGCCGGGCGCATGGCCAACCTGGGCCTGGCCAACCTGATTGCCTGGCGGGTGAGCCGCCAGCAACCCCTGTCGGTATCGATTGCCGTGAATGACTATGGCTTCGAGCTGCTCAGCCCTGGCCATGTGGACTGGGCGACGCACTTACCGCAGGCGCTGGGCACCGAGCAACTGCTGGAGGATGTGCTGGCCAGCCTCAACGCGGGTGAAATGGCGCTACGCCGTTTCAGGGAAATTGCCCAGATTGCCGGGCTGGTGTTTGGCGGCTATCCGGCGGCACAGAAAAGCATGCGGCAGATTCAAGCATCCAGTGGTCTGTTCTACGAGGTGTTTCGCAAACATGATGCAGGCAACCTGCTGCTCGGCCAGGCCCGTGACGAGGTGCTGAGCGAGGAACTGGAAATTGATCGCCTGCACCGCCAACTGTTGAAGATGGCCGGCCTGCAACTGGACCTGCGGGCATTGAAGCGGCCGGGGCCGCTGGCGTTCGCCTTGCTGGTGGAGGGCATGCGCGAGACGTTGAGCACCGAGAAGCTGGCGGACCGTATTGCGCGAATGGTGGCAGAACTGGAACAGGCGGCGAACAAGGAATGACTCAACAGCATCAGGCCATCGAACATTGCGGCCAGGAGTTATGGCTGCTCCCGGACAAGGCCATCTACTGGCCGGCGCAGCGTGCATTGCTGGTTGCCGACGTGCATATCGGCAAAGCCGCCAGTTATCGTGCGTTGCACCAACCGGTGCCGCGTGGCACCACCGAGGCGACCCTGGCGCGGCTGGATGACCTGCTGGCCCACTACGCTTGCGAACAGCTGGTCGTACTCGGCGACTTCCTGCACGCGCGCAGCGCGCGGGCACCTGCCACGCTGGCTCGTCTGCAGGCATGGCGCGACCGCCATCCTGGCCTGCACATCGTGCTGATACGCGGCAACCACGATCACAACGCCGGCGATCCCCCCGAAACGCTGGGCATCACAGTGCTGGATGAACCCTGGCTGCTGGGCCCTTTCGCCCTGCAGCACGAACCGCATGCTCACCCGGAACGGCCAGTGCTGGCCGGCCACGTGCACCCGGTCTTCATCCTGCGTGGCAGGGCCAGGCAACGCCTGCGCCTGCCGTGCTTTCTGATCGACAAACAGGTGAGCCTGCTGCCCGCATTCGGTGAGTTCACCGGCGGCTGGGAAATAGCGCCGCTGCCCACCAGCCAGGTCTACCTGGCTGGCGCCGGCCGGGTCTGGCCGCTTTAGCAGCGCATCACGCTACAGGCGCTGGGGGAGGCTCGTCAGGCAAGGTCGGCTCGCCCGGTTCCATGGGTGGAGATTCACCTGGCTGCGCAGGCTGCGGCGTATCGGGGTCAGGCTGGTGGGGCACGCCCCCGGCCTGCATGGGCAACGGATGCGCCAGCAAAGACCAGGGCAACAACCCGATGTGGTTGGGCTGCAGACCTGCCAGCTTGGCACTGATTGCGGGATGGAGTTTCATTGGCTGCTCCTGACGAAACCGATGCACATCATGAGCATCGGCGTACTTCGTTGGAGTGGCAAAAGCGCAGGTAATTCCCCGCGCTCGTCGGCTCAGGTCCGCGGCAGGGTCACGCCGCGCTGGCCCTGGTACTTGCCGCCGCGGTCCTTGTACGACACATCGCACGCTTCGTCAGACTGCAGGAACAGCATCTGCGCCACGCCTTCGTTGGCATAGATCTTTGCCGGCAGCGTGGTGGTGTTGGAGAATTCCAGGGTCACGTGGCCTTCCCACTCAGGTTCCAGCGGGGTGACATTGACGATGATGCCGCAACGGGCGTAGGTGCTCTTGCCCAGGCAGATGGTCAGCACGTCGCGCGGAATGCGGAAGTACTCGACCGTGCGCGCCAGGGCGAACGAGTTCGGCGGAATGATGCACACGTCGCTCTTGATGTCGACGAAGCTGCCAGCGTCGAAGTTTTTCGGATCGACGGTCGCCGAGTTGATGTTGGTGAACACCTTGAATTCGTCGGCGCAGCGCACGTCGTAGCCGTAGCTGGAAACACCGAAAGAGATGACCCGGCTGTCCTGCTCGCCGCGCACCTGGCGCTCGACGAACGGCTCGATCATGCCGTGTTCCTGCGCCATGCGGCGAATCCACTTGTCCGATTTGATGCTCATGGCGGGGTGTCCTGAAGAGTTGCGTGGTGGAAAACGTGGTGCGCATCTTACCGGTCCCGGCGCCCAGGTTAAAGTTCCATCCCTCACCCCGCGTCGGGCGCGGCTTGCAGCCGCCGTCGATCCGAATTTGCCTAAACCGCATTCAGACCATTGGCAGGTTGCGGAAAGTGGGGTAAGGTGGCGCCACTGTGCTGCACGTGACACCGAGAATCTCTAGTTTGATGCACGATCCTGATCGGCCCATCGCTGAATTTTCTGCTCTCTTTGCGCTCAGTCCCGGTCAGGGTGTTTCCTGACCGTTATCAAATTGTCCAAGGAGACAGAAAAATGTCCAACCGTCAATCCGGTGTTGTTAAGTGGTTCAACGATGAGAAAGGCTACGGCTTCATCACCCCTCAGTCGGGCGACGACCTGTTCGTGCACTTCAAAGCCATCCAAGCTGACGGCTTCAAAACCCTGAAAGAAGGCCAGGCTGTTACTTTCGTCGCTACCCGCGGCCAGAAAGGCATGCAGGCTGAAGAAGTTCAGATCGCCTAAGCCGATCTAGCTTCCTAGCTTTCAAAAAACCCGCCTTCTGGCGGGTTTTTTTATGCTTGTTCGAAATTCGGCGCTGGCTTCTTCGCGGGTTTGCCCGCCCCTGCAGGAATCGCGCAGGCTTCAAGTGCTGTGTAGTCCTTGTGGGGGCAACTGTCTTTCCAAAATTTGAAAAGCCTGCGCGATTCATTGTGGGAGCGGGCGTGCCCGCGAAGCCGGCGACGCGGTGTCTGGCACCGGCTGCGCCGGTGTTCGCGGGCACGCCCGCTCCCACAGGAACCGTGT
>NZ_BLJG01000163.1 GCF_009932375.1 Pseudomonas juntendi
CGGCGATTTTCAAGGTAGTTGTCGCGTGAGCGTGTCACGCTGCCTTTGATGTTTGCTGCAGTACCGCTTCCCGCTCCGGGTTCAGGCACACGATTGGTGCCAGCACCCAGTTCCTGATGTTGCCGCTCCAGCGCTCCGGGTGCCGTGCACGCGCCGCCTCGTACAGCTCGATACGCTTGCGCAGCAACTCTTCCGCCTGGCCAGTATGTCGCTGCGCCGGGGTCACGAACTTCAGGGCGCTGTGGCGATGTTCATGGTTGTACCAGGCCACGAAGCTGTTCACCCAGTTCCTGGCCTGCTCCAGCGTGTCGAAGGGCCGCTCCGGCCACAGCGGGCAGTACTTCGCCGTGCGGAACAAGGCCTCGGCATAGGCGTTGTCATTGCTCACCCGCGGGCGGCTGAACGAGGGCATCACACCCAGGTTCTGCATGGCCGCCAGCATGGTCGAGCCCTTCATCGCGCTGCCGTTGTCCGAGTGCAGTACCAGCGGCTGGCCTGCTCGCTGTTCACGTAGGCAGGCCTGGCGTAGCAGCTGGGCGGCCTGCTCGGCGCTTTCACTTTCATGCACCTCGTTGGCCACCAGCTTCCGGCTGTAGACGTCCTTGATCATGTACCAGTAGAAGTAACGGCCCTTGACCGTGGTCGGCAGCCAGGTGATGTCCCAGCACCACAGCTGGTTCGGGCCGTCGGCCACATGGGTCGTCAGCGCTCGTTTCACCGGTGGGCGGCTACGGCCGCGCGGATGCTGCTGTTCGGCGTCCTTCAGCAACCGGTAAAAGGTCGACTCCGAGGCCAGCCAGGTGCCCTGATCGGCCAGCCGCGCCACGATCTGCTGCGGCGGCAGGCTGGCAAACTCGGGCTGGTTGGCGACCTCCAGCACGCGGCGGCGCTCTTGCGGGGTCAGCTTGTTGGCCGGCTCAGCTCGCTGTGCCGAAGGACGCCGATCCTCCGGGCAGTGCTGCCAGCGCTGCAGGCTGCGCAGCGACAGGCCCAGTTCGGCGCAGGCCTGCGCCCGCCGCGCTCCCGCCGCCACGGCGTCCTCGATCAACTGCAGCGTTTCACGGCGATCCGGGGCGCTGATCATTCGTCCTCGTCCTTCCCCCAGAGCGCCTCGGCTTTTTTTCGCAACACCAGCAGAGCCGCGGTTTCTGCCAGCGCCGCATCCTTGCGCCGCAGTTCACGCTCCAGCTGCTTGATGCGCTTCTTCGCGGCCTTTTCCTCTTCGCGTTCGCGCCGGGTCTTGATCGGCTGAGCCAGGCTGTTGGCCTGCTCGCAGGCTTCGCGCCAGGCGTTGATCTGCTCGACATACAGGCCTTTGCGCCGGCAGTACTCCGCCAGCTCAGCCGCATTGAGGCTGGCGCTTTCCAGCACCACCCGAAACTTGTCCTGGCTCGACCACTGGTCGGCCTGCTGTCCATCTCCCGGCACCACTGCTCCCGCTGCTCTGGCCTGTTTGCGCCAAGCATACAGGGTGGCATCAGTAATGCCTGTCGCTTCCACCAGCTCCGGCACCGTCCGGTTCAAGGGCGGCATCATCTGCCGCACCACCCACTCCCGATGCTCTATCGAATAACGCGCCACACGGCTCTCACTTCCGCCCACCGACCAAGACTCATCGAATCAACTCACACGACAACTATCCTGACGCGGCGGG
>NZ_BLJG01000164.1 GCF_009932375.1 Pseudomonas juntendi
GGTTTATGGAGCGGATACTTCTCTACTGCCTGGGCGGGCCTCTTCGCGGGCACGCCCGCTCCCACAAAGTCACCACAAACTTCGCGACTTGCACCAACCTGTGGGAGCGGGCATGCCCGCGAAAGGGCCCGCCCAGGCGACATCAAAAAAAGCCTTACAAAGGCATCTGCCCTCGCAGCGGGTTGCCTTGAACAATCCGAATAGCGGTATTAATCGTCTGCGGGCTTACAGGCCCGATCGCTGCTTTGCCCACGACAGACCTAGACCAGGCCGCCCGGAAAACCACCGCAATGGCACAAAGGCGGTAGGTTGGTATTGCAGAAACGGCCTACACGAAAGGGCACGCAATTGATTATTGGCCGGCTAACCGATCTACAACAATGGCGCTTCCCTCGACGTTCTCGGCTTTAGATCCGCGACGGCAGATGGTGAGCGCCCCCTTTTTCCCTGCTAAGTGATCTCAACCCCTTAATTTTTTACTGAATGTTTTGCTTCCTCAACCCTACGCAAACTCTAACCTGCTAATTATTAGATGGTTTTCTAAATCTTCCGAAACAATGTAGGACTTAAACCTCAAGCACCGGTAACCATTCTTACGAAAACTTTCCGCTATAAACCCGGCGCTGATCTTGAACCCAGAAAAAAACAAGTGATACAACAGTGACGCGCTGAAAGGCGCTCTCAAATCAACTTCATAGGAGTACCAACCATGGGACGTCGTCGTTCTGAAATCCATATTCCACAGGTCCCGCGCATGACCAACTATACGTTCACCGAGTCCGAGATTGATTTCCTCAATCTGCTGTAAGCGATAAACCAGAAGGGGCTCAGCCCCTTCTGGCCTTACTCAGGAGCAAAGTATGATTACCGAACGCGAGCTAAACACAGAAGAAGCCTATATTCGACTGAAAAATCTGCGTGATCGCCTTGGATTGCACTCACAAATTAAACTTTCAAAAATAAACAGCCTGGTCGCGACATGCCATCTATACGAGAGTGCGTACAAAGAAGTCTCTTGCGGAGCAGGGAAAGGTGACCTTTTTGAATTAGGAGCGCTTGCCGAAAGTCTAGAGCATTATTTCGTTGACAAGGCTACTCCAATACTCATTGACAGCGACCAGATCCTGGAATCGATCGCCCCGTATGATGACTGGTTGCTCAAGTCCATACCACCTGATTGCCGAATACCTTCCCTCAGCTTTCAGGCACTGAATACGTACGACGAAATAACCATTCCCGCTATATTGGTTGCACCGTGCTCCAAAAACATTGATGAAATAGAGAAAACTGCAGGGGGCTTCCTCGCCAAATATGCCACCAATTCTGGCACAGCACTTGGTTGCACCGAGAACGAAGCTTTACTGCACGCGATAAATGAAGCTCTCGAACGCCACGCACTCTCCATGTACTATCTGTCACTTTGCGGCCTGACGTCCCCACCAAAACTCTACAAACCCTCGAGTTCTTTTCTGGAAGAAACATTTGGCCATGACAGCAAGTTGATCCGCCAGATACATAAACTGGAAATATACCTGACCCACGATTTCTACGATGTTCCATTTTGCATCGCTGTTTCTCGCTGCAAAAAAGAAGGTTCACTCAGTAGCGTAGGTTCCGGTAGCTCTATCAATCCCGGCATTGCACTGTACCGGGCCGTGACGGAGCAAATTCAGTGCGCGGAACTTTCTGGGCCAGAAGAAAAACAAGAAGACCAAGCCGTCGCAAAAATGCTGGCGCACTCAACCCGACTTTCGGCACTTCTACACCCATGCCCCAGGTACGCGGTACCCGCTTTTCACCCTCCCCGAACTGATCTCAGCGTGCGCGGACAAGTCAAGCGAACGCTGATCAATCTGGAAAAACAAAATACGGCCGCATTCTATCGCACTCTTTATGAGCACCCGAACTTCGCTACCGTTGTCCAGGTGTTCATACCCGGACTCGAACGATTCCACCTTATCAGGTCAGGTATCCCAGTCGCGCCGCAGAGCGCGCTCAAAGGCATAGGGCAATGACATGCATCTCTATAAAGGCATTCTCGCCGCCCTAGGTGCGACGCTACTCCTGAAAATCGCGACCGTCGTACCGGCCCTAGTCTTGGCCGACATCATTGACAACCTGGCCGCTTCAGCGGCGTCTTCCCAGCTTTTGCTCGGAGCCTTCATATGCCTGGTAGCATTACAAGCGTCAATGACCCCTTTGCAGGCTTGGTGCCTGGCGCGACTTTGCCAAGAACGCGTGAAGCAACTTTCCATCCGCTGGTGCCGCGAATTGCTGGACAAACGCTTCGAGGCCTATGGACAACTCCATGGCGGAACACTGGTGAAAGTGCTGGATAGGGGGATTACCGCACAGGAGCGGTGGCTAGGCTTTTTGATTGGCTCGGCATGGCCGGTGTTGGCCGAGGCTGCAGTGCTGATAACCCTATTCGCTTACTTGGGGGCAACTTCGGTGTTGATCGGCCTCATCCCTTTGAGCCTTGTCTACCTATGGGCCAACGATCGCCTGGTGCGCTGGCGCCGACCCCATATTGAGGCAGTGAACGCGCGCGAGGATGAGCTGGCGGAACAATGGGTGGATACTTTCGCCAGCGCGACAACGGTCAAACTGGAAAAGGCCGAGGATGCCGCAATGCTCCCGGTCAATCAGACGCTTTCGCACTATGCCGAATCAGCAGTGCAGGTAGCTTACAGTGGGGGTTGGATACAGAGCCTGCGCACCCTATTCATAGGCCTGGGCAGTGGCGGTTTACTCATGTGGGGTATCCATGATCAGGGTCTGGCAACACCGCAGCTGAGCTTGGGCGAGTTAGTTGCTCTCTTTACCTTGGTGAGCGGATTGCTGGCAGGGGTTGCGCAACTCGCTGAGGCTTGGCGATTGGTAGATCAGTTTCGGCTAGACAAGCGCAAGCTCGAGCACTGGCTCCAGCTCCCCTCATTTGGCCCGGCACGCATTACTGAGCCGACGTCCCAAGGAAAGGGCGCAGGCCTGAGCATAGCCCCGTGCCAGTTGCGCGCCCGGGATACTGTACAACTTCACATCGAAGAACCCTTGGTACTGCACAAAGGAGAACGGGTCGCGCTGATAGGGCCCAGCGGATGTGGCAAATCGACACTTTTGCATACGTTAGCGGGAACGATTTTCCCGTTACGCAAGGAAGTGCATCTGCAAGGCAGGTGCCTGGCCTCGCTCGACGCAAGAGAACAGTTCAGTCGCTTACGACTCTGTCCTCAGGATACGCATTTCATACCCGGCTCCCTGCCCCGCGCGGTGTTGTTCGAGCAAGCTCATGATCGCGCTCAAATCGAGCGATGGCTTGAACGGTTGGGCCTGAGCAAAGACTGGTACGAACTTGATCTGGATGCACGCGCAGAATCGATTTCCGGCGGCGAAGCACGCAGGCTGACGCTGCTACGCCTTCTTAATCAGCCTGGGGAATTCAATTTCTTTGATGAACCTACAGCTGGGCTCGATGCCGGGTCGGCAGAGCGCACTTGGGATCTGTTGTTTGAGGCATTCAACGGAAGAGGGCTGGTTTGTGTCACGCATGATCAGAGCGTGCTGTCGCGGTTTGACCGGGTTATCACCATGAGCGAGGGTCGGATCATCGGCCAAATGCAAACGAACATCGCTCAGAATCCCCCGCTAGCCGGCGCTCCTACAGTGAGTTATTCATCATCATCGAAGTTGTACATGCCCGGCGCGAGGTTTTCGAAGCGGGTGTACTTGCCGATAAACGCCAAACGGACAAAGCCGATCGGGCCGTTACGCTGTTTACCGATGATGATTTCCGCCACGCCCTTGTGCTCGGTCTCGGGGTGGTACACCTCGTCGCGGTACACGAACATGATCACGTCGGCGTCCTGCTCAATTGCACCGGACTCACGCAAGTCGGAGTTCACCGGGCGCTTGTTCGGGCGTTGTTCCAGCGAGCGGTTCAGCTGCGACAGGGCGATGACCGGGCAGTTGAATTCCTTTGCCAAGGCTTTGAGCGAGCGGGAAATCTCGGAAATTTCGTTGGTGCGGTTATCACCGGCCGAACCCGGAATCTGCATCAGCTGCAGGTAATCGACCATGATCATGGCGATTTCGCCGTGTTCACGGGCCAGGCGGCGGGTGCGCGCGCGCATTTCCGAGGGGCTGATGCCCGCGGTGTCGTCGATGAACAACTTGCGGTCGTTGAGCAGGTTCACCGCCGAAGTCAACCGCGGCCAGTCATCGTCGTCCAGCTGGCCGGAACGGACCTTGGTCTGGTCGATGCGGCCCAGCGACGACAGCATACGCATGATCAGCGACTCACCTGGCATTTCCAGCGAGAACACCAGCACGGCCTTGTCGGTACGCAGTACGGCGTTTTCCACCAGGTTCATGGCAAAGGTGGTCTTGCCCATCGACGGGCGGCCAGCAACGATGATCAAGTCGGCCGCCTGCAGGCCGCTGGTCTTCTCGTCCAGGTCGGTAAAGCCGGTGGATACACCGGTAATGTCGCTGTCGGAGTTGAACAAGGTGTCGATACGGTCGATGGCCATGGTCAACAGCTCGTTGACCCCCACCGGACCACCGGTTTTCGGCCGGGCCTCGGCAATCTGGAAAATCTGCCGCTCGGCATCGTCGAGGATTTCTTCCGCGTTGCGCCCTTGCGGGTTGAAGGCGTTGTCGGCGATGTCGGTACTGATGCTGATCAGCTGGCGCAACGTGGCGCGCTCGCGAATGATCGCGGCATAAGCCTTGATGTTCGCCACCGACGGCGTGTTCTTGGCCAGTTCTGCCAGGTACGCCAGGCCGCCAACTTGCGAAGACAGGCCTTCCTTGTCCAGTTGCTCGTGCAGGGTAACCACGTCGAATGGCTGGTTGGCGTCGGCCAACTTGTGCACGGCACGGAAGATCAGGCGGTGGTCATGCCGATAGAAATCGCCGTCCGATACCTGATCCAGCACCCGCTCCCAGGCGTTGTTGTCCAGCATCAGGCCACCGAGCACGGCCTGTTCGGCCTCGATGGAATGCGGCGGCACCTTGAGGGCTGCGGTTTGCAGGTCTAGCTGTTCGGAAGTGGTGATCTCGTTCATGGCCACGAAAGAATTCTGGAGGACGAAAAAGACAAAGGGCACGGCCTGTAGGAAACAGGACCGTGCCCGATGTTAACTGCCTGGCTCGCAGGGAGCCAGCCAGTCAGCGCAGCTTAGGCAGCTACGACAACCACACGTACAGTGGCTTCAACGTCGCTGTGCAGGTGCACAGCTACGTCGTATTCGCCAACCTGACGGATAGTGCCGTTCGGCAGACGAACTTCAGCTTTGGCCACTTCAACGCCAGAGGCGGTCAGGGCGTCAGCGATGTCGTGGGTGCCGATCGAACCGAACAGCTTGCCTTCGTCGCCAGCGGTGGCAGTGATGGTCACTTCCAGCTCGGCCAGTTGGGCAGCGCGGCTTTCAGCCGAAGCTTTCTTGTCAGCGGCTGCTTTTTCCAGCTCGGCACGACGCTCTTCGAACGCAGCCAGGTTGGCGGCGTTGGCAACGGTGGCCTTGCCGAATGGCAGCAGGAAGTTACGGCCATAACCAGCCTTAACTTTTACTTTGTCGCCCAGGTTGCCCAGGTTAGCGACTTTTTCCAGCAGGATCAGTTCCATTTGGTAAAACCTCTTAACTTTTAACCTTCACCGTTCGCGGAGTCATTCCCCTTGGGGGACTTGCGACCGCGAAAATCAATCAGGCTGTCGACAATGGCCAAGACCACCAGCAACGGATAAATCAGCTGCATGATCAGCGGCAACGTCACGTACATGCCCACCAGCCAGAAACCGGCCAGTCGCCCCTGTGCCACCAGCCCGTGCATCAACGCGATGCCGGCCAGCACCAGTACCAGGCTGGAAGCCGATGCCAGAATGATGAACTGCGGACCGATAAACGGCGCCACCACCATCACTGCCACCAAGACCGCCATGGTCTGTTTCGGCAACTTCAGCTCGCGAAACTCGCGACCGAAGCCTCCAGGGTTGTACAACGCTGCTTGCCAATAGCGCGCCAGCATCAACGCCAGCACACTGAACAATTGCACCGTCACTGCTGTGGAGGCGACCAGCACAGGGCGGATCAGCTCACCGGAGAGCACGGGCTCCCCTTCGATTTTCGGCATGGCTTCGGCAAACGCCTTGGCCAGCATATCGAAGGTCTGCGCCAGTGCCAGATCAAGCACGAGGCTGAAAGCCACGGCGAACACGGCACTGGCGAGCAACACCCGGCTCCAGGGATGCTCGGCACGCAACATGGCGGCCAAGGCCAGGGCACCCGCAATCACCAGAAAGGTGATGGGATCGCCCATGACCCACACAGCCAGCCCGGCGAGCAAGCCGCCGACGATGACCGATGTAGCATCCCTGAACCCACGCCGCAGCAGCACAAGGCTGCCGGCAGCGGCACTCAACCAGAACAGCAGCGGCAGTACCGCGCTGATGACCACCACCAGGGTGGCCTGCATACGACCGCGCATGATGAAACTTGCTAACGCTCGCATGCTAATCCCTTACTGCTTGTCGACGACCCGGTCTCAGCGGCCGTGGCTGTCGGTGTAGGGCAGCAGGGCCAGGAAGCGGGCGCGCTTGATAGCGGTAGCCAGCTGACGCTGATAACGAGCTTTGGTACCGGTGATACGGCTTGGAACGATCTTGCCGGTTTCGGATACGTAAGCTTTCAGGGTGTTGAGATCTTTGAAGTCGATCTCTTTCACGTCTTCAGCAGTGAAGCGGCAGAATTTACGACGACGGAAGAAACGTGCCATTTAATAGGCTCCTCTAAAGGTCCGTGGATTACTCGTCAGCGTTATCGCTGGAGTCGCTGTCATTGCTGTCGTCGCCTTCGGCGGAGTCAGCATGCTCAGGACGCTCGCGACGCTCACGGCGCTCGCTGCGGTTCTCTTCAGCCTTCAGCATCTCGGACTGGCCGGTAACGGCTTCGTCACGACGGATGACCAGGTTACGGATCACGGCATCGTTGTAGCGGAAGTTGTCTTCCAGCTCGGCCAGGGCCTTGCCGGTGCACTCAACGTTCAGCATCACGTAGTGAGCCTTGTGAACATTGTTGATTGCGTAGGCCAGTTGACGACGGCCCCAGTCTTCCAGGCGGTGGATTTTGCCACCATCTTCTTCGATCAGCTTGGTGTAACGCTCAACCATGCCGCCGACTTGTTCGCTCTGGTCCGGGTGAACCAGGAAGATGATTTCGTAATGACGCATGAATGCTCCTTACGGGTTAGTAGTCTGCCAGTGAATCTGGTCAGACAAGGAGTGAATGACACTGTATGTCTTGCACGGAGGGGAGGCACATGAGCGCCTGCCAGCTCGGCAAGGGGCGCAATTGTAGAGAAGGCGTTGCGCACAAGCAAGGCAATTGGCGAATATTTGAACAGCCTGAAACATATTCACATGGCGTCAAGCCCCCTTCGCGGGCACGCCCGCTCCCACAGGAAAGCTGCGTTGCCAGAGGCAGCAGCGAACCTGTGGGAGCGGGCATGCCCGCGAAGGGGCCGTTACAGGCTTAAGATCAGCGCTTGGCCTGGCGCTGACGCACGGCCTCAAACAGGCAAA
Source organism: Pseudomonas juntendi (assembly GCF_009932375.1). Classification (GTDB taxonomy): domain Bacteria; phylum Pseudomonadota; class Gammaproteobacteria; order Pseudomonadales; family Pseudomonadaceae; genus Aquipseudomonas; species Aquipseudomonas juntendi. The sequence goes on from NZ_BLJG01000164.1 coordinate 7,580, forward strand.
CGCCCGTGGCGACCGATACGTTAAGGCTGCTGACGCTGCCGCTCATCGGCAACTTCACCAGGAAGTCGCAATGTTCGCGGGTGAGGCGGCGCATGCCCTTGCCTTCAGCGCCCATGATCATCACCAGCGGCCCGGTCAGGTCTTGCTGGTAGATCTCCTGCTCGGCCTCACCCGCGGTGCCGACCACCCACAGGCCACGTTGCTGCAATTTCTCCAGCGTACGCGCCAGGTTGGTGACAGCTACCAGCGGAATGACCTCGGCAGCGCCGCAGGCCACCTTGCGCACCACCGGGGTCAGGGTAGCCGACTTGTCCTTGGGCACGATCACTGCCGTGGCGCCGGCCGCATCGGCAGTACGCAGACAGGCGCCGAGGTTGTGCGGGTCGGTCACACCGTCCAGCACCAGGATCAGCGGCGGGGTTTCCGTGCGCTCGAGCAACTCTTCGAGCATCAGTTCGCCCCACACCTGGCTAGGGCTGACCTCGGCGACAACGCCCTGGTGCACCCCCTCGACCCAGGCATCCATTTCGCGGCGCTCGGCCTGGCCAACCGCCACGCGGTTTTCCGCGGCCAGTGCCAACAGCGCCTGCAGGCGTGGCTCGCTGCGCCCTTCCGACAGCCAGATCTGCTTGACCCGCTTCGGATGGTGCTGCAGCAATGCCTGCACGGCGTGCACGCCGTAGATCTTTTCCAGCTGACTCATGACTTGCTCTTGCTCTTGCGTGGCGCACCGGACTTCGGTGGGCCTTTACGGTGCTTGGTCGGTTTGCCGGTGGCCTTGCCACCTTTGTCCGACTTACTGCTGGCGTGGCCGCCCGTGCGCGCCTCGCTCATCAGCGCCTTTTTCATCTCGCGGCTCTTGCGCACTTCGGCATTACGCTGCACCGCGTCTTTCGGGAAGTAGGCTTCGGCAGCCTCGCTTTTGCGGCTGCGCGGCTTTGGCGTGGCCTTCGCCTCGCTCAGCGGCGGCTGCTCGGCCTGGTCAGCTGCTGGCGCGGCGCCGCGCTGCTTGCGACCGATAGGTGCCGCCAGGGTCGACTGGGCCACTTCGAAGTCGATCTTGCGCTCGTCCAGGTCTACCCGCATGACCTTCACTTCGATGGTGTCGCCCAGGCGGAAACTGCGCCCGGTGCGCTCGCCGGACAGGCGGTGGTGCACCGGGTCGAAGTGGTAGTAGTCGCCCGGCAGCGCACTGACGTGCACCAGGCCTTCCACGTAGATGTCGGTCAACTCGACGAACAGGCCGAAGCCGGTCACGGCGGTGATCACACCCGGGAAGGTCTCGCCCACGCGGTCTTTCATGAACTCGCACTTGAGCCAGTTGACCACGTCGCGGGTGGCTTCGTCGGCCCGGCGCTCGGTCATCGAGCACTGCTCACCCAGTTGCTCGAGGGTGTTCTCGTCGTACGGGTAGATGCGCGCCTTGGGAATACTCATGGCACCAGCCCGCTTGACGTGCGGGGTGTCGACCTTGGAGCGGATGATGCTGCGAATGGCGCGGTGCACCAGCAGGTCCGGGTAACGGCGGATCGGCGAGGTGAAGTGGGTGTAAGCCTCGTAGTTGAGGCCGAAGTGGCCATTGTTCTCGGTGCTGTACACGGCCTGGCTCAGCGAGCGCAGCATCACCGTCTGGATCAGGTGGAAGTCCGGGCGCCCGGCGATGCTCGCCAGCAGGGCCTGGTAATCCTTCGGCGACGGGTCCTTGCCTTTGTGCAGGCTGAGGCCCAGCTCGCCAAGGAAGGCGCGCAGTTTTTCCAGGCGCTCCGGCGGCGGGCCGTCGTGCACACGGTACAGGGCTGGCACGCCGTGCTTCTGCAGGAACTCGGCAGTGGCCACGTTGGCAGCCAGCATGCACTCTTCGATCAGCTTGTGGGCATCGTTGCGCACGGTCGGGCGGATTTCCGCGATCTTGCGCTCGTCACCGAAGATGATGCGGGTTTCCTGGGTCTCGAAGTCGATGGCGCCACGGGTGTGACGCGCCTCCACCAGCACCTTGTACAGGTTGTACAGGTTCTTCAGGTCTGGCACGACCGCCTTGTACTCTTCGCGCAGCGCCTTGCCTTCACGGGTGCGCGAGTGCTCGAGCATGCTGCTGACCTTGTTGTAGGTCAGGCGGGCGTGGGAGTGGATAACGCCTTCGTAGAACTGATAGTCGACCATCTGGCCGGCCTTGTTCATGGTCATTTCGCAGACCATGGCCAGGCGATCAACGTGCGGGTTCAGCGAGCACAGGCCGTTGGACAGCTCCTCGGGGAGCATCGGCACCACGCGCTCGGGGAAGTACACCGAGTTGCCGCGCTGCTGCGCTTCGACGTCCAGGGCCGAACCCAGGCGTACATAGCTGGACACGTCGGCAATGGCCACATACAGGCGCCAGCCACCGGAGAACAGGCGCAGCTTGCCCAGCGGCTCGCAATACACGGCGTCGTCGAAGTCGCGGGCGTCTTCACCGTCGATGGTGACGAACGGCAGGTGACGCAGGTCGATGCGCTTCTCTTTGTCCTTGTCTTCGACTTCAGAGCGGAACTTGCGCGCTTCCTTGATCACGTCCTTGGGCCACACATGGGGGATATCGTAGCTGCGCAGGGCAACGTCGATTTCCATGCCGGGGGCCATGTAGTTGCCAATGACCTCCACCACGTCGCCTTGCGGCTGGAAGCGCGGGGTTGGCCAATGGGTGATCTTGATCTCGACGAACTGGCCGATCTTGGCACCACCGTTGCGCCCCGCAGTCACCAGCACTTCTTGCTGGATCTTGGGGTTGTCGGGAGTCACGTAGCCGATGCCGCCTTCTTCGAAGTAGCGGCCGACCACGCTTTCGTGGGCGCGGGAGATGACCTCGACCAGCACGCCTTCGCGACGGCCGCGGCGGTCCACGCCGGACACGCGCGCCAGGCCGCGGTCACCGTCGAACACCAGGCGCATCTGCGACGGGCTGAGGAACAGGTCTTCGCTGCCGTCATCTGGAATAAGGAAACCGAAGCCGTCGCGGTGGCCAGAGACGCGGCCGCAGATCAGGTCCAGCTTGTCTACCGGGGCATAAGTGCCGCGCCGGGTATAGATAAGCTGGCCATCGCGCTCCATGGCACGCAGACGGCGGCGCAAGGCTTCGATCTGGTCTTCTTCATACAGACCAAATTCTTTCGCCAGCTCCTCGCGTGCGGCGGGCTCGCCACGGTCGGCAAGGCATTGCAGGATCAGCTCACGGCTGGGAATGGGGTTATCGTATTTTTCCGCTTCGCGAGCGGCCTCGGGATCGAGGGATTGCCAATCGGCCATCAGAAGGGGTTCACCTTGGGGTATATAGATAGGAATTCTGGCATAGGCGTATTGAAACCGGAAATGTCGGCCTTGGACAGCCCCCGCTGCAGTGCGTAAACAGCAGAAATAGGCCAGTGGAATCAACAAGTTGAAATTTTTGAATTTTTTTTTGCCAAGGGGGTTTACAGCCCCCCAAGCCGCCCGTATAGTGCGCACCACAACGACGGACTAGCCCGAAGTTGTAATAGAGATTAGCGGCGCTGTAAAGCACCAAATAATCTCGAATGTGTGCCCAGGTGGCGGAATTGGTAGACGCGCTGGTTTCAGGTATCAGTGACCGCAAGGTCGTGGAAGTTCGAGTCTTCTCCTGGGCACCAAGTATTTCAAGTAACAGATGACCAAGGATCTGTTACTACTGTGTGAAAGCGAACGATAGTCGCCTTCTACAGTTGATGTAAAGCTTTGCCCAGGTGGCGGAATTGGTAGACGCGCTGGTTTCAGGTATCAGTGACTTAACGGTCGTGGAAGTTCGAGTCTTCTCCTGGGCACCATACAAAAACCCACTAGCTTGCTAGTGGGTTTTTTCTTGCCTGCGGTTTTTGTACCCTCCCCCACCCCTTGCACCATGGTCTGACGATGAATTTATCGTCACCCGGCCACATGAGAAACGATTTCGTTTACCATTGTTTCCAAATATGTTGCCGTAAGCGAGGAAGTACCCGCATGACGATCCGCCCGCAACCGCTGATGCGTACCTTGGCCGCCGCCGTGCTGAGCCTGGTCATCGGCGCTCCGGCCGCCATGGCTGACGCACCGGTCACCCTGACCATGTACAACGGTCAGCACAAGGAAATCGGCGAAGCCATCGCCAAGGCCTACGAGGCCAAGACCGGTATCCACATCAATATCCGCAAAGGCAGCAGCAACCAGCTGGCCAGCCAGATCATCGAGGAAGGCGATCGCTCGCCGGCCGACATCATCTACACCGAAGAATCGCCACCGCTGAACAACCTGGGCGAGCTGGGCCTGCTGGCGAAAATCGACGACGCCACGCTGAACATGCTGCCCAAGGAATATGTGGCTGCCAACGGCACCTGGATGGGCGTTACCGCGCGCACCCGCGTGGTGGTCTACAACCCGAAGAAGATCGACGAGAAAGACCTGCCGACCACCGTCATGGACTTCGCCAACCCTGACTGGGAAGGCCGCGTAGGCTATGTACCGACCAGCGGTGCGTTCCAGGAGCAGGCCGTTGCCATCCTGAAGATGCACGGGCGTGAAGCCACCGAAGAATGGCTGACCGGCCTGAAGGCCTTCGGCAAGACCTACACCAACAACATGGTCGCGCTGAAGGCCGTGGAAAAAGGCGAAGTGGCTGCCGTACTGGTGAACAACTATTACTGGTACGCTCTGGAGCGTGAGCGCGGCAAGCTCGATTCGAAACTGTACTACCTGGCCGACGGCGACGCCGGCAATCTGGTGACCATCTCGGGCGCCGCGGCCGTGAAGGCCAGCAAGCACCCGAAAGAGGCCCAGGCCCTGCTCAACTGGATGGCCAGCGAAGAAGGCCAGCGCGTGATCACCCAGACCACCGCGGAGTACCCATTGCACAAAGGCATGGTTTCGGACCGCGGCCTGAAACCGTTCGATGAACTGCGCCCGCCGAAGATTTCGCCAGCTGACCTGGGTAATGCCGAAGAAGCCATCGAGCTGGAACGCGAGGTCGGCCTGCTCTGATGACCGCCGCCCTGTCCACCCCGCTGCCGGTACGCTTCGTACCGCGCCGCAAGCGCCCTTCGATCTGGGTCGTGCTGCCTGTGCTGTTCCTGGTGGCGATGAGCTTGCTGCCCCTGGCCTATGTGGCGATCAAAGCCTGGGAAGCCGGCTGGCACGAAGCCCTGTACCTGCTGTGGCGGCCCTTTGTCTGGGGGCTGATGCGCAATACCCTGCTGCTGATGGTCGGTGTAACGCTGACCTGCATGGTGGTCGGTCTGGCGCTGGCCTGGCTGCTGGAGCGCAGCAACCTGGCCGGTCGCCGGCTGTGGGGGGTGGTGCTGTGCCTGCCGTTTGCCGTACCGTCGTTCGTCAGCAGCTTCACCTGGGTATCGCTTAGCTCGGACTTCGAAGGGTTGGGCGGGGCGATCATGGTCATGGCCCTGTCCAAGTACCCGCTGGTGTTCCTGCCGGTGGCCGCGACCCTGCGCAATCTCGACACCTCCCTGGAGGAGTCGGCGCGCACCCTGGGTTGTAGCCGCTGGGGCGTATTCACCAAGGTGACCCTGCCCCTGCTGTGGCCATCAATGCTTGGCGGTGCCCTGCTGATTGCCCTGCACATGCTGGTGGAGTTCGGTGCGCTGTCGATTCTCGGCCTGCAAACCTTCACCACGGCGATTTACCAGCAGTTCGAACTGGAGTTCAGCAACGCCAACGCGGCCATGTTGTCTGCCGTCCTGTTGGCGATGTGCCTGGTGATGCTGTGGCTGGAGCTGCGCGTGCGCGGCAAGGCCCGCCATGTACGCATCGGCCAGGGCGTGGCACGCCGTGCACAACCGGTGCGGCTGCGTGGTTGGGCGGTGCCGGCGCAGCTGTTCTGCCTGGGCCTGGCAGTGCTGGGCAGCGGCATTCCCCTGGCGATGCTCGGCTACTGGCTTAGCGTAGGTTCGTCAGCGGCATTCCCGGTGGCGGCCATTTCCAAGGCGCTGTTCACCTCACTGTCGGTGTCACTTGGCGGTGCCGGCTTCTGCGTGCTGTTGGCGCTGCCGATCAGCTTCCTGGTGGTGCGCTACAAAGGCCGCCTGGCGATCTGGGCCGAGCGCCTGCCGTACCTGCTGCACGCCCTGCCCGGCCTAGTGATCGCCCTGACCCTGGTGTTCTTCGCCTTGCACTATGTGCCGGCGCTGTACCAGACCACGGCACTGTTGCTGCTGGCCTATGCACTGCTGTTCCTGCCGTTGGCGCAATCGCCGGTGCGTACCGCGCTGAACAAGGCCTCGCCAACGCTGGAAGAAGCCGCCCGCACGCTGGGTGCGAGCAGTTTTGCCGCGTTCTGCCGGGTGACCTTGCCGATTATCTTCCCGGCCATGGCGGCAGCGTTTGCCCTGGTGTTCCTGGATGCCATGAAAGAGCTTACGGCAACGCTGCTGCTCAGCCCGACCGGCATGACCACCCTGGCGACCGAGGTGTGGGCGCATACGGCAAACGTCGAGTTCGCGGCGGCGGCGCCTTATGCGGCATTGCTGATTGTGGTGTCGGGGTTGCCGGTGTATTTGCTGACTACGCGGATGTATCTGAACAAGGCTTGAAAGCTTGCCCAGGCTGCCATGTGGCCTGGGCACAAGCCTGAGTACTTGAGACTTCATCACAAGTTCACTTTAAAACTCCCATCACACACACGCTGACTGCCATACAAGCGAGCAAGATAGACTCGATTATCGTCAAAGCTTCGGTACTCATTCTCGCGCTCTTGCTACAGGCCCGACTGACACTAGCGCCCAGCGCTAACCACCCAGCATCGAAGCTAACATTGCGTCACCTCCTTTGGATACGCTTGTAGCCATCCAGAAACAACAACTATGAACCAAGCCCAATTCTCACGCCATGGCTATGGGCTATGGGCTATGGGCTATGGGCTATGCTTCACCTTCATATTCAGCGCTGTCTACAAATTCGCCAACATCCGACGCACGATCAGGCCATGTACCTGGCCAACCGGCAGCATGTACAGCCGGCCAAAGGCATTGAAACACCGCACCGACGTGGTCACTTTCAAGCGCTGCCCATTCACATCCATGCAGACCATCACCGCCAAGTGCGTATCGCGCGACGTCAGCACCAGTTGCTGGTCGCTGATGGCCTCGACAGTGAAGAAGTCCAGATGCTCGCCGTCGGCTGGCACATGCCCAGGATTCTGGGGAGTGAAGCCATGGATATCGGCGACATTGAATCGACGCGAGATGAAGTCACGAATGCGGAAGGCCTTGGCCAGCCAGGCGGGAACATCCGAGGTCATGGCGCAGTAGGCTTGCAGGGCGGTCATCGGGGCAGTGAGCTGTCTGCTGGCACTGTGGAGAAAATCGAGGTCTGCCTGGGCGGCGACCAATTGGGCGGACATGAGCAACTCCCTTTGTCATGTGTCGCTGACAGCATAGCAACATGACTCGCTGTAGGAGCGGCCTTGTGTCGCGAAAGGGCCGCGAAGCGGCCCCAG
>NZ_BLJG01000165.1 GCF_009932375.1 Pseudomonas juntendi
GCCAACACGTAGGAGCGAGCGCAGGTTAGCGCGATGCGCCGCGCGGGCGGCGCTCGATCTCACAGGCGCTGAAGATGCTCCGGCTACCCTTGCCAGGAACCATAGAATCTCCCACAGGGATCGCATCAGGGCTGACAGGTGTTTGCCACAAGGTATGCAGCGCCTGTTAGAGCGAGCGCCGCCCGCGCGGCGCTCGATCTCACAGGCGCTGAAGATGCTGCGGCTACCCTTGCCAGAAACCATAGAATCTCCCACAACGTACAGCACAGGTCTTGAGAACATTGCTATCGGTGTGGGAGCCGGCTTGCCGGCGATGGGCTGCACAGCAGCCTCGACAGCCTCAAGCCCATTGACTGTCACATTATCATCACGCCCCTGTCGTAATCTGCCGGCCAACTCTATGCCACAGGGCCACCCGGCATGCCGCGCCTGCTTGTGCTACTGCTCACCGTGCTACCACTGGCCACCGTGGCCGAACCGGTTCATTTGCGTGTGCAAGGCTCCAATACCATTGGCGCAGCCCTGCTGCCGGCGCTGGTGGAGGGCCAGCTCCGTGCGCAGCAAGCCAGCGCGATCGAACGCCGGGCCGGCAAGCTGCCCAACGAAACCGTGATCACGGCCCGCGACACGCAGGGCCAACCGGTACGCATCGACATCGCTGCCCACGGTTCCAGCACCGGCTTCACCGCCCTGGTTGAGGGCGAGGCCGACCTGGCCGCCGCCTCACGGCCGATCAACGACAACGAAGTACTCCAGTTGCGAGCGTTGGGCGACCTGCGTGCTGCCGCTTCCGAGCAAGTCATTGCCCTGGATGGTGTGGCGGTCATTGTCCACCCCGACAACCCGCTGCCGCAGCTCAGCACAGAGCAACTGGCGCAAGTTTTCTCTGGTCAGATCCAGCGTTGGGAAGAATTGGGCATTTGCGGCGGGGCCATTCACCTGTACGCCCGTGACGACCGCTCCGGCACCTTTGAAACCTTCAAGGCACTGGTACTGGCGCCACAGCACGCGGCACTGTCAGCCCAGGCCCGGCGCTTCGAATCCAGTGACGAACTGGCCGCAGGGGTGAGCACCGACCGCCAGGCCATTGGCTTCAGTAGCCTGGCCGCCATTCACGGGGCCAAGGTGCTGGCGGTGGCTGAAGGGGACGCCCCGGCCATGCTGCCAGCGCGCGCCCTGGTGGCCAGCGAGGACTACCCCCTGTCACGGCGCTTGTACTTCTATCTGCCGGCCAACCCCAAACCACCCGCCAAAGCCCTGGCGGACTTCGCCCAAAGCCCGGCAGGCCAGGCCATCGTCGCCCAGCAAGGGTTCGTTTCGCAGCAGATACAGGCCCTGCCAGTGCCACCACAGGCAGGCATGCCGCCGCGCTACCGCAACCTGGCCAGGCAGGCACAACGGCTGAGCGTGAACTTTCGCTTTCAGGCAGGCAGCGCCAACCTCGACAACAAGGCCCTGCGTGATGTGCGAAGGGTCGCCGATTACCTGCACCAGGCCGGCAAGCTACAAGGCAAGACAGTGCTGGTTGGCTTCGGCGACCCCAAGCTGACCCCAGGCCGCGCTGCGCTGCTGTCGCGCTTGCGGGCGCAGGCGGTGCGCCGACAGTTGGCACGTAACGGCGTCGCAGTGCTGCAGGTGACCGGCATGGGCGCTGAATTGCCTGTGGCCGGCAACGAACGTGAACAAGGGCGGCTGCACAACCAGCGTGTGGAGGTGTGGGTGTACTGAGCAACAGGGTGATGCTGTTCACGGCCGCCTGGCAAACAAATGTAACAGCTCCGGATTCGGCAGCGCAGGCAAACAGGTCTAGCCTTAACCCTATGTGATACCGGGCCCCTCTGACGGCTGCCACGCCGTGATGTCGGATCACTGTTGCCACGCAACGTCGACATTCAAGGAGGGGCTCATGACAGCTCTACAGGCGTTTCTCACCACCCCGGTCCTCGGTACCAGCACCTGGTTGTGGCTGGTGTTCATGGCCATCGTCATCGGCCTGCTGGTACTCGACCTCGGCATACTGCACCGTCACGAACGTGAAATCGGCATGCGCGAGAGCCTGCTGTTGTACTCCGGCTACTTCAGCATCGGCGTGCTGTTCGGCGGTTGGGTCTGGTTTCAGCTAGGCGCGCAATCGGCGCTGGAGTTCTACACCGGCTTCCTGGTCGAGCAATCGCTGTCGATGGACAACGTGTTCGTCATGGCCATGATTTTCAGCTATTTCGCCATCCCCCGCCGTTACCAGCACCGCGTGCTGTTCTGGGGCATCCTCGGGGTGGTGATCCTGCGCGCGATCATGATCGGGGTGGGCGCAGCACTGGTGCAGAACTTCGCCTGGGTGCTGTACCTCTTCGGGGCCTTCCTGCTGTTCACCGGGGTGAAGATGGCGCTGTCCAAAGAAGACAGCCATCCAGACCTGGCCAACAACCCAATCCTCAAGTTCGTGCGCCGGCACCTGCGGGTGACCGACGAGATCCATGGCTCGCACTTCTTTGTCCGCCAGACACCCCCGGGGCAGAACAAGGCCCTGCGCCATGCAACGCCGCTGTTCCTGGCACTGGTGCTGATCGAGCTGGCCGACCTGGTGTTCGCGGTGGACAGCGTACCCGCGATCTTCGCCATCACCCAGGACCCGTTCATTGTCTACACCTCGAACATCTTCGCCATTCTTGGCCTGCGCTCGCTGTACTTTGCGTTGTCGGCGCTGATGCACCGGTTCGTATACCTCAAGTACGCATTGGCGCTGGTGTTGATCTTCATCGGCTGCAAGATCTTCTACCATGGCATGGTCGGCAAGGTGCCGGCGTTGCTGTCGTTGGGTGTGACGTTCGGGCTGTTGCTGGGTGGGGTGGTGGTTTCGCTGCTCAAGACGCGGGGGCAGAAGCCGGCTGTGGTGGATCAGCCGCCGGCACACGGCACCCCCCAAGCCAATGCCGGCCACAAAGAGTAGGCCTGACGAGAATCAGCCTGCCTCACCGCCCGCTGCGCAACATCTCTGCCGGCACATACTTGCCAATCTCATACTTGCCGATCGCCGCCCGGTGCACTTCATCGGGCCCGTCGGCCAGGCGCAGGGTGCGTTGCATGGCGTACATGTACGCCAGCGGGAAATCGCCGCTCACCCCTGCCCCGCCATGCAGCTGGATCGCCCGGTCGATCACCTTCAGCGCCACGTTCGGCGCCACCACCTTGATCTGCGCGATCTCGCTGCGCGCGACCTTGTTGCCGACCGTGTCCATCATGTACGCCGCTTTGAGCGTGAGTAGCCGGGCCATGTCGATTTCCATGCGCGAATCGGCAATCTTGTCGACGTTGCCCCCCAGGCGTGCCAGAGGCTTGCCGAAGGCGGTGCGCGCAACCGAGCGCTTGCACATCAGCTCCAGCGCCCGTTCGGCCATGCCGACAGAACGCATGCAGTGGTGGATACGCCCAGGGCCCAGGCGCCCCTGGGCGATCTCGAAGCCGCGGCCCTCGCCGAGGATCACGTTTTCGTAAGGCACCCTTACGTTCTCGAACAGCACCTCGGCGTGGCCATGCGGGGCATCGTCGTAGCCGAATACCGGCAGCGGGCGAACAATCTTCACACCAGGCGTATCGGTTGGCACCAATACCATCGAGTGCTGCTGGTGACGCGGGCCTTCCGGATTGGACAGGCCCATGAAGATCATCACCTTGCAGCGCGGGTCGCACGCACCAGACGTCCACCATTTGCGCCCATTGATCACCCACTCGTCACCGTCACGCACCGCGGTCGCGACCATGTTGGTCGCGTCCGAGGAAGCCACATCCGGTTCGGTCATGGCGAAGGAGGAACGAATCTCGCCCCGTAGTAGCGGCTCCAGCCACTGGCGTTTCTGCGCCTGGCTGCCGTAGCGCACCAGCACCTCCATGTTGCCGGTATCCGGGGCCGAACAGTTGAACGGCTCCGGGCCGAGCAGTGAGCGGCCCATGATTTCGGCCAGCGGCGCGTACTCCAGGTTGCTCAGGCCAGCGCCGTACTCCGACTCGGGCAGGAACAGGTTCCATAGCCCCTCGGCGCGGGCCTTGGCCTTGAGCTCTTCCATGATCGCGGTGGGCTGCCAGCGGTCACCCTCGGCGACCTGGCGGTCAAACACCGCCTCGGCGGGGTAGACATAAGCATCCATGAACGCAGTGACACGCTCGCGCAGTGCCTGGACCTTGGGCGAATAGGCGAAATCCATCGGGGTTACCTTCACGGTTCGAAGAACATGGCCAGAGCCTAGAGCAGCGCAACCCGATCCACCTAGTCTATTTTCAGCGTGTATGAACATTCATAACCGATATATGATCGGCAGATAACTCCAACAAAGAGCGGCGCCCATGAACCTCAGCAAGGTCGACCTCAACCTGTTCATCGTGTTCGATGCGATCTACACCGAAGCCAACCTCACCCGCGCCGGGCAGATCGTCGGCATCACCCAGCCGGCGGTGTCCAACGCCCTGTCGCGCCTGCGCGAAACCTTCAACGACCCGCTGTTCGTGCGCACTGCGCAAGGCATGGTGCCCACGCCCATGGCGCAGAACATCATCGGCCCGGTGCGCAACGCCCTGGCGCTGCTGCGCACCTCAGTACAGGAAAGCCGCATTTTCAACCCGCAACAGGCCAACAAAACCTTCCGTATCAGCATGACCGACCTGACCGAAGCGGTCATTCTGCCGCCCCTGTTCCAGCGGCTGCGCCGCCTGGCGCCGACGGTGCTGATCGAGAGTTTCCTGTGCAAGCGCCGTGAAACCACCAAGGAGCTGGCCGCCGGCCGCCTGGATTTCGCCATCGACGCACCGTTGAACACCGACCCCCAGGTCCGCCACGTGAAGTTGATGCAAGACCGCTACGTCTGTGCCCTGCGCCAGGGCCACCCGCTGGCGGACAGCAAACTGACCCTCGACAGCTACCTGGGCATGACCCATATCCACATTTCCAGCCGCCGCAACGGCCTGGGGTATGTCGACCTGGCCTTGGGCAAGATGGGCGTGCAACGCAAGGTCGCCCTGCGCTCGCAGCACTACCTGATGGCCTCGCAAGTGTTGCAGCAGACCGACATGGCAATGACCGTCCCGGAGCGTTTCGCTCGCCGTCATCAGCTGCGCTACCACCCGCTGCCGGTGGAGGTCCCGGCTCTGGAAACGCACCTGTACTGGCACGAAAGCACCGACCAGGACCCGGCCAACCGTTGGATGCGCGAGCAGATCACCGAGCTGTGCCAACGTGTGGTAGCCGACGAAGAAAAAGCGCTTGAACCTGCCTAAAGTGCGCGCTGAAACCGGTCGATGCGTATCACGGTGTGCTGTGCGAAAGAATGAATCGAGAAAAATATTCTCCAAAAAGGCAATCAAATAGAACAAGCATGCAAATACGCCACAAATAGCTCAGCGGGAAGCGAAAAGCATCTTTCGACCGCACGATAGGCTGATGCCAACGATCGCCGACCCCACGGCGACAGACATGGACATGCCCCGATGCCTAACGCCCCGCTGTACTTCGATTACGCCGCCACTACCCCGGTCGATGACCGGGTGGTCGAAACCATGCTCGCCTGCCTTGGCCGCCAGGCCAACTTCGGCAACCCGGCCTCCAGTGGCCATGCCTACGGCCAGGCCGCCCGCAGTGTGGTGGACCAGGCCCGCCAGCAAGTGGCCGAGCGCATCGGCGCCCCGGCCGAAGCGCTGGTATGGACCTCTGGTGCCACCGAGTCGAACAACCTGGCGCTCAAAGGCGTTGCCAACGGCATCGACCACCCGGGGCACCTGGTCACCAGCCTGCTGGAACACAAAGCCGTACTCGACACCGTGGCCGAACTGGAGCGCCAAGGCTGGGCGGTCACGCGCCTGGCACCTGATGCCCGTGGCCTGATCCAGCCCGCGGCCGTACAAGCCGCGTTGCGCGCCGATACCCGCCTGGTATCGCTGATGGCCGTCAACAATGAACTCGGCACGGTCACCGACGTTGCCGCCATTGGCGAGTGCGTTCGCGCGCATGGCGCCCTGTTGCACGTGGACGCCGCACAGGCAGTGGGCAAACTGGCGATCGACCTGCGCGCGATGGCTGTCGACCTGATGTCGTTCTCGGCGCACAAGGTCTATGGGCCCAAAGGCATCGGCGCCCTGTACGTCGGGCCTCGCGCCCGCCCGGTACTGCGCGCACAGATCCACGGCGGTGGCCATGAGCAGGGCCTGCGTTCCGGGACCTTGGCCACCCACCAGATTGCCGGCATGGGCAGTGCGTTCGCCCTGGCCGGGCAGCCCGGCGACAGCGAGTACCTGCGCCTAGCGCAGCTGGCCACGCGGCTGCAGGAAGGCTTGCTGAAGTTGCCCGGGGTCAGCCTCAATGGCTGCGCCACGCAACGCATCCCGCACACCCTGAACCTGTGCATCGACAGCCCGGGCTTCAACAGTGCGGCGCTGGCCAGCGAACTGGCGTTGTCCACCACCTCGGCGTGCAACTCGGCCAGCAACATGGCGTCCCACGTGCTGCTGGCGCTGGGGCTGAATGAGCACCAGGCGCGCAACAGCGTGCGCCTTAGCATCGGCCGTTTCAGCACCGACGCCGAAGTCGACAAGGCGCTGGAGGTGTTTGCCAGGGTACTGGCTGCGGCGTCGGCAGCCTTGTGGTAACCCGCCTCTTGCGCGGGCCCTGTGGGAAATTCTATGGTTTCTGGCAAGGGTAGCCGCAGCATCTTCAGCGTCTGTGAGATCGAGCGCCGCCCGCGCGGCGCTTCGCGAGCTGCGCTCGCTCCTACGTTTGTTTCGGGCCAGTAACCCCTGTGCCAGATGCGCGCGGCCGCCTTGTG
>NZ_BLJG01000166.1 GCF_009932375.1 Pseudomonas juntendi
TGCAGCTTGCAGCTTGAAGAAGAAGCAAGCCACCCACCGATCTGCTTTTTCTTGTCGCTTGTAGCTTGAAGCTTGAAACTCTCCCCCCCACCCCCATATGAGTCTGCATCAGGCACTTTCGCCCCGCTGCGTGGAGACTCTCCCCTTGACCACCATCGTTTCTGTCCGCCGTAACGGCAAAGTCGTCATGGGCGGCGACGGCCAGGTATCCCTCGGCAACACGGTAATGAAAGGCAACGCCAAGAAAGTGCGCCGCCTGTACCACGGCCAGGTCATCGCCGGCTTCGCCGGTGCCACCGCCGACGCATTCACCCTGTTCGAGCGCTTTGAAGGGCAACTGGAGAAACACCAGGGCCACCTGATCCGTGCCGCCGTCGAGCTGGCCAAGGAATGGCGTACCGACCGCTCCCTGAGCCGCCTGGAGGCCATGCTGGCCGTGGCCAACAAGGATGCCTCGCTGATCATCACCGGCAACGGCGACGTGGTCGAACCCGAAGATGGCCTGATCGCCATGGGTTCCGGTGGTGCCTACGCCCAGGCTGCCGCCCGCGCACTGCTGAACAAGACCGACCTCTCGGCCCGTGAAATCGCCGAGACCGCCCTGAACATCGCCGGCGACATCTGCGTGTTCACCAACCATAACCTGACCATCGAGGAGCAGGACCTGGCCGACTGACTCAGCTGTTCTGGCGCCCCATCCCGGTGATGGGGCTTTTCCACGCTGACTCATCTGCCCAAGGACCCAATTGATCATGTCCATGACCCCCCGCGAGATCGTCCACGAACTCAACCGCCACATCATCGGCCAGGACGACGCCAAGCGCGCCGTGGCCATTGCCCTGCGCAACCGCTGGCGGCGGATGCAGCTGCCGGCTGAGCTGCGCGCCGAAGTGACGCCGAAGAACATCCTGATGATCGGCCCGACCGGTGTCGGCAAGACCGAAATCGCCCGCCGCCTGGCCAAGCTGGCCAACGCCCCGTTCCTCAAGGTCGAAGCCACCAAGTTCACCGAAGTCGGCTACGTCGGCCGTGACGTCGAGTCGATCATCCGCGACCTGGCCGATGCCGCACTGAAGATGCTGCGCGAGCAGGAGATCATCCGCGTGCGCCACCGCGCCGAAGACGCCGCCGAAGACCGTATCCTCGATGCCCTGCTGCCGCAGGCGCGGGTGACCAGCTTCAACGAGGAAGCCGCGCAGACCAGTAGCGACTCCAACACCCGCCAGCTGTTCCGCAAGCGCCTGCGCGAAGGCCAGCTGGATGACAAGGAAATCGAGATCGAAGTCGCCGATGCCGTAGGTGTCGAAATTGCCGCGCCGCCCGGCATGGAAGAAATGACCAACCAGCTGCAAAGCCTGTTCGCCAACATGGGCAAGGGCAAGCGCAAGGCGCGCAAGCTGAAGGTCAAAGAAGCGCTGAAGATGGTCCGCGATGAAGAAGCGGGCCGCCTGGTCAACGAGGAAGAGCTCAAGGCCAAGGCCCTGGAAGCGGTCGAGCAGCACGGTATCGTGTTCATCGACGAAATCGACAAGGTTGCCAAGCGCGGCAATGTGGGCGGTGCCGATGTTTCCCGTGAAGGCGTGCAGCGCGACCTGCTGCCGCTGATCGAAGGCTGCACCGTCAACACCAAGCTGGGTATGGTCAAGACCGACCACATCCTGTTCATTGCCTCGGGCGCGTTCCACCTGAGCAAGCCCAGCGACCTGGTACCCGAACTGCAAGGCCGACTGCCGATCCGTGTAGAGCTCAAGGCACTGACCCCGGAAGACTTCGAGCGTATTTTGCGCGAGCCGCACGCTTCGCTGACCGAGCAGTACCAGGCGCTGCTGAAAACCGAAGGCCTGAACATCGAGTTCGTCGCCGACGGCATCAAGCGCCTGGCCGAAATTGCCTATCAGGTCAACGAGAAAACCGAGAACATCGGTGCCCGTCGCCTGCATACCCTGCTGGAGCGCCTGCTTGAAGAGGTGTCGTTCAGTGCCGGTGACCTGGCCAGCGCCCATGACGAAACGCCGATCCAGATCGACGCGGCCTATGTGAACAGCCACCTGGGTGAGCTGGCGCAGAACGAAGACCTGTCGCGTTACATCCTGTAAGCGGCAAGCTGCAAGCGACGAGCTGTTCGACGTCGCTTGCAGCACCGCAAAACATGGCCGTTACATGTCTTGGCCATCACCTCTTGCAGCTTGAGGCTTGAAGCTTGAAGCTTGAGTCTTGTCGCCAAGAAGAGATTCAGCCCATGGCCCGCATGCCCACCGCCATCAACCTGCACAAAGCCTCGAAAACCCTCAGCCTTACCTATGCGCCCGGTGAGGTCTACACCCTGCCCGCCGAGTTCCTGCGCGTGCACTCCCCCTCCGCCGAGGTCCAGGGCCACGGCAACCCCATCCTGCAATTCGGCAAGCTCAACGTCGGCCTCAGCGGCATCGAGCCAGCCGGCCAATATGCACTGAAACTGACCTTCGACGACGGCCATGACAGCGGCCTGTTCACCTGGGAATACCTGGAACAGCTGTGCCTGCGCCAAAACGAGCTGTGGGCCGAATACCTCAACGAGCTGCACAAGGCCGGCAAGTCCCGCGACCCGGCGGAGTCGGTCGTCAAATTCATGCTCTAGCGCAAGGGCTGCAAGGTTTAGAGCGCATTTTCTAGATTCATCTGTTTGAATGGCTGGCAGACGGCCCAGTGACGGGCTGTCTTGCGCATTACATGAAAGTCGGGTAACCAATGTGAGTGGCAAGTTCCCTGCATCACGCTGCAGGTATACAGAACCCCGCAGCACCGCTGTTCCTTATCACTGGTCACCCGAGTAGCAGTACCGGGCTCAGGGCTGTGCCCCCGTCACAGCAACCGGTACTCGTCTCAGGACAACGGAGCGTCGTAGATGAGTAACAAGAACAACGATGAGCTGCAGCGGCAGGCCTCGGAAAACACCCTGGGGCTGAACCCGATCATCGGCATTCGCCGCAAAGACCTGTTGAGTTCGGCACGCACCGTATTGCGCCAGGCCGTGCGCCAACCGCTGCACAGCGCAAAGCATGTGGCCCATTTTGGCCTGGAACTGAAAAACGTCCTGCTGGGCAAATCCAGCCTGGCCCCGGGTAGCGACGACCGACGCTTCAACGACCCGGCCTGGAGCAGCAACCCGCTGTACCGCCGCTACCTGCAGACGTATCTGGCCTGGCGCAACGAACTGCAGGACTGGATCGGCAGCAGTGACCTGTCACCTCAGGACATCAGCCGCGGCCAGTTCGTCATCAACCTGATGACCGAAGCCATGGCGCCGACCAACACCTTGTCCAACCCGGCGGCGGTCAAGCGCTTCTTCGAGACCGGTGGCAAGAGCCTGCTCGACGGCCTGTCCAACCTGGCCAAGGACATGGTCAACAACGGCGGCATGCCTAGCCAGGTGAACATGGACGCCTTCGAGGTGGGCAAGAACCTGGGCACCAGCGAAGGCGCGGTGGTGTACCGCAATGATGTGCTGGAACTGATCCAGTACAGCCCGATCACCGAACAGGTGCACGCCCGGCCACTGCTGGTGGTGCCGCCGCAGATCAACAAGTTCTACGTATTCGACCTGAGCCCGGAAAAGAGCCTGGCTCGTTTTTGCCTGCGCTCGCAGCAGCAAACCTTCATCATCAGCTGGCGCAACCCGACCAAGGCCCAGCGTGAATGGGGCTTGTCCACCTACATCGACGCACTCAAGGAAGCCGTCGACGCCGTATTGGCGATTACCGGCAGCAAGGACCTGAACATGCTTGGTGCCTGCTCTGGCGGCATCACCTGCACGGCACTGGTAGGGCACTACGCAGCCCTCGGCGAGCACAAGGTCAATGCCCTGACCCTGCTGGTCAGCGTGCTGGACACCACGATGGATACCCAGGTGGCGCTGTTCGTCGACGAGCAGACCCTGGAAGCCGCCAAGCGCCACTCCTACCAGGCCGGTGTGCTGGAAGGCAGCGAGATGGCCAAGGTGTTCGCCTGGATGCGCCCCAACGACCTGATCTGGAACTACTGGGTGAACAACTACCTGCTCGGCAACGAGCCGCCGGTGTTCGACATCCTGTTCTGGAACAACGACACCACGCGCCTGCCCGCCGCCTTCCATGGCGACCTGATCGAAATGTTCAAGACCAACCCGCTGACGCGCCCCAACGCCCTGGAAGTGTGCGGCACCCCCATCGACCTGAAAAACGTGCAGTGCGACATTTTCAGCGTGGCGGGTACCGCTGACCACATTACCCCGTGGCAGTCGTGCTACCGCTCGGCCCACCTGTTCGGGGGCAAGATCGAGTTCGTGCTGTCCAACAGCGGGCATATCCAGAGCATTCTCAACCCGCCGGGCAACCCCAAGGCACGCTTCATGACCGGTGACGACCGCCCGGGTGATCCGCTGGCCTGGCAGGAAAATGCCACCAAGCATGCCGACTCCTGGTGGCTGCACTGGCAAGGCTGGCTGGCCGAGCGCGCAGGCGAACTGAAAAAAGCGCCGACCCGCCTGGGCAACCGTGCCTATGCTGCGGGCGAGGCGGCCCCAGGCACCTACGTTCACGAGCGTTGAGTGGCAGCGCCGTGGCGGCCCCCAGGGCGCCACGGTGTTCATTTCACCCAAGAGTCACGCGCATGACGCAACCGTATATCTTCCGGACCGTCGAGCTGGACAACCAGTCCATCCGCACCGCCGTCCGCCCCGGCAAGCCGCACTTGACGCCGCTGCTGATCTTCAATGGCATCGGCGCCAACCTGGAGCTGGTATTCCCGTTCATCGAAGCACTGGACCCGGACCTGGAAGTGATCGCTTTCGACGTACCCGGTGTCGGCGGCTCGTCCACCCCGCGCCACCCATATCGCTTCCCCGGGCTGGCCAAGCTGACGGCACGGATGCTCGATTACCTCGATTACGGCCAGGTCAATGTGATTGGGGTGTCCTGGGGCGGCGCCCTGGCCCAACAGTTCGCCCACGACTACCCCGAACGCTGCAGGAAGCTGATACTCGCCGCCACTGCCGCCGGTGCGGTGATGGTACCCGGCAAGCCCAAGGTGCTGTGGATGATGGCCAGCCCCAGGCGCTATGTGCAGCCGTCCCATGTCTTGCGCATTGCCCCGCTGATCTACGGTGGCGGTTTTCGCCGGGACCCGGAGCTGGCCATGCACCACGCAGCCAAGGTGCGCTCCGGCGGCAAGATGGGCTACTACTGGCAGCTGTTCGCCGGCCTGGGCTGGACCAGCATTCACTGGCTGCACAAGATCCAGCAGCCGACCCTGGTGCTGGCGGGCGACGACGACCCGCTGATCCCGCTGGTCAACATGCGCCTGCTGGCCTGGCGGATTCCCAACGCCGAGCTACATATTATCGACGACGGCCATTTGTTCCTGATTACCCGAGCCGAGGCTGTCGCGCCAATCATCATGAAGTTCCTGCAGCAAGAACGTCAGCGCGCCGTGATGCACCCGCGCCCGGCCTCGGGAGGGTAAGCGCCAGCACCGCGAAAGGGGCTAAAACGCGCAATGGGTCAGACAAGGGAGTGTTGCCATGACAGACAAACCGGCCAAAGGATCGCAAACGCTCCCTGCCGGCAGAATGACCGTGCAGCATGCCATGCTCGGCCTGCGCGGCCGCGACCTGCTGGCCACGCTACGCAATGTCGGCCGCCACGGGCTGCGCCACCCGTTGCATACCGCCCATCACCTGCTGGCCCTTGGCGGGCAACTGGGGCGGGTGATGCTGGGCGATTCACCGCTTCAACCCAACCCGCGTGACAACCGGTTCAGCGACCCTGCATGGAGCCTGAACCCGTTCTACCGCCGAGGCCTGCAAGCCTACCTGGCCTGGCAGCAGCAGACCCGCCAGTGGATCGACGAAAGCCAGCTGCATGACGATGACCGGGCCCGCGCCCACGTTCTGTTCAACCTGCTCAACGATGCGCTGGCCCCCAGCAACTCGCTGCTCAACCCGCTGGCCGTGAAGGAACTGTTCAACACCGGTGGCCAGAGCCTGGTGCGCGGCCTGGCCCACCTGCTCGAAGACCTGCGCCACAACGATGGCCTGCCGCGCCAGGTCGATGAGCGGGCCTTCGACGTGGGCCGCAACCTGGCCGCCACCCCTGGGGCCGTGGTATTTCGCAACGAGCTGCTGGAGCTGATCCAGTACCGGCCGATGAGTGAAAAACAGCACAGCCGCCCGCTGTTGGTGGTGCCGCCGCAGATCAACAAGTTCTATATCTTCGACCTGAGCACGAACAACAGCTTCGTCCAGTACATGCTCAAGAACAACTTGCAGGTGTTCATGGTCAGCTGGCGCAACCCAGACCCGCGCCACCGTGAATGGGGCCTGTCCAGCTACGTGCAGGCGCTGGAAGAAGCCCTGGATGCCTGCCGCCGCATCAGCGGCAACCGCGACCCCAACCTCATGGGCGCTTGCGCCGGCGGCCTGACCATGGCCGCCTTGCAAGGCCACCTGCAAGCCAGGAACCAGTTGCGCCGGGTGCGCAGTGCCACCTACCTGGTCAGCCTGCTGGACAGCAAGTTCGACAGCCCGGCCAGCCTGTTCGCCGACGAGCAGACCCTGCAGGCAGCCAAACGCCGCTCTCACCAGCGCGGCGTGCTGGACGGCGCCGAAGTGGCGCGGGTGTTTGCCTGGATGCGCCCCAACGACCTGATCTGGAACTACTGGGTCAACAACTACCTGCTCGGCAAGACACCGCCTGCGTTCGACATTCTCTACTGGAACGCCGACAGCACGCGCCTGCCTGCCGCATTGCATGGCGACCTGCTGGATTTCTTCAAGCTCAACCCGTTGACCTACCCGGCCGGGCTGGAGGTCTGCGGCACGCCAATCGACCTGCAACAGGTCAGCGTGGACAGTTTTACCGTCGCCGGCAGCAACGACCACATCACCCCTTGGGACGCGGTGTACCGGTCGGCCTTGCTGCTGGGCGGTGAGCGCCGCTTCGTGCTGGCCAACAGCGGGCATATCCAGAGCATCATCAACCCGCCAGGCAACCCCAAGGCCTATTACCTGACCAACCCCAGCCTGAGCAGTGACCCGCGCGCATGGTTCCACGAGGCTACGCGCAGCGAGGGTAGCTGGTGGCCGTTGTGGCTGGCGTGGATCACCCAGCGCTCCGGGCCGCTCAAGGCGCCACGCAACGACCTGGGCAATGCCACCCACCCGCCCCTGGCCCCTGCGCCCGGCACCTATGTGCTGACCCGATGAGCAGACCGACCGGATGAAAACCCGCGATCGTATCCTTGAGTGCGCCCTGCAGCTGTTCAACCAGCAGGGCGAGCCGAACGTATCGACCCTGGAGATTGCCAACGAGCTGGGTATCAGCCCGGGCAACCTCTACTACCACTTCCACGGCAAGGAGCCCCTGGTACTGGGGTTGTTCGAGCGCTTCGAGGAAGCGCTGATGCCGCTGCTGGACCCGCCGCTGGAAGTGCGCCTGGATGCCGAGGACTACTGGCTGTTCCTGCACCTGATCGTCGAGCACATGGCGCAGTACCGGTTTCTGTTCCAGGACCTGTCGAACCTGACCGGGCGCCTGCCCAAGCTGGCCCGCGGCATGCGCAGCCTGATCAACGCCCTGAAGCACACGCTGGCGGCACTGCTGGCCAGCCTCAAGGGCCAGGGCCTGGTACAGAGTGACACCCAGGCCTTGGGGCAACTGGTGGAACAGATCACCCTGACGCTGCTGTTCTCGCTGGATTACCAGCGGGTGCTGGGGCGCGAAGGGGATGTGGGAATCGTGGTATACCAGGTGATGATGCTGGTGGCGCCGCACCTGCAGGCTCAGGCCCGGGGGGCAGCCGAGCAGTTGGCGATGAAGTATCTGGAGGACTAGCCCTGCAGGGGCTGTGCTGCCGCCGCCGACGCATTCGCGGGTGAACCCGCGCCTACAGGGTTGTGCTGAACCTGTAGGCGCGGGGCCACCCGCGAAGAGGCCGTTGCGGTATCAGATCAGGGTACCGGTCCCGTTGGCCGCCGACGGCGTGTTGCTGGCCGGGGCTGCAGCCGGGGCCGGGGCGTCGGTTGCGGCAGGTGCGGCGCTGGCCGCCGGCTTGGCCGGTGCTTTCTTCGCTGCAGGCTTCCTGGCTGCTGCCGGTTTGGCTGCTGCCGGCTTTGCCGCAGGCTTGGCGGCAGGTTTCGCTGCTGCCGCCTTGCTCGCAGGTTTGGCAGCCGCAGGCTTGGTCGCAGGTTTTGCCGCGGCCGCCTTGGCTGCAGGTTTCGCCGCAGCGGTTTTGCCTGCGGGTTTGGCCGCTGCCGCCTTGGCCAGTGGCTTGGCTGCCGCCTTGCTGGCTGCCGGCTTGGCTGCAGCCCCACGCGACGAAACCGGCGCCACCGAGGCACCGGTCAGCTTCTCGATCTGCTTGGTCAGGCTGTCTACCTGTTGGTGCAGGGCCTTGATTTCGTTGCGGCTCGGTACACCCAGGCGCGAGATGGCGCTGTTCAGGCGTTTATCGAAAGCCTCTTCGAGTTCGCTCCACTTGCCCAGCGCCCGGTCCTTCACGCCAGACACCCGCGACGTGGTCGAAGACTTGGCGCTTTCGGCCACATCTTCGGCGCTCTTCTTGGCCTGCTTTTCGGCCTTCTCGCCATCTTTCACCAGCGAGTCGAAAAGCTTGGGGCCGTCCTGGTCGATCTTCGAATAGATACCCAGCCCCGCCAGCCAGATCTTGCGGGAGTACTTTTCGATCCCGCCGACCCAGGAGCTGCCTGCTTTGTCGGTATTCTTCTTGCCAGCCATCCTGCTCTCCTTATGGTTTGTGCGCGACGCGCTCAAGCAGCTCGTGCAGCTGTTCAAGCTTGATCGACAGCGCCTCAACGTCATGTTTAGACGGTATGCCAAGGCGATTCAAGGCGCGCCCTACCCGTGCGTCGAAAGCTTTTTCGATCTTGTCGAGTTGAATTTCAACCTTGCCACGTACGCGGCTCACTTCCTGGGCGGCGTCATCGATCTGCTGGTTGGCGGCGTCCAGCTCTTTATCGATGCGCTTCTTGCCCCGCTTTTCGACACCTTCGCCGGCCTTGACCAGCGCCTGGAAATAGTCGGCGCCTTCGTGGCCGACACGCGCATAGGCGCCGATGCCCGCCAGCCAGATCTTGCGTGCGTAACCCCGCACCTCACCCAGCGTGCCCGGCGCGTCCGCCTTTTTCTTCACATTCACTTTGGCCATGCTCTGTACCTCATGCTCATGAGTGGAGGAGGAACCGCCCATGGAGGGTGGGCTTGAGCATAAGGTAGAGGCAGGAATTAGAATCTTCACCCTAAGATCGGCGCACTGCTTTATCTACCACAGACGCAGCAGCCCGCTGCTCCAGCATTCGGCTCCCATCAATCGGAGCCTCCTGCCATGCCATCGTCATCGCCCCTCTCGTTCAGGCAGCTTGTAGCCACCCAGTTCGCCAATCGCCCGCGCTTGCGCGAGGTCATCGCCCGCGCAGGCTTCGAGGTCATCGCGGCACGCTACCCGTGGACGCGCAGCCAGCACCCACAGCTGCAATCGATCCAGGGCTTCAGCATCCTGCGCGGGGTGAATGGGCAGCCGCCGACAGCGTCAGGCCAGCTGGTCGATACCCTGCTGACGCATTTCTTCAATGGCCAGCCCATGGCGCTGCAGCCGACCGACCAGCTGAGCCTGAACCCACCGCTGGTCTTTCGCCCGCAAGACAGCGCCCCGGCCATCGACCTGCGCATGGAAGACCTGAACACCGACTTCGACAACATGCTTTCTACCCTCAGCGAGACCTTCCAGCGGGCGCAGGTCAGCTTCTGGAATGGCTGCGAGAAAGACTCGGACGTGACCCGCCTGCAATGGCTGCAGCAAGTGCTCAAGGCCGCCCTGCTCGGTACGCTTGAGCGCCAGGGCCTGGACCATGACCAGAAAGCCCTGCTGTACCCGCTGCTGGCCCAAAGCCACGCCGCGGCACAGGTGCAAGCGCTGCAGGTTTCCCTGGTCCGCCCGGGGGACACCCTGCAATGGGTGCTGCCGGACCTGCTGGTCACGGGCAGGCAAGGTGCCCGCGAGCTCATCCTGTGGTGCCAACCTTCAGGCACCGTGCGCAGCTTCGAGGGGCTGGCTGCTTTTTCCCTGGCCCTGCGCGAAGCGCTCGGCGAGCAGCATGCGTTCGACTCGATGTCCTGGGCCTGCACGCCCTTGCGCGAGGACCCGTTCGCCTACCAGGCCCGGCAGCTGCTCAATGGCCTGCTGCAAAGAATCGATCGGCTGCAGCTTCGCCCAGGCGACCAGGCTAGCGACCTGGATGAGCGCTTCTACACCCTCAGCGACCCTTCATGGGTATTCCCGGCAAGTTTTGTGCTTCAGCCATCGACCCCGGCCATAGGGTTTCCGGACTGGCTCGGCAACGCCAGCCTGACTGATCGCTTCGAGTACCACACGGCGTTGCTGGCGCTGTCGGCCAGGCAGATGCTGGCCCAGGGTGGTTCGTCCCTGGACGGCATCGAGGACCTGCAGCAGTACGCGGTTCGCCGCTTGCGGGAACACATGCGCAATGACCACCCTGCGCAGGTCCCGTACGACCCTGATCAGCTGCTGATCAGCCTTGCCCAGGTGGTGCAGGTTTCCTCCACCGGCCCGGCGCGGCTCGAGTACCTGAGAACCATCAGCCTGACAGAACTGGCCATCACCCGCCTGCCGCCAGGCGGCGAGCAGGTCGCAGCGGCGATCCAACGCGCCGACCAGCAGCCACTGGATAGCTGGATGAACCTCGATTACGTCGCCACCCTGGTCGACAGCGTGGATATCGGCGGCCAGTACCCGCTATTCGTTCACGACCAGTTGCAACGTGGCAACGACGCCGACCAACGGCGCCAACGCTTTGCCGAAGAATGGCGCACAAGCCTGCTGCTGAGCGCGCTGCAGGCCAAGATCATGGCCCAACTGGACGAGCGCACCTGGCAGGTCATCGCCGATTTTTGCCGGCGGCAAACCCATGCCAGCGGCACGCTGAAGCTGGCGCCGCTGGCATTCAACAGCGTGCCCGGCGGCCCGAAGAGCAACCCAGTGCATGGCATGTTCGTCATCGAGGTACCCACCACCGGGGCCTGGCTACTGTACCGGCCGATGCACACCCGGCAGCCCATCAGGCAGTTCGACAGCCGCCACCAACTGATCACCTGCATCCGCACCGAGCACGCCCTGCAGCAGGACATCCTCATCTGGCTGGATGACGACGCCCGCCCCATTTACGCCGATGGCGGCTTTGTTCACCCGCACCTGCATTCCGGGCTGGCCGAAGTGGCCCACCTGCTGGCGCCCGGGGCTGCCTTGGTGGGGCTTGCCCTCGAGCGCCTCAGAGTGCCGGTCAGCCTGGCCTTCAGCCCTTGGGCCGACGACCTGGACAGCCGTATTTACCAAGCCCGGGCCGAGGTTCTGCTGTTGCTGGCCTCACGGCAGAGCGTGTCCAACCAACAACTGCGCTGGGCGCTGGTCGAGCAGTTCGCCTGGGTGGCTTTCAATACGGTCACGCCGCTGCTGCGTGGCGCGGCAGGCATGCTGGCCTGGCTGGTGACCGCCCTGCTCGGCATCCGGCATGACCTCACCGCGTTGACCGCCGGCAGCGACCAGGAAAAGTGGCTCGCTGGCGCAGATATCCTGCTGAACCTGGCCATGCTGCTGGCCCACGGTCCTGTCATTGCCCGCACACCGCCGGAACCCGCGTACCAAGCCCCGCCGCGTCGGGCGCCGGCCGTGCTGGCCGATCGGTTACCCGAACAGCAAACCTGGACAGCCCTCGCCGAGCCAGCCCAGCCGACAGCGCTGAATGTCAGCCAATGGGGCCATGACCAACGGCTCGGCAACCTGCCGCGCGACGCCCGCGACGCCCTCGAACGCCTGCGCGCCACTGTCAGCCTGAGTGGGCTGCAACCGGTGGCCAGCGGGCGCATGCGCGGCCTGTACGCACTGGATGGGCGCTACTACGTGCAGTTGCAGCACGTGCCTTACGAAGTGGTCGAGAGCTGGAGCGGCATGCGCATCATGGGGCCGCCGCTGAGCCAGAGCGAATGGTCGCAGTCTTGGGGTGCGGAGCCTGACGGCTACTACCTCCCCAGCCGCGAACGCAGCCGTGGCCCTTGGCTGAAGCGCTGGAATGGCGAATGGATGCTGGACCTGCACCTTGCCGGGGGCATGCCGAAAAGCGCACGAGCGCTGATCGACGAAAAAACCCAGGCATTCAACACCCTGCTGGCGACCCGTGTCGCCAATGATCAGAAGATCAACACTACGGAAACCTTCATCGGTGTCTACCTGAAGCGGGTGGAACCCTACGACCAGGCACTCGAGGCATTCCTGAAGTCGCTCGATGAGCACCCCGGCGCTTCGCTCGACAATTTGCCGGAACACCTGCAGGAAAGCCTGCGCGCGCTGCAGGCGCTTCGCCAGGAGACGCGCGCCAACCTCGATGTGTTGGCACTCACCTATGAGAAACAGGCCGCGCTGATCAGGGAGCAGATTCAACTCTACACCCGCATGGGCGAACCAAAGTACTTAAGGTTCGACCCGCAAGCCACCGCTTCATTCGCGCGAGGCCAATGGTGGGAGCAGTTGCTGCAAACTGACCTGCAGCAGTTCCGCCGCCTGCTCGACATGAATGACTACGAGGTGCTCAAGACCCAGTCCCGTCGCCTGGTGCAATTGCCGTTCGGCCAGGAACAGGCAGAGCTGTACCTGGACTTCAGCAAGCACATCGAAGCCGCACTGGCTGTGCACAGGCGCATCCTCAGTGTCAGCCAACGCCTGGACCATAATCTTGCCGAGGCCATGCAAGACGGGCAGATCCAGTTCCCCGGCAAACGCAAGAAGCTCGACGGCATCATCAGCACCCGGCAGTACTCGACCCTCATTACCCGGGCCCAGATCATCAGTGACCTGCATCAACTCGTCGTCCGCAGAGACCGGCTCAGCGCAGACGATTTCGAAAGTACCCTGCTCGCCCAGCAAACCCTGCGCAGCAAGCATTTTCACGAAGCACTGCTGAGCCACGACAGCCTGGCTGCCGCCGGCCTGACGCCCGAACAGCAGAAGGCGCCCCTGGAGAGCGCCCTTCGCGAATACAAGCTGGCCCTGAGCAATGCCCAGTACTTGCTTTCACGCAACATGCCTGCCGTGGACAGCAGCCAACTCGAGGCCTACATCGTTGAGCTCAATATACTGATAAGCCTGGGCGAGGATGACATGGCCAACCTGGCGGCCGCGACCGATCGCCAGGATGCAGTACCCGAGCAACCGCTGACCCACAGGGTGCGGGCCGTCCGACGCAAGGTGATCCGCACGGCGCGGGGCAGGTCGCTGGTGGTGGAGGAAACCGAGGAGGCTGGCGAAACCGTGCAGATCGACCCGATGACCCAGCAAACCGTTGCACGCTACCAGCAGCAAGGCGATCACTGGGACACCATTGCCTCCGCCACGCCGGCGCCTGACTACGCGCGCCTGCGGCGCATCGGCAATGATCTGCTGAGCCAGCAGGCGGCCAGGCTCAACCACGCCGCGCGCCACCTGGATGGGCCCAACAGCCTGGCCGACCTGCTGGATTTCTACTTGCAGGACCTGGCGGAAATCGCCGGTAACCTGCGCAGCGGCCCCGAACGGGAGCAACCACTGGCCAGCAGGATCGAACAGGCCATTACCGAAGTGCGCGCCGAAAAGCAGCGCCTCTTGACCAGCGCCTACCTTGGCACCCGCTACCCGGACAGCAAGGCCCTGCGCTTTCTGGTAGAGGCCCGCGAGGTCGAAATCACCCCGAACAGGGCGCGCAAACAGCTCAAGGCCAATGACTTTCTGGATGTGTACGACATCTATCGCCTGCAGCCCAGGCAGAAGCTCTGGGAGGCGCACTTCCACTACACCAGCGCCACCGCCAATGCCCGGCGCTTTGCCAAAGGCCATTTGAAGTTTCCGGAGGCCATGGGCCGCGACGAGCGCTTGCAACGGGCACAGGCTTCGGCGGAGCGTTGCCAGGTGTACCGGGGTGACCTGCGCCTGGACCAGATCGAAGACCTGATCCCGTTCCCCGCCAGCTGAATAAAGCGGGCGTCAGGCCAGTGCCTTGTCCAGCGCCCGCTCGATCTCGCCCTTGATGGTGCCGCTCATCATCGACAGCATCATGCCCAGTTTCAGCTCCACGCGGATGCTGTCTTCGCCGATCTGCACGCTACCCTTGGCGCCGCTGCGCGCCACATCGACCCGGTCACCGTTCCAGGTGGCCTGGAGGTCGTACTCGCGGCTGAGCTTGTCGACCAGCGCCTGGGCCTTGGCACGGGCGGCGTCACGGCCGAGGGAGTGTTTGCGTTCGACGCTGATCTGGGTCATGCGGGTGTTCCTGAAGATGTAGACATAATCGGCATTATGCCCGCCCCCGGCCACAGGCACACCCTGCCAAGACAAATCCGCCCGTTCGCCCTAGAATGGCGGTAATTTTTTCCGGTGAAGCGATATGAACGACCAGCGCAAAGGCGACCACGCCGAACCCACCACCCATTTCGGCTACCAGGACGTCCCTGAAAGCCAGAAAGCCAAGAAAGTTGCCGAGGTATTCCATTCGGTAGCTGCCAAGTACGACCTGATGAACGACGTGCTCTCCGGCGGCATGCACCGCCTGTGGAAGCGCTTCACCATCGAGCTCTCGGGTGTGCGCAGCGGCAACCGCGTGCTGGACATCGCCGGTGGTACCGGCGACCTTGCCGCCAAGTTCTCGCGCCTGGTCGGCCCGACCGGGCAAGTGGTACTGGCCGACATCAACGACTCGATGCTCAAGGTTGGCCGTGACCGCCTGCTGGACCGCGGCGTGGCCGGCAACATCGAATTCGTGCAGGCCGACGCGGAAAAGCTGCCGTTCCCGGACAACCACTTCGATTGCGTGACCATCGCCTTCGGCCTGCGCAACGTCACCCACAAGGATGCAGCCATCCGTTCGATGCTGCGTGTACTCAAGCCCGGTGGCCGCTTGCTGATCCTGGAGTTCTCCAAGCCGACCAACAAGCTCATGTCCAAGGCCTACGATGCCTACTCGTTCGCCTTCATGCCCCTGGCCGGCAAGCTGATCACCAACGACTCCGAAAGCTACCGTTACCTCGCCGAGTCGATCCGCATGCACCCCGACCAGGAAACCCTGAAAAGCATGATGGTCGAGGCCGGCTTCGACCGCGTCACCTACCACAACATGACCAGCGGCATTGTTGCCGTGCACCGGGGAATCAAGCCCTGATGCTGCTGGCCGGGCTGCTCGCCAGTGTCGAACAGGGCCTGAACCGCGTCCTGCGCATGGACAGCACGGCCCTGCCGCGGCTGGGCGCGCTGGCGGGCAAGGTCATCGAGATAGACTGCCGCCAACCGGCCTTGCAGGTGTTCATCCTGCCCGATGAAGAGGGCCTGATGCTCGCCGCCCACTGGGAAGGCGAGGTCGACTGCAGCCTGCGCGCCCCGGCCGGCAGCTTGGCGCAACTGGCCATGGCCAAGGACAAGACTGGCGTGTTGCACAGCCCGCAGGTCGAGCTGCACGGCGACAGCGCCGTGCTGCTCGACCTGTTCGGTGTGCTGCAGGACCTGGAACTGGACTGGGAGCACGAGTTGCAACGCTGGCTCGGCCCGGTGGCCACGGCCATGCTGGCCGGCCACATCCGCCTGCGCGCACGCTGGACCCGCCAGGGCCTGGCGCGCTTCAGCCAGAATTTGTCGGAGTACCTGGCCGAAGAGTCGCGCACGCTGGTCGGCAAGCGCGAAGCCGAGGCTGCCTTCAGCGAACTCGATGCCCTGAAACTCGACACCGAACGCCTTGAGGCGCGCCTCAAGCGCCTTTCCCGATCCCTTGATTCCAGCGATAACGCATGAAGCTGCTCGCCGTCCGCCGCCTTTTCCGCATTCAGCGTGTGGTCATCCGCTACCGCCTGGATGACCTGCTGTTCGATCAACCCCTGCTGCCCTGGTGGCTGGCCAGCCTGCGCCTGCTGATGCCGTGGCGCTGGCTGCCACGCAAGCCGTCCGAGCTCAACCGTGGCGCACGTCTGCGCCTGGCGCTGCAGGACCTGGGGCCGATCTTCATCAAGTTCGGCCAGTTGCTGTCCACCCGCCGCGACCTGCTGCCCCCCGACATCGCCGACGAGCTGATGCTGCTGCAGGACCGCGTACCGCCATTCGACCCGAAACACGCCGTGGCGTTGATCGAAGCGCAACTGGGTGCCAAGGTGGGCGAGCTGTTCAGCCGCTTCGACGTCGAGCCGCTGGCCTCGGCCTCGGTCGCCCAGGTGCATGCCGCGCGCCTGAAAACGGGCGAAGAGGTGGTGGTCAAGGTGGTCCGCCCCGGCCTCAAGCCGGTCATCGCCCAGGACCTGGCCTGGCTGTTCCTGATTGCCAAGGCCGCCGAGCGCGCCTCGGCCGATGCCCGCCGCCTGCACCCGGTGGACATCGTCGGCGACTACGAAAAAACCATCTACGACGAGCTCGACCTGTTGCGCGAAGCGGCCAATGCCAGCCAGCTGCGGCGTAACTTCGAAGGGTCCGAGCTGATGTACGTGCCCCAGGTGTACTGGGACCTGTGCCGCCCCAAGGTGCTGGTCATGGAGCGCATCTATGGCGTGCCCGTGACCGATATGGCTACCCTGGCCGACCAGCGCACCGACATGAAGCTGCTGGCCGAACGGGGTGTGGAGGTATTCTTCACCCAGGTGTTCCGCGACAGTTTCTTCCATGCCGACATGCACCCGGGCAACATCTTCGTCAGCACGGTCAAACCGTGGAGCCCGCAGTACATCGCCATCGACTGCGGGATCGTCGGCAGCCTCACTGCCGAAGACCAGGACTACCTGGCGCGCAACCTGTTTGCCTTCTTCAAGCGCGACTACCGGCGTGTGGCCGAGTTGCACATCGATTCGGGCTGGGTCCCGGCGCATACCAAGGTCAACGAATTCGAAGCCGCAATCCGCACCGTGTGCGAACCGATCTTCGAAAAACCGTTAAAGGATATTTCCTTCGGCCAGGTGCTGATGCGCCTGTTCCAGACCGCACGGCGCTTCAACATGGAAGTGCAGCCGCAGTTGGTGCTGCTGCAAAAAACCTTGCTCAACATCGAAGGCCTGGGCCGCCAGCTGTACCCCGACCTGGACCTGTGGAGCACCGCCAAGCCCTACCTGGAACGCTGGATGCGCGAGCGCTACAGCCCCAAGGCCATGTTCGGCAACCTGCACAGCCAGGTCGAGCAGTTGCCGCACCTGGCCGGTATGACCCGCGACCTGCTCGAACGCCTGTCGCAACCGCATTTGCATGACCCGCAACTGCCAGAGCGCCGCAAGGGCGACCGCTGGGCGCTGCGCCTGCTGGGTGCCGGCCTGCTGGGCGGGGGCGCGGTACTGGCCGCGGGTGCTGCCGAGGCCGCCAGCCTGGCCGCGCCTGCAGCCTGGCCCGCCTGGCTGATGCTGGCCGCCGGCCTTTACCTGATCGTGCGCCAATAGCCAGCCGCGCCTGTGGCTGGCACACTAGCGCAAATGGCCCGGTACAGGAGCGGGCTCGCTTTGGAGTCGACGATGAAAGACTGGCTGGACGAGATCAAGTGGAACAGCGATGGCCTGGTGCCAGCGATCGCCCAGGACCACAAGACCGGACGGGTGCTGATGATGGCCTGGATGAACCGCGAATCGCTGGCGCTCACGGCCGCCGAGCAACGCGCCATCTACTGGTCGCGCTCGCGTGGCAAGCTGTGGCGCAAGGGCGAAGAGTCCGGGCATGTGCAGAAGCTGCATGAACTGCGCCTGGACTGCGACGCCGACGTCATCATCCTGATGGTCGAGCAACTGGGCCATATCGCCTGCCATACCGGCCGGGAAAGCTGCTTCTATCGCGTCTACGAAGACGGCCAGTGGAAAATCGTCGACCCGGTCCTCAAGGACCCGGATGCCATCTACAGCGCAGGACACTGACATGAGCGACACCCTCAACCGCCTGGCCGCCGTGCTTGAAGAACGCAAGCAAGCGGCGCCCGACAGCTCCTATGTGGCCAGCCTGTACCACAAGGGCCTGAACAAGATCCTTGAAAAGCTCGGCGAAGAATCGGTCGAAACCATCATCGCCGCCAAGGACGCCGCGCACAGCAAGGATTACAGCGATGTCATCTACGAAACCGCCGACCTGTGGTTTCATAGCCTGGTGATGCTCAGCGCGCTGGGCCAGCATCCGCAAGCGGTGCTGGACGAACTGGAGCGCCGCTTCGGGCTGTCCGGGCATGATGAGAAGGCTGCGCGAACGCCTTCTGCCTGATGCATTTGCGGGGGGCGCCGGGCGCCCCTGAAGCTTCACTGACATTTTTCAGGAGTACGAAATGGGTATCTTTGACTGGAAACACTGGATCGTCCTGCTGGTGGTCGTGGTGCTGGTATTCGGCACCAAGAAGCTGAAGAACTTCGGCAGTGACCTGGGCGAGTCGATCAAGGGCTTCCGCAAGGCCATGAACGATGAAGAGCACAAGCCGGCCGAGCAAACCCCGCCGCCTGCCCAGCCTGTGCCGCCAGTGCAGAACACCGCCCAGCCACAGCCAGGCCACACCATCGAGGGCCAGGCACAGCCGGTCCAAGAGCCACAGCGGAAAGACTGACCCATGTTCGGCATCAGTTTCAGCGAGCTGCTGCTCGTCGGCCTGGTCGCCCTGCTGGTGCTCGGCCCCGAGCGCCTGCCAGGCGCCGCCCGCACCGCAGGTTTGTGGATCGGGCGGCTCAAGCGCAGCTTCAACAGCATCAAGATGGAAGTGGAGCGTGAAATCGGCGCCGACGACATCCGCCGCCAGTTGCACAACGAGCACATCCTGCAGATGGAAGAGGAAGCCAAGCGCATCCTCAACCCGCTGACGCCACCGGCACAGCCGCCCGTGACCACCGCCACCGTGCAGCCACCCGCCGGGGTCTCAGCCAGGCCAGTGGAAACACCGGCCACCCCGGGCACAACCACTGAACCGCCTCAACCGCCGCGAGCCCCATGAGCGAGAATCCGGAACACGACCAGCCAATGCCGCTGGTTTCGCACCTGACCGAACTGCGCACCCGCCTGCTGCGCTGCGTTGCGGTCATTTTCCTGATCTTTGCCGGGCTGTTCTCCTTCGCCCAGCAGATCTACACCCTGGTCTCCGCCCCCCTGCGTGATCACTTGCCGGCCAATGCAACGATGATCGCCACCGACGTGGCCTCGCCGTTCCTCACGCCGTTCAAGCTGACCATGATCGTGTCGCTGTTCCTGGCCATCCCCTTCATCCTCCAGCAGATCTGGGGCTTCATCGCGCCGGGGCTGTACCGCCACGAAAAGCGCATCGCGATCCCGCTGCTGGTGTCGAGCATCCTGCTGTTCTATGCCGGTATGGCGTTCGCCTATTTCCTGGTGTTCCCGCTGATGTTCAAGTTCTTCGCGGCAGCCACTCCGGCAGGCGTGGCCATGATGACCGACATCGCCAACTACCTCGATTTCGTGATGACGTTGTTCTTCGCCTTTGGCGTGGCCTTCGAGATCCCGGTGGCGGTGGTGCTGCTGGTGT
>NZ_BLJG01000167.1 GCF_009932375.1 Pseudomonas juntendi
ATCCGGCTCCCGCAACCAGATTCAAGATAAGGCCACTGTTAACACAGTGGCCTTTTTCTTTGCGCTTGAAAAAGGTCTCGAGCCAGAGCGTGAAAACACTTGACACCAGTCCGGCGCACTGTAGAATGCGCACCTCTGACGCGGGATGGAGCAGCCTGGTAGCTCGTCGGGCTCATAACCCGAAGGTCGTCGGTTCAAATCCGGCTCCCGCAACCATATTCGTCAGAACAAACCCCGCCTGTGTAACAGCAGCGCGGGGTTTGTTGCGTTTGTCTCCTGCCACTCGTATGACCGGGTCTACCGACCCAACCTGTGGTGTTGAGGGCTCATCCTCAGGATGAACTATCTTTAACGCTGCCGGACGACTGCAAGTCATGTTGTCCGGAGTAATATCCGGATACGTTTTCCAAAGGGACTTTCACTTGGCCGCACCTCTCCTCCACCTCGCGCTGCTTGCCCGGGGCAATTCATGACTACGCACAACCCCGAACCCCAGGTACCGCTCGCCACGGTGCTGCCAGGTGCGGTACAGCGCCTGCCGTTGCTCGAACGCCTGAGCCGCTACCGCCAGCCCATCGGCCTTGCGGTGACCCTGCTGCTGTTCACCATGGCCCTGATCGCTTGCCGCCACTTGCTCAGCGAGCTGGACATCTACGCCTTGCACGACGCCATGCTCAGTGTGCCGGCGCAGTCGCTGCTGGGCGCTTTTGTCGCGACGGTGGTCGGCTTCGTGATCCTGCTGGGCTATGAGTGGTCGGCCAGCCGCTATGCCGGGGTGAAGCTGCCGGCACCTACCCTGGTGCTGGGTGGTTTCAGTGCGTTCGCCATCGGCAACGCCATCGGCCTGTCGATGCTCTCGGGCGGCTCGGTGCGCTACCGCTTGTACGCCCGCCATGGGCTGGGCGCTGGCGAGGTCGCACGCATGACCGTTTTTGCCAGCCTGTCGCTGGGCTGCGCGCTTCCGCCCCTGGCCGCCCTGGCGACCTTGAGCGACCTGCGGGCTGCATCCAGCGCTCTTGGCCTGGCCCAGGGCCTGTTGGCGGGCATCGCCAGTGCGGTGCTGGTCGCCTCTGCCCTGCTGGTCATCGGCTTGTACCGTCGGCGCCTTGCCGAACAGCCACTGGCCAATAACCTGCTGGTGCAACTGGGGCGCCGCACCTTGCGCCTGCCGGATGCCCGCCTGACTGCCCTGCAACTGCTGATCACTGCACTGGATGTGGCAGCTGCCGCTACCGTGCTGTACCTGCTGCTGCCCGAAGCGCCCCCGTTCGGCGCGTTCGTGCTGGTGTATCTGCTGGCCTTGGCGGCAGGTGTGCTCAGCCATGTACCGGGCGGGGTCGGGGTGTTCGAGGCGATCCTGCTGGCGGCCTTTGCCAACCAGCTGGGTGCGGCGCCGCTGGCTGCCGCATTGCTGCTGTACCGGTTGATCTACGTAGTGGTGCCGCTGCTGCTGGCTTGCGTGTTGCTGTTGGCCAACGAAGCCCGGCGCCTGCTGTTCGCCCAGCAGGCCATGAAGGCCGCCTCGGGCCTGGCTGCGCCTATCCTGTCGATCCTGGTGTTCCTGTCTGGTGTGGTGTTGCTGTTCTCCGGCGCCACCCCGGAAATCGACACGCGCCTGGAGCACATGGGCTTTCTGGTGCCACACCGGCTGATCGATGCATCGCACTTCGGCGCCAGCCTGATCGGCGTGCTGTGCCTGCTGCTGGCCCAAGGCCTGCGTCGGCGCCTGTCGGCCGCCTGGATGCTGACAATCGTATTGTTGCTGGTCGGTGCCCTGCTGTCGTTGCTCAAAGGCTTCGACTGGGAAGAGGCCAGCCTGCTGACCTTTACTGCCACCTTGCTCGCCGTGTTCCGGCGCTCGTTCTACCGCCCCAGCCGGTTGATGGAGCTGCCCTTCTCGCCGGTATTTCTGGTCGCAAGTGCCTGTGTTGTCGGGGCCTCGGTGTGGCTGCTGCTGTTCGCCTACCAGGATGTGCCCTACAGCCATCAGCTGTGGTGGCAGTTCACCCTCGACGCCGACGCCCCCCGTGGCCTGCGCGCCGCCATGGGCAGCGCCTTGCTGTTGGCGGCCCTGGCACTGACCTGGCTGCTGCGCACCGCACCACCGGTGATCCACCTGCCTGACGAAGAAGAACTGCAACGTGCCAACCGCATTCTGCTGGCTTCCGACCAGCCTGACGGCGGCCTGGCACTCACCGGCGACAAGGCCTTGCTGTTCCACCCACGGGACAATGCCTTCCTCATGTACGCCCGGCGCGGCCGTAGCCTGGTGGCACTGTACGACCCGATCGGCCCGGCCCAGGAACGGGCCGAAATGATCTGGCAGTTCCGCGACCTGTGCGACCTGCACCATGCGCGGCCGGTGTTCTACCAGGTACGCGCGGAAAACCTGCCGTTCTACATGGACATTGGCCTGACCGCGCTGAAACTGGGTGAAGAGGCCCGGGTCGACTTGCGCCGCTTCGACCTCGAAGCCAAGGGCAAGGAAATGAAAGACCTGCGTTATACCTGGAACCGCGGCGGACGCGATGGCCTGAGCCTGGAAATCCACGAGCCTGGCCAAGCCCCACTGGCAGAACTGAAGGAAATCTCCGATGCCTGGCTCGGCGGCAAGAACGTACGCGAGAAAGGCTTCTCGCTGGGACGCTTCAGCCCGGACTACCTGCAGCACTTCCGGATTGCCCTGATTCGCTTTCAGGGCCGCCCGGTGGCCTTTGCCAACCTGCTGGAAACCCACAGCCACGAACTGGCCAGCCTGGACCTGATGCGCGCCCACCCCGAGGCCCCCAAGCTGACCATGGAGTACATGATGATCGGCTTGATCTTGCACTATAAAAGCCGTGACTACGGGCGCTTCAGCCTGGGTATGGTGCCGCTCTCCGGCCTGCAGCCACGACGTGGCGCGCCATTGACCCAGCGCCTGGGCTCACTGGTGTTCCGCCGTGGTGAGCAGCTTTACAACTTCCAGGGGCTCCGGCGCTTCAAGGACAAGTTCCAACCGGACTGGGAACCCCGCTACATGGCCGTGCCAGCCGGGCTCGACCCGCTGGTGGCACTGGCCGACACTGCCGCCCTCATTGCTGGCGGCCTGACTGGATTGGTGAAACGTTGATGACCCGACGCTATTGGCTGTACCTGCTGGTTCCCCTGTTGCTGGCTGCCCTGGGTGGCGGGCTGGCGTTCTGGCTGTGGACGCGCCCTGCCCCAGAGGCGCACCTGGAACAAATGAGCATCAATGACACCCCCATTACCCGGGTGACGCCAGGCGTGCACCCCAAAGTCAGCGTGGCCATCGGCGTGCCTCAGGACCAGGCACTGAGCGACAAGCAACTGCTGGACCTGGCCCAGGCTGGCGAAGCGCAGCTGGTGCAGGTGATCCTGCCACCGAACGATTGCAGCAAGCAGCAACAGGCGCTGGACCAGGCCCTGAAGCAATTGCCGGCAAAACCCGACGTGGTCGCCGGTATCGGCCCTGGTGCCGCCCAGGCCTGGCGCTGGCTGGCCGGGCAGAGCGATGACAAGGCCCGCGCCATTTCCGTAGGCTTTGCCCTTGAGCAGCCCGGCTGCCAGGCGCCGTTGCCCAAATCGGCGGCGCATGGCCACTGGAGCGTGGCCTGGAACGACAACCCGGACGACGCCAGCGCCGCCTTCGTGCGTGACCAGGCCAATGCCGAAACCAGCATCAGCGATTACGACATCCACCTGCCGCAGGTGCTCAAGGCGCAACTGACCCAGGCCTTGCTCGGCCACGATGGCAACGCGCTGCCAGTCCCCGTAGTCGAGGTGCCGGCCGGGCAAACCACCGATACCGTCACCCTGTTCCTTTCCGGCGATGGCGGCTGGCGCGACCTGGACCGTGACGTGGCTGGCGAAATGGCCAAGCTGGGCTACCCGGTGGTGGGCATCGACACACTGCGCTATTACTGGCAGCACAAAACCCCCGAGCAAAGCGCTGCCGACCTGTCCGAACTGATGCAGCACTATCGCCAGAAATGGGGCACCAAGCGCTTCGTGCTTGCCGGCTATTCATTCGGGGCCGACGTACTGCCGGCGATCTACAACCGCCTGCCGGCCGAAGACCAGCAGCGTATCGACGCCGTGGTGCTGCTGGCCTTTGCCCGCAGTGGCAGTTTCGAAATCGAAGTCGAGGGCTGGCTAGGCAAGGAAGGCCAGGAAGCGCCAACCGGGCCGGAAATGGCCAAGCTGCCTGCCTCCAAGGTGGTGTGTGTGTATGGCGTCGAGGAAGCCGACGAAAGCGGCTGCACCGATGGCACGGCTGTTGGCGAGCGCATGAAGCTGCCCGGCGGCCACCATTTCGACGAGAACTACCCGGCGCTGGCCAAGCGCTTGATTGGTGAGATCGAGACGCGCCAAGGCAAGGCAAGCGTGGCTGAGCAGAACTGACAAAAATCGGGGCCGCTTTGCGGCCCATCGCTGGCAAGCCAGGCTCCCACAGGGATCGCCTTAGGGCTGACAGGTGTTTGCCACAAGGTATGGCAGCGCCTGTTAGAGCGAGCGCCGCCCGCGCGGCGCAATCGCGAGCTGCGCTCGCTCCTACGTTTGTTTCGGGCCAATTATTCCTGTGGGATTCGCGCGCGAACGCCTTGGTGCATGCCTCAATATCGCGCCGTACAAACAAGGCGGCCGCG
>NZ_BLJG01000168.1 GCF_009932375.1 Pseudomonas juntendi
GCGCTCGATCTCCCAGGCGATGCATATCTTTTGCCAAATAACACCCACACATTGCTAGCCCAACACCTCACGTAACCGGTACCACAACATCCCCAGCGCCAGCAGTGGCGAGCGCAGTGCCTTGCCACCGGGGAACGTCAGATGCGGCACTGCACTGAACACATCCAGGCCGTGGCTGTGGCCCAGGGCGATGCTTTCCGCCAGCAGCTTGGCTGTCCAGTGAGTCACGTTCAGCCCGTGCCCGGAATAGCCCTGGGCGTAATACACGTTGGGGTGTTGGCTCAAGCGCCCGACCTGGGGAAAGCGGTTGGCGGTGATGCCGATCATGCCACCCCACTGGTAGTCGATGCGCACATCGGCCAGTTGCGGGAATACCTTCAGCACCTTCGGCCGCATATACCCGGCGATGTCCTTGGGGTCGCGGCCGGAATAGTGGCAGGCGCCGCCGAACAACAGGCGGCGATCAGCGGTGAGGCGGTAGTAATCCAGGCCGACTTTCTGGTCGCACAGTGCCATGTTCTGCGGGATCAAGCGGCTCGCCAGTGTTTCGGGCAGCGGTTCGGTGGCCACCACGTAACTGCCGGCTGGCAGCACCTTGCCACTCAGCCGCGGTTCCAGGTCGTCCAGGTGGGCGTTGCAGCCCAGCACCAGGCGGCCCGCGCGCACGCTGCCGTGTGCCGTATGCACGGTAACGCTGGGCCCATGCTCGATACGCAGCACCGGGCTTTGCTCGAAAATGCGCACGCCCAGGGTATGGGCGGCGCGGGCCTCGCCCTGAACCAGGTCGAGCGGGTGCAGGTGCCCTGAACCCATGTCCACCAGGCCGCCGGCGTACCGGTCGCTGGCGACGATCTCATGCAGCTGCCCGCTTGCGACCAGCCGTGTTTCGTGGCGGTAACCTAGCGCTGCCAGGTCTTGCAGTTCATCCTTGAAGGCGTCGAACTGCGCGGGCGTGTTGGCCAGTTCGCAAAAGCCCCAGCGCAGGTCACAGGCAATGTCGTAGCGGGCGATGCGCGCGGCGACCAGCGCCACCGAGTCGATGCCGGCCTGCTTGAGGTAGCGCACGCCATCCTGGCCGACATGCCGGGCAAAACCGCTGACATCATGGCCGATGCCGCGAATCAGCTGGCCGCCGTTGCGGCCACTGGCACCCCAGCCGATGCGCCGCCCCTCCAGCAGCACCACCGACAAACCACGCTCGGCCAGCTCCAGCGCCGTATTGACCCCGGTCAGCCCACCCCCGACCACACACACATCAGCGCTCAGGTCAGCGTCGAGGCTGGGGTAGGGGGCCGCATCGCGCGCAGTGGCTGCATAGTACGAAGCGGTGTGTTGGGTATTGAATGACATAGAGGGTCTCGGCTCAGCGGTTGGACTTGATCTTGCTCCAGGAGCGGGTCATGACGCGCATGATCTTCGGGCTGGGGGTACTGGAAATGTACAGCTTGTCCAGTACCTCCTGCGGGGGGTAGATCTCGGGGTTGTCCACCAGCGCGGCATCCATGTAGGCCTTGGCGTCCGGGTTGGCGTTGGCATAGCCGACCGTGGCGCTGACCTTGGCGATCACCTTGGGGTCGAGCAGGTAGTTGATGAAGGCCAGCGCCTGCTCCGGGTTGTTCGCATCCTTCGGAATGGCCAGCAGGTCGAACCACAGGTTGCTGCCTTCCTTGGGAATGCTGTAGGCGACCTTCACCCCGTTCTTCGCTTCCACGGCGCGGTTGGCCGCCTGGAACACGTCACCGGAATAACCGAACGCTACGCAGATATTCCCGTTGGCAAGGTCGGAAACATACTTGGACGAGTGGAAATAGGTGATGTACGGGCGCAGCTCGAGCAAGCGCGCCTCGGCCTTGGCGTAGTCGGCCGGCTTTTCGCTACGCGGGTCCATGCCCAGGTAGTTGAGCACGGCGGGGAACAGTTCATCGGGCGAGTCCATGAAGGCCACGCCGCACTGCTTGAGCTTTTTCAGGTTATCGGGCTCGAACAGCACCGCCCAGGAATCGATGCGGTCTACGCCCAATGCAGCCTTGACCTTTTCCACGTTATAGCCGATGCCATTGGTGCCCCACAGGTAGGGCACCGCATACTGGTTGCCCGGGTCGTTCTGCTCAAGCTGCTTGAGCAGCTTGGGGTCCAGGTGCTTCCAGTTCGGCAGTTTGCTGCGGTCCAGCGGCAAGAATGCACCGGCCTGGGCCTGGCGGGCCAGAAAATGGTTGGAGGGCACTACCACGTCGTAGCCGGTGCGCCCCGCCAGCAGCTTGCCTTCGAGGGTTTCGTTGGAGTCGAACACGTCATAAACCACCTTGATGCCGCTGCTGGCCTGGAAGTCGGCCAGGGTGGTGTCACCGATGTAGTCGGTCCAGTTGTACACGCTCACAGTGGGCGTGGCGTGGCTGGTGGTGGCGAACAGCAGGGTGAATGCCGCGGGGATCAGGGCTTGCAGATGACGCATGGGAACACCTCGTTGGTTTTGTTCTACGAGTTCAGGTGTGGTGGGGGCTGCACAGCCCCCAGGGCGGCTCAGACGCTCAGCATCAGGAACTCGCGCTCCCACGAGCTGATCACGCGCTTGTAGTTCTCGTGCTCGGCCCGTTTGACCGCCACATAGCCCTGCACGAACTGCTTGCCCAGGTACTGCTGCACGGTCTCGCAGTCTTCCATGTGCTGCAGCGCATCTTCGATGGTGATGGGCAGGCGCAGGTTGCGCCGCTCGTAGGCGCGGCCCTGCACCGGGGCGCTCGGGTCGATCTGCTCGACCATGCCCAGGTAGCCGCACAGCAGGCTGGCAGCGATCGCCAGGTAAGGGTTGGCATCCGCGCCGGGCAGGCGGTTTTCCACGCGCATCGCTTCCGGGCTGGAGGTGGGGACGCGCAAACCGGCGGTGCGGTTTTCTTCACCCCACTCGACGTTCACCGGTGCCGAGGTGTCCGGCAGGAAGCGGCGGAACGAATTGACGTTGGGGGCGAACATCGGCAGCAGCTTGGGGATGTACTTCTGCAACCCACCAATGTGGTGCAGGAACAACGGGCTCATGCTGCCGTCGTCGTTGGCGAAGATCGGCTTGCCGGTGGCGATGTCGACCACGCTCTGGTGCAGGTGCATGGCACTGCCCGGCTCGTCGGTGATCGGCTTGGCCATGAACGTCGCAGCCACGTTGTGCTTGAGCGCAGCCTCACGCATGGTGCGCTTGAACACGGTGATCTGGTCGGCCAGGTCCAGCGCGTCGCCGTGGCGGAAGTTGATCTCCATCTGCGCCGGGCCGTCTTCGTGGATCAGCGTGTCCAGGTCCAGGCCCTGGATTTCACACCAGTCATACACGTCCTCGAACAGCGGGTCGAATTCGTTGGCGGCATCGATCGAGAACGACTGCCGGCCGCTTTCGGCCCGGCCGGAACGCCCCAGCGGCACTTGCAGTGGCAGGTCCGGGTCTTCGCAGCGCTTGGTCAGGTAGAACTCCATCTCTGGCGCGACAATGGGTTGCCAGCCCTTGTCAGCGTAAAGCTTGAGCACTTTCTTCAGCACGTTGCGCGGCGACAGCTCGATGGGGTTGCCTTGCTTGTCGAAGGTATCGTGGATCACGATCGCGGTAGGTTCGATGGCCCACGGGATCTGGTACACAGCGCTCGGGTCGGGGCGGCAGACCATGTCGATGTCAGCCGCATCGAGCAGGTTGTAATAGATATCGTCGTCAACGTAGTCGCCGGTGACCGTTTGCAGCAGCACGCTCTCGGGCAAGCGCATGCCACGTTCGTGAAGGAACTTGGCGGTCGGTGCGATCTTGCCGCGGGCGATGCCGGTCAGGTCGCTGATCACGCATTCTACTTCGGTGATCCGGTGTTCTTTCAGCCAGGTGGAGAGCTGATCGAAGGGGGCGTTCATACAGACCTCTTGGTTGGGTTTTTTATGTGGGAGGCGCTGCACCCGCCGAAGCCGTTGCACAGCTTCAAGGGCATCGCGCTTCCCAGGTGACACGCTGGAGGCTATCTTGGGCTCGGCAGCCCATCGCCATCTATCCACTTTCTTCGGCATTCAATGCACCAAAAGAGTGCAATCAGGACAAAGCGTGACAACGCCCAACGCCTTGCAGGTACAAGCTTTCCACACCTCGGATGTGTCCGAGCAGGTTCGCATCACCCCCG
The DNA here is from genome assembly GCF_009932375.1 of Pseudomonas juntendi. Classification (GTDB taxonomy): domain Bacteria; phylum Pseudomonadota; class Gammaproteobacteria; order Pseudomonadales; family Pseudomonadaceae; genus Aquipseudomonas; species Aquipseudomonas juntendi. Next base: position 4,140 of record NZ_BLJG01000168.1, read on the forward strand.
GTTGGCAGCAGCAGTACCGGCAGATGTCGCCGGGCCATTTCAGCGGCCAGTTGCGCTGCCTGGGGCTTGACGGCGTGCAGGTCTACGAAGAACGCCTCAACACCCGGGTAGAGCAGTTCTTCCGGGCGCCGAGCGGGTCACTGGCGTTCTGCTTCGACCAGAGCGAGAACAGCCTTTACCTGCTCAATGAACAGAGCCGCAACATCTGGATCACGCCAGAGAATTACCAGGAAGTGGCCGTCGTGTTCGACCAGACGTTTCTCGCCAGCCACGGCCTGGACCCTCGCAGGCTCGACGGTTTGTTCATGGTGCCGCTGGGCAGTGGCCAGAATGCGTTGTTCGGCAGTTGGCTCAGTGCCACCCTGACCCGCCTGGGCGAGGCTGGGTGCCCGTTGCAGGGGCAGGCGTTGGCGGAGCAGTTGCTGGAGGACTGCCTGTTCATCCTCGACAATGCCTGCCAGCGCTTGCAGGGCATGGCCATGGGCCGGCGGGACGAGGAGCGGGCGATCATGCACCGGGTCAGCGAGTGGGCGGCTGACTGCCCGGAAGAAACCTTGAACCTGGTGGAACTGGCGGCGGTGGCGGGCGTGTCGCTGCGCCAGTTGCAGCAGGCTTTCAAGGCCTACACCGGCATGCCGCCCGCGCACTGGTTGCGGTTGCGCCGGCTCAATGGGGCGCGGCGCGATCTGTTGCGGGGCGGTGGCGTGACCGTGGCGGAAGTGGCGATGCGTTGGTCGTTCTGGCATTTGGGAAGGTTTTCAGAGAGTTACCGGCAATTGTTCAAGGAATTTCCGAGCGAGACACTCAAGCGCGTCAAGCGCTGAACCGCCGGCCCGCAAGTGCAGCAGCCGGCGCCGAAAATTGCTATCGTGCCAGCCTGTTTCGACCCGAGGTGCCGATGTTCTACCTGCCTTTGCCCAGTGACCAGGCTGACAGCCTCGCCAGTGTTCCCCTTACCGACTTCTTCAGCAGCGCCAGCCTGCTTCAGGCCGCTGCGGTGTTGTTCGTGCAAAACCTGCCTCGCCAGCCGGCGACTGCCTCCGCCGATGCTCAGGAGCGCCGCTTTGCCGAGATCGTGCGGATCGCCAACGACGTTGAACGTGCCGCGCCTGGGCGCTTCCAGGGGCAGGTGGCGCAGCACTTCGACCGTGAAGCCTTCGCCATGGGCCTGGGCATGCTGGGCGAAAACGGCATTGCGCTGCTCAGTGGTGAAGTGGCGTACAGCGCAGATGAACTGCAGGACGACGAGGGGCAGTGGAATTTCCAGTTCGCCGACCGCTATCGCCAGCGCGCCACGCCGCTGCACCCCGTGCACCTGCCGGCGCTGGCCAGCGACCTGATGCTCAGCGACCAGCAGAACCGGCTGTTGCGTGAATTTCTGGGCGGTATCGACGAATCGGTCGCCGTGCAGGGCTTTGCCGGTACCGGCAAGACCTTTCTGATCCACCAGTTCGCCCGGTTGCTGGAGCCGCAGCGCACCTTGTTGCTGGCCTTGACCGAGGGCCAGTTGCGTGCGCTGCAGGCGCGGGTCAAGGATGCCGCTGCCTACACCGCGCTGACCTTCGGCCAGTTGGCCGACGAGCTGTTGAACCGCGACCTCACCAGCAACGGCTGGCGCCTGCGCGACCCTTACCGCACCAAGCGCTCGTGGCGCCCGCAAGAGGCGCAGGTGGTGCGCTGGCTGGCCATCCCCGACATTGGCCCGCTTGCCGCGCGCGACGTGGTCGCCTTGTGCATCCGCGCGGTGCGGGCGTTTTGCCACAGTGCCGACGCGCAGGTGCAGTTGCACCACCTGCCCTGGGCCGGGCCGGGCACATCGCCGCTGGACCAGGAAGTGTTGCTGGAAAAGGCACGGCTGTACTGGCAGGAGCTGATTCGCCCGTCAGCGCGGGAAATCCAGTTGCCGGTACGCGACTACCACCGGGTCAAGCTGCTGGCGCTGACCGGCCTGGTGATTGACAGCGGCTACACCCATGTCATCGTCGACGAGGCGCACGAGTTGTCGGCACCGATGCTTGCCGTACTTGACCGCAGCCCGCAAGCGGTCATCGCCCTCGGTGACGAACTGCAGAACCTGAACGGCCTCAGTGCGCACCATGGCAGCTTCATCCGCCAGCGCTGCATCGACCACTCGCTGCGCGCAGGGCCGGCGATGGACAACGTGCTCAACCCGCTGATACAGGCGCACCCGGCATCGATCCAGGCGGCCTTCAGTGGGAGCGCCGAGCACTACACCCGGGTCAGCTTCTTCGATGCGGTCACGGTGCCGGAACAGCCCACCGCGTTGATCGTCGATGACGAGTGGGGGCTGTTTGGCTGGTTCCAGCGCCTGACGCACCAGGGCGTGCCGTTCGTGCTGCTGCAAAGCGCGCGCAAGGACTTCGAACTGTTCGTGGAGGATTGCATCGAGCTGTACCGCCATGGCACCCGGCCTCGTCACCCGATGCTGTTCCGCTATGCCAGCTGGCAGGCGCTGGAGCAGGACAAGGGTGAGGACAAGGCATTCGTCGCGGTGGCCAACCTGCTGCGCAAGGGCTACACCCCGCAGCACTTTGCCCAGGCCAAGAGCCGTTACCGCTGGACCAAGGCGCCAAAGCTGTTCCTCGGGCGGGTAAGGGATGTGAAGAACATGGAGTTTGCCCGGGTGATGGTGTCGCCCGAGCTGATGGTCACGCCGCAGGTGGCCGGTAACCGCAATGAACGGGCGCGCCTGCTGGCAGGCTTGTACACCGCCTGTTCACGGGCGCGGCATGAGCTGATCGTGCCGGGGGGGATGCTGGACTGGGTCAAGGACCAGGTGCGCGATTGAGGTTGGCAGAGGCTGCAATGCAGCCCCTGCTTCACTGGACTCAGTTACGGTCCAGCCACACGGTCTGGGCATTGGTGAACTCCCGCACACCAAAGTGCGACAGCTCGCGCCCGAAGCCGCTTTTCTTCACGCCGCCGAACGCCACGCGGGGGTCGGATGCGCAGTAACCATTGATGAACACGCCGCCGGTATCCAGCGCGGCAGTCATGCGCTCGGCCAGCGCATAATCGGCGGTGTAGATGGTCGCCGCCAGGCCGAATTCGCTGTCGTTGGCCAGCTCCACGGCATGCTCGGCGTCACGGGCCGTGATGATCGCCGCCACCGGGCCGAACAGCTCTTGCTTGAATGCTGTCATGTCCGGGGTCACATTGGCGAACACGGTCGGGGCATAGAAGTTGGCAACGCCTTCGACCTTGTGGCCGCCCAGCAGCAGGGTGGCACCCTCGGCCAACGTCGCCTGTACCTGGCCATCCAGCTCGTCGCGCAGGTCGTAGCGGGCCATGGGGCCGATGTAGGTGTCGTCCTGCAGCGGGTTGCCCATGTTCAGCTGCCGGGTTGCCTCGACGAACTTGCGGGTGAACGCGTCGGCAATGCTTGCTTCCACGATCATGCGCTTGGCCGCTGCGCAGACCTGGCCGGTGTTCTGGTAGCGACCGATGACGGCTGCCTGGACTGCGGCGTCCAGGTCGGCGTCAGCCAGGACGATGAACGGGTCGGAACCGCCGAGTTCGAGCACGCATTTTTTCAGTGCGGCACCGGCCTGGGCACCGATCGCCATGCCGGCACGCACGCTACCGGTCAGGGTCACCGCGGCAATGCGCGGGTCGTTGATGGCGCGGGTGACGCCCTCCGGGGTCACGTTCAACACTTCGAAAACGCCTTGCGGCAGGCCGGCATCCTTGAACAGTTCGCCCAGCAAGTAGGCGCTGCCCATTACGTTCGGCGCGTGCTTGAGCACGTAGGTATTGCCGGCCAGGATCGCCGGCACGGCGCCGCGCAGTACCTGCCAGACCGGGAAGTTCCAGGGCATCACCGCCAGGATCGGGCCCAGCGGGCGGTATTCGATGCGGGCCTTTTCGACCTGGGTAGGCTCGGCGGCCAGCATCGCGGGGCCATGCTCGGCATACCAGCGGCACAGGCCAACGCACTTGGCGACTTCGCCGCGGGCCTGGGCGATGGGCTTGCCGATTTCACGGCTGATCATCTGCGCGAAGGCCTCGGCCTTGGCTTCAAGGGTGCTGGCCAAGGCGAGCAGGTACTCGCTGCGCTGACCCAGCGACACTTGGCGCCACTGGCGGTAGCCGGCCTTGGCACGCTGCAGCGCCGCTTCCAGTGCGGCGTCGGTGTCGAACGGGTAGGCGCCGATCTGCTCGCCGGTGTACGGGTCGAGGGAGATGGCGTGGGTCAGGCTGCTGATCGCACTCATGGCAGGGCACTCTCGTCGTTATTGAACAGTGGAGCCAGACTAGTGGGCTATGGCTTTAATGAAAACTGAATAATAATGAGCGAAACATTCACGTTTGGAGAAAGGCTGTGGACCTGGTGCAACTGGAGATCTTCAAGGCCGTGGCAGAGCAGGGCAGCATCAGCGCTGCCGCGCAGCATATCCATCGGGTGCCTTCCAACCTGACCACGCGCATCAAGCAGCTGGAAGAAGACCTGGGTGTGGAACTGTTCATCCGCGAGAAAAGCCGCTTGCGCCTGTCACCCGCGGGTTGGAACTTCCTGGAATACACACGGCGCATTCTCGACCTGGTGCACGAGGCCCGCCTGACCGTGGCCGGTGAAGACCCGCAAGGCACCTTCGCCCTGGGCTCGCTGGAAAGCACCGCAGCCGTGCGCATCCCGGCCTTGCTGGCGGCCTACAACCAGCGCTACCCCAAGGTGGACCTGGACCTGTCCACCGGCCCTTCAGGGACCATGCTCGAGGGGGTGTTGTCTGGCCGGCTGGTGGCTGCGTTCGTCGATGGCCCGGTGTTGCACCCCACGCTGGAGGGCATCCCGGTGTTCGAGGAAGAGATGATGGTCATCGCACCGCTCAATCATGCCCCGGTGACCCGCGCCCAGGACGTCAACGGTGAAAACATCTACGCGTTCCGGGCCAACTGTTCGTACCGGCATCACTTCGAAAACTGGTTCGTCCAAGACCAGGCGGTTCCCGGCAAGATCCATGAAATGGAGTCGTACCACGGCATGCTCGCCTGCGTCAGCGCCGGGGCCGGCCTGGCCATGCTGCCGCGCAGCATGCTCGACAACATGCCGGGCTGCAGCACGGTCATTGCCTGGCCCATGTCGGAAGACTTCCGCTACCTGAAAACCTGGCTGGTGTGGCGACGTGGCACAGTATCACGCAGCTTGAGCATGTTCGTGAAACTGCTTGAAGAAAAGAATGCAAGCCAATGATTTACAAATACTAATCTACGTCTAGTCCGCACGTCTGCACGGCGCTCGCGGTCTGGTACCGCCTCACACCGCAACGGTCTATGAGCAATAATGGCAATTTACTTCCAACTTTCTGATTATCGGACAATAATCAGAAAAGTATTACCTCGTGTGACCGGTCGCGATGAACCGGTCACCGTTTAATCGAGGGGCTACAGCCCCCGCTTGCCGTGTAGACCATCAGGAGAGTCGTAGATGAAAACCCGTCTCGCAGCATCGCTGGCCGTTGCCGTGCTGGCGCTTGCCGGCGCTGGCATGGCACAGGCCGCGCAGGTGTCCGGCGCCGTGGGCGTTACCAGCCAGGGCGACATGACCTACCGCATTGGTATGTCGTTCGACTGGGACAAGAAGTGGCTGCAAAGCGACATCGGCTATGTCAGCGGTTACTGGGACGCCGGCTACACCTACTGGGAGGGCGGCGACGCCAGTGGCGCCCATTCGCTGTCGTTCAGCCCGGTGTTCACCTATGAATTCAGCGGTTTCACCTACACCCCGTACATCGAAGCGGGCATCGGCCTGGCTGCGTTCTCCAAGACTGATGTGGGCGACCAGCGCCTGGGTTCGTCGTTCAACTTCGAGGACCGTATCGGCCTTGGCCTGAAACTGCCAGGGGAGCAGAAAGTCGGGCTGCGTGCGATCCATTATTCCAACGCCGGGATCAAGCAGCCCAACGACGGCATCGAGTCGTATTCGCTGTTCTACAGCAAAGGTTTCTGACAGGTAGGGCTGCTTATGCAGCCCCAGCCGTTCAGAAGGTGTACGCGACGCCAGCCTGTACCGTACGCGGCGCACCCGGGTAGGCATACAGGTTGAATGCGCCTTCGTCATACGCCTTGTTGAACAGGTTCTTCACATCCAGGTTCAGGCGTATATGGTCGTTGACCTGGTAGAAGGTCAGCAGATCAACCACCGTGTATTGCTCCATGGTGTAGGTGGTCGCCTCGGTCTGGCCGTTGCGGTCATCCACGTATTTCACCCCAAGCCCCAAGCCAAGCCCCTTGGCGACACCGTCCTGGAACTCATAGGTGTTGAGCAGGCTGAAACTGTTGCGCGGGATATTGGCCAGTCGCGTGCCGGTTGGCAGGCGGTTGTCCTTGGTCACTTCGGCATCCACATAGGCGTAGCCGCCAATGACGCGCCACTCGGGGGTGACATTGCCAGCAACGTTGATATCCAGGCCCCGGCTGCGCACTTCGCCGGCCGCCACGCTGTAGTTCGGGTCCACCGGGTCGCGGGTCAACACGTTTTCCTTGACGATGTGGTAGACCGCTGCGTCGACACTCAGCTGGCGGTCGAGCGCTTCCCATTTCACGCCCAGTTCGTAGGATTTGCCCTTTTCCGGGTCGAAGCCCCCGCCGCTGGCCGGGGTTCCCGTGTTGGGTTTGAAAGAGCGCGCGGTGTTGGCGTAGACGGCGACCGTGTCGGTGAGGTCATAGACCAGGCCAATCCGGGGCGTAGCACCGTTTTCGCCTTTGCTGAAATCACCGGCATTGTCCAGCTTGTTGTCGTAGTCATGCTCGAAGCGCTCGAAGCGTACGCCTGCCAGAGCCTTCAAACGCTCGGTCAGGGCCACCTGGTCCTGGATGAAGAAGGCCCAGGTCTGCAGGTTCTCCTTGTCCCAGGTCGTGGTGCGGGTCAGCGCCGGCCGTGGCTGGCCAAGTACCGGGTCGTAGATGTCGATGGGGTAGGTGCCCGCCACCGCAGAGGACCGCTGGATGATCGAGTTGTAGTCATAGTTCTCGTACTCCACCCCTGTCAGCAAGGTGTGGCTGAAGCCGCCGGTGTCGAAGTAGCCGGTCAGGTTCAGCTGCCAGTCGCGATCGGTCCACTCCAGCTTGCGGTAGTTGAAGTTACGCTCCAGCGTTCGCCCATCCAGCGGCGCGCCGTTGGCTTCGACCGCATTGCCCTTGAGCGAGCCATCGAGGAACTGGAACCCGCCCGCCAGCGTCCAGTTGTCATTGAGCAGGTGCTCGAAACGCACCTGCGCCATGTTGTTGTCATTGTGCAGCAGGTTGTCGCTGCCTTTTTCCCAGATATAGGTGTCACGCCAGGCGCTGCCACGCTGGGTGGCGTAGCGGGTCAGGCCGCGGTCCAGCGGGTGGTTGTTGCGCATGAAGTCGCCTTCGAACACGACCTTGGTGGTGTCGTTGACCTGCCAGCTGAGCACTGGCGCCACGTCATAACGCTCGCTTTGCACATCATCACGGAAACTGTCGCCGCCCTCGCCAAGCAGGTTCAGGCGGTAGGCCAGCGAGCCGTCTTGGTTCAGCGGGCCGGCGGCGTCGAGGGTGGCGCGGTGCATGCCCTGGTCGTCGAACTGGCTGCCCAGGGTGACCTTGGGGTCTGGTAGCGGCTGCTTGCTGACCACGTTGAAGGTGCCGCCGGGGTCGCCACGGCCGTACAGGCTGCTGGCCGGGCCGCGGATCACCTCCAGCCGCTCGACGGTATTGGCGTCTGGTGCGTTGGGGTAGCCACGGTTGATCGGGAAACCGTTACGGTAGAACTCGCCGGTGGTAAAGCCGCGCACGGTGAAGGTGGTAAGGCCCTGGCCACCGAAGTTGTTGGCCCGGCCGACGCCACCGGCATAGTCCAGGCCGTCTTGCAGGCGCGTGGCACCGGTGTCTTGCAGTACCGCCTTGGGCACCACGCTGACCGACTGCGGTGTTTCGTGCAGCGCGGTGTCGGTGCGGGTGGCACTGGCGGAACGGTTGGCCTTGTAGCCGAGCACTGGGCCATCAGCCCGTTCGCTGTCGGCTGTGCCAGTGATGCTCAGGGCCTGAAGTTCGATCTGGGCCGGGTCGCTGAGCGGTTCGGGCTCGGCGAGGGCCAATGGGGAGACAGCATGAAGCACACAAAGCGAAACGAACGTGCGACGCATCGACTGGACGATCCTGAAGTAGGGCGCTGGGAGAAATTTGCGCCGCGAAATTACTACGAATCATTATCAAATGCATTAATTTTAAATCGCACGCGCGTGCCAGATGCGCTGCACGCCTGGGCCGGCGTTCAATCCTGGTCATCCCACCCGCCACCCAGTGCCGCAAACAGGTTCACCTCTGCCAGCAATTGCGCCAGGCGGTCGTTGATCAGCCCTTGCTGGGCACTGAACAACGCGCGCTGCGCGTCCAGGAAGGTGAGGCTGCTGTCCACGCCAATGCGGTAACGGTGCTCGGCCAGGTCGTAATAGCGTTGGCTGGCCGCGACCAGGTCGCGTTGTGCCTGCAGTTGGCGCTGGTAGGTCGCCCGCGCGGCCAGGCCATCGGCAACTTCCTGGAATGCGCGCTGGACGGCTCGCTGGTACTGCGCCACCTGAATATCCTTCTGCAGGCGCGCGTAATCCAGGCTGGCGCGCAGGCTGCCTGCGGTAAAGATCGGCAGGTTGATCTGCGGTTGGAACAGCCAGGTCCCCGAACCTGCATCGAACAGGCCACTGAGCTGGGGGCTGGTGCTGCCGGCATTGGCGGTGAGGCTGATGCTGGGAAAGAACGCCGCCCGCGCAGCACCGATATTGGCGTTGGCGGCGCGCAACTGGTACTCGGCCTGGCGTATGTCGGGCCGCCGCTGCAGCAAGTCAGACGGTAAACCGGCCGGCAGCCTGGCAATCTGCTCGGCCGCCAAGGGCTGTGCGACCCCCTTCGCAGCAACCGGGGCACCCACCAGCAGCGTCAGCTGGTTGAGGTCTTGCGCGACCAGCCGCCGGTAACGCGCCACTGCCGCCCGGGTGCTGTCCACGCGGGTGCGCGCCTGCACCTCATCCAGTGCCGACAGCGTGCCCGCCCGGCGCTGGTTACGGGCCAGGCGCAGGCTGCGCTGGTCAGTGGCCAGGGTTTCGTTGGCCAGGGTCAGCAGCGCCTGGTCGGCCTGCCAGGTCAGGTACACACTGGCAACGCTCGCCACCAGGCTCAGGCGGCTACTGCGCCGTGCCTGGTCACTGGCCAGGTAGTTCAGCAATGCCTGGTCGTTGAGGCTGCGCACCCGGCCGAACAGGTCGATTTCGTAGGCGCTCAGCCCCAGCGTGGCCGCGTAGCTGGAACTGATCATGCCTTTGCCGGTACCGGTCATGCCCCTGGGCAGGTACTGACGCTGGCCGTGGCCATCAGCCGCCACCTGGGGTAGCCGTTCGGCGCGCTGCACGCGGTATTGTGCCTGCGCAGCCGCGACGTTGAGTGCGGCGGTGCGCAGGTCGCGGTTGTTGGCCAGGGCGGCCTCGATCAACTGGCGCAGCACCGGGTCGCGGAATACCTGCTGCCCGGCTTCGACCGGCGGTGGCGTATCGGCGGTATAGGCGGGCCCTTGCGGAAACTGCGCGGGTACCGCAGGGGCGGGGCGGTGGTAAGCAGGGGCAAGTGAACAGCCGCACAACAGCGCGGCAAACAAGGTCAACACATGTCGGGGCATTGCAGGTTCTCGCAGTCAGGCACCGGCCATCCATTTCGCCAGGCCGTGGCGGCCGCTGACCCCTAGTTTGGCCGTGGCACGCTTGAGGTAGGTTTCCACCGAGCTGTTCTTCACATTCAACCGCTGGGCCATTTCTGGCACGGTACCGCCAGTAAGCAGCCCCAGGCATACCTCCTGTTCACGGGTCGACAGGCGCACGGCCTCGTGCACCAGCCGTTCACAGAACGCCTGGCGCAGCGAACCTGCCTCAAGCTCGCCCTGGGCCCCCCCTGCAGCGCGCGTGGCGCCCTGTTCAAGCAGTTGACCGTGGTGCTCGACCAAGGGCAGCAGGGTGTCGGACAAGCACTTGAGCTGGGACAATTCACCCAGGGCGAAGGCGCGCTGGCACGGCAGGCGATGAAAGCTGATCACCCAGCGCTTGCGGCCATTGCACGACACCAGGTGGCACTGATGGGCACTCTGGCGCGGGTGCAAGGCGCCAGGCGGGGCCTTGAACTCGATCAGCAGTGGGTCTTTCATCTGCATGATGCGCTGCAGCAGCGGTTGGTGCTGGTTTTCGCCAGCGGCGGCGGGCTGCAGCCCAGCACTGCCCAGCACCTTGATATGGCTGACATTCGCCCGCTGCGGGTCAAGCGTCCATTCGCTGAGTTCGAGCCGGTGAACAGGCACCTGTGCTGCCACCAGGCCCAACATCTGGTCAGCAAAGCCTGCGGCGCCGGTGCTGGCGATCAATTCCCCCAATTGCAGGTAAAGCTGTGGGTCGGGGCGGTAGTCGCGGCTGTCGGTCAGCATCATTTCCTTGTCGTCCTTGGTTCAGGGTATTGCAGCAGGTGGTTTGGCGGGCCAGTGCTCCAGGGTGGAAGTAGGGTGGGGTGGGCGTATTCAAGCCCGCTGGCAGGCTGGCGTCTGTAATGGAAAACCGGGACAGAAAATGCCACCAAACGGCTGCCTTGGGTGGCGGCCGCACCACGCGGCGCGTGTGCCGAAGGCTGATTTGCCGGGTATTTGACGCCAGAACCACGGCGAATGCGCCCTGATCGCAGCGCGTAGACGCTGCCGTAGGCCATCGTGGGTGGTCGGCTATGGCCAATGTCCTACACGTTTTTCAGCAGGCCGCCCGCGCGTCCCGATTGTCCGGGTTTGGCAGGCCATACAGCTGTCGGCAGCGGTGCTTGAATGCGCGGATGATCAACCAGAAGGACCTGCCGAATCATGCCTGCCCCAGACACTTTCGCCCTGACCATCGCCCAGCGTGACATCTGGCTGGACCAGATCAGCCATGGCGACTCACCGCTGTACAACATCGGGGCGTACGTCGAGTTGCAAGGGAATGTGGATGCCGGGCTGCTGCAGCAGGCGCTGCAGCACCTGGTGGCTGAGCACGATGGCCTACGAACGGTGCTGGTCACGCAGGGCGGGCTTGCCCGCCAGTACTTCGCCACGCACATGGCGGTCACCCTGGGCCGGCATGACCTGCGCCAGGCCAGCGAGCCTTTCGCAGCTGCATCAGGCTTGCTCGAGGCGCAAATGCGCACCCCTTATCAGCTGGATGCCGCCAGCCCGCTATGGGCGGCCACCTTGATCCGCATTGGCGAACAGCGTTACCTGCTAGCGCTGCAAGCCCACCATCTGATCCTCGATGGCTGGGGTGTGGACCAGTGGTTCAAGCAGCTCGCAGACCATTACCGCCTGTTGCAGCAAGGCCTGCCCCTGCCGCACGGGGCGGCGTCCTACACAGCCTTCATCGAGGACGACGCCCAGTACCAGGCATCCGCGCGGCAAACCCGCGATCGCGACTACTGGCTGGCCAAGTACCAGCAGTTGCCCGATGCCCTGCTGGCCCCGCGCGAACGCGCGAGCGCGGCAACCGCCACGCCCAGTGGCGCGCAGCGCCAGCCGTTCGACCGCCAACTGCTGGCGCGCATGCGCCGCTGCGCTGCCGACCTGCAAGCCTCGCCGCTGCACGTGCTGCTGGCCGCCTTGCACGTCTGCGTGACGCGTACCTGGCAGCGCGACGAGTGGGTGGTCGGGCTGCCGGTGCGCAACCGCGGCAACGCGCGCTTCAAGGCGACCCTGGGGTTGTTCACCCAGGTCAGCGCGCTGCGCCTGGGTTTTGCCCGCGAGTGCTCGTTCGCCACGCTGGTGCAGGGCATCCGCGATGCGCTCAAGCAGGATTTTCGCCATCAGCGCTTCGCCCTCAGTGAGCTCAACCGCAGCCTTGGCACACTGCGCGAAGAACGGCCGCAGCTGTTCGAACTGATGGTCTCGTTCGAGGACGACAGCAACGCACTGCAAATCACCGATGCGCCTGGCCATACGGTGATGATCTGCAACGGCCACGAACCCACGCCACTGAGTGTCCACCTGCGCTGCAACAGCCACAGCGACGCAGCCATGCTGCACGTGGTGCACAACCGCGCCTGGTTTACCGACGATGAAGCCCAGGCCCTGGCGCAGCGCCTGCTACACGTGCTGGAGCAAGGGCTGCAACAGCCGCAGGCGACAGCCGGCGACTTCGACCTGCTTACCGCGCCTGAGCACGCTGCGCTCGAGCGGTGGAATGCCACGCAAATGCCAGTGGCGGCGGCGGGCCTGATTCAGCAGCGCATCCAGGCCCAGGCCAAGGCCCGGCCGGCCGCAGTGGCGGCGCGCTTCCATGACCAGGCGCTGACCTATGGCGAACTGGAGCGGCGCGCCGAACTGCTGGCGCAGCACTTGGCGGGCCTGGGCGTTGGGCCCGAACGCCGGGTAGCGCTGATCGCCCAGCGCGGGCTGGATACTTTGGTAGGGTTGCTGGCCGTGCTCAAGGCCGGCGCTGCCTATGTGCCCATAGACCCTGCGCACCCCCGTGAGCGGCTTGCCTATCTGCTTCAGGACAGCGCCCCGGAGGTGCTGCTGACCCTGTCCCGGCTGGTGGATCGGCTGCCGGCCCACACCCTGGCGCAGATCGAACTGGACCGCTTCGACTGGGCCGCAGCGCCCGCCGGGGCGTTCGAGTTCGCCGCACAAGCGCCCACAGACCTTGCCTATGTCATCTATACCTCCGGCTCTACCGGCTTGCCCAAAGGGGTAATGGTCGAGCAGCGCATGCTGGCCAACCTGGTCGACTGGCACTGCAGCAGCTTCGACCTCGGCCCTGGGCGGCAGCAATCGAGCCTGGCAGGTTTCGGCTTCGATGCCATGGCCTGGGAGATCTGGCCGGCGCTGTGCAGCGGCGCGACCTTGCACCTGGCACCGGTGCGCGACGGGGCCGAAGACATCGACGCCTTGCTCGCCTGGTGGCGCGCGCAGCCGCTGGACGTCAGCTTTCTGCCCACCCCTGTGGCCGAGCATGCCTTTGCCCAGGGCGAGCTGCACCCCACCTTGCACACCCTGCTGGTCGGCGGCGACCGCCTGCGCCGCCTGGCCCGCGAGCAGCGCTACCGCGTGGTCAACAACTACGGCCCCACCGAAACCACGGTGGTGGCCACCTCGGGCGAAGTACTGGCGGGCAGGCCGCTGCATATCGGCGGGCCGGTGGCCAATACCCGGCTCTATGTGCTCGATGCTCAGCGCCAGTTGCTGCCGCCCGGTGCCGCGGGCGAGCTGTATGTGGGCGGCCAGGGGGTAGCCCGTGGCTACCTGAACCGCCCGCAGATGACAGCCGAGCGCTTTGTTGCCGACCCGTTCAGCCGCGAGCCGGGCGCCCGCCTGTACCGCACCGGGGACCTGGTGCGTTGGCTACCCGACGGCACGCTGGAGTACCTCGGGCGCAACGACGACCAGGTCAAGGTCCGTGGGGTGCGGGTTGAGTTGGCTGAGATCGAGGCCGCGCTCACCCGCCATGCGGCCGTGCGCGAAAGCGTGGTCATGTTGCGCGATGGCCAGCTGCAAGCCTGGTTCATCGCCGACCTGCCGGTGACGCCGCGGGCGTTGCATGAGCACCTGCGTGAACGGCTGCCGGTCGCCTTGTTGCCGGGGGCCTTCGTGCGCCTTGAGCGCTGGCCGCTGACCGCCAATGGCAAGCTCGACCGCCGGGCGTTGCCGCACGCCGACGAAAACAGCCAGGTGCGCCGCGAACATGAAGCGCCGCAAGGCGCAGTCGAACAACAGCTGGCGCAGCTGTGGGGCGAGTTGCTGCAGGTTGAACGGGTAGGGCGCCAGGACCACTTCTTCGAACTCGGTGGCCATTCACTGTTGGCCGTGCAATTGATCGAACGCATGCGCCAGCAGGGCTGGCAGGCGGACGTGCAGGTGCTGTTCGGGCAATCGACCCTGGCCAGCCTGGCTGCCAGCGTGACTCGGGTCGAACAGCCAGTACTGCCGGGCAACCAGGTACCGCCGGGTTGCCAGCGCATTACCCCGGGCATGCTGGCACTCACCGAACTGGACCAGGCTGCCATCGATCGCATCGTGGCCACGGTGCCCGGTGGGGCCGCCAATGTGCAGGAAATCTACCCACTCGCCCCTCTGCAGCAGGGGCTGCTTTACCACCATGTTGCCGACGCCCGCGACCCCTACCAACAGCAAGCGTTGTTCGCCTTCGCCAGCCATGCACAACTGCAAGCCTTTGCCGCTGCCCTGCAGCAGGTGATCGAGCGCCACGATATTCTGCGCACCAGCCTGTGCTGGGAAGGCCTGGAGCACCCGCAGCAGGTGGTCTGGCGTCAGGCGCGCCTGCCAGTCGAGCAGTGGCACGGCCCCGCTGCGCAGTTGCGCAGCCACTTCGACCCGCAACGCCAGCCCCTGGACCTGCGCCGGGCGCCGATGATGGCGCTGGTGTGCAGCGAGGCTACCGACCAGGGCCGTTGGCTGGGCTTGTTGCGCTTCCATCACCTGGTCAACGATGCGGTATCGCTGCAGGTGCTGCTGGGTGAGCTGGCAGCCTGCATGGCCGGGCAGGGCGAGGGCCTGGCCACGCCAGTGGCTTACCGCGACTATGTCGCCGCCAGCACCCAGGCCGAGCGCCAGGCCGGTCACGCTGCCTTCTTCAGGGCGCAACTGGCCGGTATCGAACCGCAAGCACCGATCCCCGGTTATGGCGGGGCGCCAGTCGATGAGCAGCAGTTGGAGCGCTGCGACCATCGCCTGGCCGGCGAACAGGTTGCCGCGTTACGCCAGCAGGCACGGCACCAGGGCGCCAGCCTGGCCAGCCTGCTGCACCTGGCGTGGGCACAGGTGCTGGGCAACCTCGGCGGGCGTGACGAGGTGGTGCTGGGCACCGTACTGCTGGGGCGCAGCATGGCCGGCCCCGGTGCCGGCAGCGCGATGGGCATGTTCATCAACAGCCTGCCGTTGCGTGTCCCGCTGGCCCAACGTGTACCCGGCCAGGCGCTGCGTGAAACCCATGCCGGGCTGGCCGCCTTGCTGGCGCATGAGGATGCGCCGCTGATCCTGGCCCAGCGTTGCAGTGGCCTGCCCGCAGGCAGCGCACTGTTCGACAGCCTGGTGAATTACCGCCAGGGCAGCCTGCCGTTCGGCCAGGTGCTGCCCGGTGTAGCGCTGGTCGAGGCCAGCGAGGTCGAGAGCCACGGGCTGGTGCTGACCGTGGATGAGCAGGCAGATACGCTGCAACTGGCCGTGCGTGCGCCGCGTGCGATCGGGGCGCAACGGGTCATGGACTTCGTGCTCAACGCCCTGCAGCAATTGGCCGATGCGCTTGCCCGCGGCAGCAGTGAAGGCCTGCAGGCCCTGTGTGCAGTGCCACACAACGAGTTGCAGCGTTTGTTGCAGGGCTTGAACCGCACCGAAGACCCGCACAGCCCAACCTGGCAGACCCTGCCTGCGTTACTCGAGGCCCAGGTTTGGCGCACGCCACAGGCCATCGCCCTGCAGGCGGGCGACGAGAGCCTGGACTACCAAACGCTGAATGCCCAGGCCAACCGCCTGGCGCACCAGTTGATTGCCCAAGGGGTCGGCCCGGACAGCCGGGTGGCTGTGTGCGTGGAGCGCGGCATTTCGCTAATGGTGGCCTTGCTTGGCGTGCTCAAGGCCGGCGGTGCCTATGTGCCGCTGGACCCCGGCTACCCGCAGGAACGCCTGCGCTTCATGTTGCAGGACTGCACGCCAACCCTGGTGCTGGTGCACGGCGCTACCCAGGGCCTGTTCGCCGGCCTGGCCTGTCGCTGGCTCGACCTGGACGCGCACAGCTGGCAGGCCAACCCGGCCGATAACCCGCAGGTCGAGGGGCTGGGGCCGTCAAAACTGGCCTATGTGATGTACACCTCGGGGTCCACGGGCACCCCCAAGGGGGTCATGGTGGAGCACCGTGGGCTGTGCAACCTGATGCACTGGGGGTCGCAAATCTGCCCGCCGCGCCCTGGGGATGCGCTGTTGCAACGGGCGCCGTGCACATTCGATGGCTCGGTGTGGGAGCTGTTCTGGCCCTTGACTGCCGGCCTGCGCCTGGTCCTGGCGCGGCCGGACGGCCACCGTGACCCGGCGTACATGGTGCAGCTGATTCAGGCCCGGCAGGTCAGCGTCGTCAAGTTCGTACCGGCCCTGCTGCACCAGTTCCTCGAGCAGCCGGGCGTGGAGCGCTGCACCAGCCTGACCGATATTTTCTGCGGCGGCGGCGAGCTGACCCTGGCGCTGGTCCACAGCGTGCGGCAACGCTTGCCCGGCGTGCGCCTGCACAATGTCTACGGCCCCACCGAGGCTACGGTGGACAGCACCGCGTGGAC
This sequence comes from Pseudomonas juntendi, assembly GCF_009932375.1. Lineage (GTDB taxonomy): Bacteria > Pseudomonadota > Gammaproteobacteria > Pseudomonadales > Pseudomonadaceae > Aquipseudomonas > Aquipseudomonas juntendi. The sequence goes on from NZ_BLJG01000168.1 coordinate 20,451, forward strand.
CTTGCAAGCGCAGCAACCCTTGCCCACGCAGGCGCCGCCGATTGGTCGGCCAATCAGCAACACCCGGCTGTATGTGCTGGACGCGCACGACCGGCCGGTGCCCCTGGGCGCGGTGGGCCAGTTGCACATCGGCGGTGTCGGCGTAGCGCGCGGTTACCTGGGTTTGCCGCACTTGCAGGCCGAGCGTTTCATTGTCAGCCCGTTCGTCGAAGGTGACCGCCTGTACCGTACTGGCGACCTGGTGCGCTACCGCGCCGACGGCGAACTGGACTTCGTGGGGCGCAACGACTTCCAGGTCAAGTTGCGGGGGCTGCGCGTTGAACTGGGTGAAATCGAAGCGTTGCTGGCCGCCTACCCGGCGGTGGGGCAGGCGGTGGTCCTGATGCGAGAAGAGCGCCTGGTGGCGTACTTCACCTGCAACGATGGCCAGCCGGCGCCGGCGCTGGAGGCGCTGCGCAGCCACCTGCTGGCGCGCATGCCCGAATACATGGTGCCGCAGGCCTTCGTGCGCCTGGCGGCGTTGCCACTGAGCCGCAATGGCAAAGTGGACCGCAGCGCGCTGCCGGCGCCGGATGCCGAGGCCGTGATCAGCCGTGCATACCAGGCCCCGCAGGGCGAACTGGAAACAGCGCTGGCCGCGATCTGGACCGAGGTGCTGAAGATCGAACAGGTGGGCCGCGACGACAACTTCTTCGAGTTGGGCGGGCATTCGCTGCTGGCGGTCAGCCTGGTGGCGCGCATGCGCCAGGCCGGGTTGCATGTGGACGCCAGAACCTTGTTCAGCCAGCCGACATTGGCGGGGCTGGCGGCCAGCACCCAGCGCGAGCAGCTTGCCGTGGTGGTGCCACAAACCACCATCCCTGGCCTGGGCAAGCGCCGGCGCCTCTGACCGGCGCTTGCCATGAACGCAGCCTTGCATCGCGCAGGGCTGCTTCACCCTCCTGCCTTCAGCCCAGGGCGGCGCCATGCACCGCGCAGGCTCGAATTGTCCCCACTCTCCATGTCAGACCGCCCGGTCACGATCCATTAGCGTGTCCCCCAACCTTATTTCCAGGCAAAGCAGGATGCTTACCGATGCACTTCAGCGAACTGATGGCAGCTCTTTCCACCCGTGCAATCCGACTCCAGCGTGAAGACCAGGACCTGATCGTCCTCGGTGACGACGAAAACCTGGACGATCATTTGTGGGAGGCGCTGTCACGGCACAAGCCGGCCTTGCTGGAGATGCTTGCCGAACAGGATGACGACTGGCTCAGCCCGGCCTTTCGCATCACCCCCGACATGCTGCCACTGGTAACCCTGGACCAGGCCGCCATCGACCGCATCGTCGAGCAGGTGCCGGGCGGTGCTGCCAACGTGCAGGACATCTACCCGCTGGCACCGTTGCAGCAGGGCATGCTTTACCACCACCTGGCCGCCAGCGACGGCGACCCGTACCTGTCGCAGGTGCAACTGCATTTTGCCAGCAAGGAGCACCTGGAGGCCTTTGCCCAGGCGCTGCAATGGGTCATCCAGCGGCACGACATTCTGCGTACTGCCGTGCACTGGGAGTACCTGGACAACCCGGTACAGGTGGTCTGGCGTGAAGCTGCACTGGTCCGCGAGGCCCTCCCACTGGCCGGCAGCCACGCACTGGCCAGCCTGTGCCAGCGCTTCGACCCGCGTCACTACCGGCTCGACCTGCGCCAGGCGCCGTTGATGCAACTGGTGCATGCCCAGGGCGAGGGCGAGCAATGGGTTGCGCTGCTGATGTTCCACCACGTGATCATGGACCACACCGCGCTGGACATCGTGCGCCGCGAACTGCAGGCCCACCTTGCCGGCACCTGCGCGCAGCTACCGCCACCCATGCCGTTTCGCAATGTGCTGGCGGCAGCGCGCCAGGCCCTCGACGAACAGGCCCATGAACATTTCTTCGGTGAAATGCTGGGTGACATCGATGAGCCCACGCTCGCCTTCGGCCAGCAGGACAAGGTCGACCAGCCCCTGCAGCAGGCACGCCTGACCCTGGCGCCGGCGCTCAGCCAGCGCCTGCGTGCCCAGGCCCGGCAGTTGGGGGTGAGCCCGGCCAGCGTACTGCACCTGGGTTTCGCCCGGTTGATCGGCCAGCTCTCGGCACGCCAGGCCGTGGTGTTCGGCAGCGTGTTGCTGGGCCGCATGACCACCGGCGTTGGCGGCGAGCAGGCGCTGGGTATGTTCATCAATACCTTGCCGCTGCGCATCGACCTGGGCCAGCACAGCGTGCGCGACGGGCTGCTGGCCACCCATCGCCGGCTCAGCGCCTTGCTCGGCCATGAGCAGGCATCGTTGGCCCTGGCCCAGCGTTGCAGCGGCGTGGCCGCGCCGGCGCCGCTGTTCAACAGCATGCTCAATTACCGCCACAGTGACGCGGGCGACGCGGCGGAGATCATACCGGTTGCCCCCGGCATCGATATTGTCGGCGCCGAAGAACGTACCGATTATCCGCTGACCGTCAGTGTCGATGACCTGGGTGAGGACCTGCGCCTCACGGTACAGAGCCTGCCCCAATGGCATGCGCCGCGCCTGTGCGCGCAGTTCGAACAGGTGCTGGCCAGCCTGGTGGAGGCCTTGGAACAGGCACCGGGCACGCCGTTGCAAGCGCTGGCGGTGTTGCCGGCCGACGAGCGCGAGCAGGTGCTGCAACAGTTCAACGACAGCGCCCGGCACTACCCGCAGGGTAGCACCGTACATGCGCTGGTCGAGGCCCAGGCTGCCCACATACCCGACGCGCCGGCGCTGCTGCAGGCCGGCCAGGCGCTGAGCTACGGTGAACTCAATCGCCAGGCCAACCAGCTGGCCCACCAGTTGCGCGCGCGGGGTGTGCAACTCGGTGACCGGGTCGCCTTGTGCCTGCCGCGCAACGCCAGGCGGCTGGTGGGCATGCTTGGCGTGCTCAAGGCCGGTGCGGCCTACGTTCCGATTGACCCGGGTTACCCGGCCGCCCGCATTGCCTACCTGCTCGACGACAGCGCGCCGCTGCTGTTGCTGGCGGAAACCACCGTCGACGGCTTGCCCGGCGCTGTGCCGCGGCTGGACCTGGACCAGGCCGAGGCCTATGCCGCCGACGACAGCAACCCCCAGGTGCCGGGGCTGGATGCGCAGCAGCTGGCCTACCTGGTGTACACCTCCGGGTCCACCGGGCAACCCAAAGGGGTGATGGTCGAGCACCATGCCCTGGCCAACCTGGTGCACTGGCATTGCCAGGCGTTTGCCGTGGACAACGCCAGCCAGGCTTCCAGCCTGGCCGGTTTCGGCTTCGATGCCATGGCCTGGGAGGTGTGGCCAAGCCTGAGCGCCGGGGCCACCTTGCACCTGCCACCGGCACACATTGGCAACGAGCATGTCGACGAACTGCTCGACTGGTGGCTGCAGCAGCCGCTGACGGTCAGCTTCCTGCCTACGCCGGTGGCCGAGCAGGCCTTGCGCCGTGAGCATCAGCACCCGACCTTACGCACCCTGCTGGTCGGTGGTGACCGCCTGCGCCAGTTCGACCGCGACCCAGGCTTTGCCGTGGTCAACAACTACGGCCCGACCGAGACTACCGTCGTGGCCACCTCGGGGCTGCTCAGCCCAGGTAATGCACTGCACATCGGCCGACCGACTGCCAACACCCGGCTCTATGTGCTCGACCAGGGCCTGCAACCTGTGCCCGTGGGCGTCGCCGGCGAGCTGTACATCGGCGGTGCGCAAGTGGCGCGGGGCTACTTCAACCGCCCAGCATTGACCGAAGAGCGCTTCCTGGCCGACCCGTTCAGCTCCCAGGCCAATGCCCGCATGTACCGCAGCGGCGACCTGGTGCGCTGGAACAGCGATGGGACCCTTGACTACCTCGGGCGCAACGACGACCAGGTGAAGATCCGCGGGGTGCGGGTCGAACTGGGTGAAGTCGAAGCCGCCCTCGCGGCGCAACCGGGCGTCGACGCGGCCGTGGTGCTGGTCCGCGGCGAACGGCTGCTGGCCTGGTACACCGAAACCACCCCGTTGGACCCGCATACCCTGCGCGAGGCGCTGCGCGCCTGCCTGCCTGCACACATGCTGCCGGTGGCGTTCACCCGCCTGGCCGAACTGCCGTTGACCAGCCACGGCAAGCTTGACCGCCGCGCGCTCCCGGAACCGGCCACTGGCGAACTGTTCGGCCAGCAGTACGAGGCGCCGCAAGGCGCTACCGAAACGGCCGTGGCGCAGGTCTGGGCCGAGGTGCTGGGTGTCGAGCGGGTGGGGCGGCAGGACAACTTCTTCGAACTTGGCGGCCATTCGCTGCTGGCCGTTACGCTGGTCGAGCGGTTGCGTGGCGCAGGGATGGTCATTGATGTACGGGTGCTGTTTGCCCAACCGACCGTGCTGGCGTTGGCCGCTGTCGTGGGGGCCGGTGCGGAAATCGCCGTGCCCGCCAACCGCGTCCCGCAGGGCGCCGAGCGCATCACCCCGGGCATGCTCAGCCTGGTCGAGCTGGAGCAGACGGTCATCGACCAGGTGGTTGCCAGTGTGCCGGGCGGCGCCGCCAACGTGCAGGAGATCTACCCCCTGGCACCGCTGCAGCAGGGGGTGCTGTACCACCACCTGAGCGCGGAGCAAGGCGACCCCTACCTGCTGCAGACGCGCCTGGCATTCGACAGCGTGGAGCGCTTGCTGGCCTGGGCCGGGGCGTTGCAACAGGTGATCGACCGCCACGACATCCTGCGCACGGCCGTGCTCTGGCAGGGCCTGCCGCAGCCCCTGCAAGTGGTATGGCGCGAGGCACTGCTGGGTGTTCATGAAGTCGATGACCTGCCCGAGCAGCCCGGCGTGGCTCGTATCGACCAGTTGCACGCGCGCTTCGACGCCCGCCACCACCGCATGGACCTGGGCCAGGCCCCGCTGACCCGCTTGTACTACAGCCTCGACCCGGCCAACCAGCAAGTCGTGGCGGTACTGCTGTTCCATCACCTCACCCTCGACCATACCGCCATGGACGTGGTGGCCCGTGAAATGCGGGCGCTGCTGTTCGGCCAGGGCCACAGCCTGCCGCCGCCGGTGCCGTACCGCAACTATGTGGCCCAGGCCTGCCTGGGCGACCAGGGCGGGCATGAAGCGTTCTTCCGCGACATGCTGGCCGACGTCGAGGAGCCGACCTTGCCGTTGGGCCATGCCGACGTGCAGGGCGACGGCCGTGCTGTGCAGAGTGCCACGCAAGCCCTCGACGCTGGGCTGGCCGGGCGTTTGCGCAGCCAGGCCCGGCAGCTGGGGGTCAGCGCCGCAAGCCTGATGCACCTGGCCTGGGCCCGTGTGCTCGGCGTGCTGGCCAACCGCGACGACGTGGTTTTCGGCACCGTGCTGATGGGCCGCCTGCAAGGGGGCGAGGGCGCCGACCGCGCCTTGGGCATGTTCATCAATACCTTGCCGCTGCGGGTCGACACGCGGCAGCCAGTCGCCAGCGCCGTGCGCGCCGCCCACCGCAGCCTGGCAGCGCTGCTGGCCCATGAGCACGCACCGCTGGCCCTGGCCCAGCGCTGCAGCGGCGTGCCCGCTTCGGCGCCCTTGTTCAGCGCTTTGCTCAATTATCGGCACAGTGCCGACGATGCGCCGCGTGAAGGCGAGGGCATATGGGAGGGGGTGCGGCTGCTGGGTGGCGAAGAGCGCAGCAACTACCCCTTGACCCTCAGCGTCAACGACCTGGGCCAAGGGTTCACGTTCAGCGTTCTGGCTGTGCCTGGCATTGGCGCGGCGCGGGTGGCGGCCTGGATGTGCAACGCCGTCGCCGAACTGGTCCAGGCCCTGGAGCTCAGCCAGGGCACCCCACTGAACGGCCTGTCCATCCTCGACGAAGACGCCCGTCAGCAGTTGCTCGGCCGCTTCAACGCCACCGCGCAAGCCTTCCCCCCGGCGACCACGGTGCAGGCGTTGATCGAGGCCCAGGCCGCCCGCACGCCAGACGCCAGCGCAGTAAGCCAGGGTGAGGAAACGCTCAGTTACGGCGAGCTGAACCGGCGTGCCAACCAGCTGGCGCACCAGCTGATCGCCATGGGCGTGCAGTGTGGTGACCGCGTTGCACTGTGCCTCGGGCGCCACTGCGAACGCATTGTCGGCCTGTTGGCGGTGCTCAAGGCCGGCGCGGCGTACGTGCCGGTAGACCCGGGGTACCCGGCCGAGCGCATTGCCTACCTGCTGGCCGACAGTGCCCCACGCTTGGTACTGGCCGACACGCAAACCACCGGGCTGCCGACCGCTGTCCCTCGGCTCGACCTGGATTCGCCAGCGGCTTACCACCGCCTCAGCGACAACCCACAAGTACCTGGGCTGGGTCCCCAGCAACTGGCCTACCTGGTCTACACCTCGGGCTCCACCGGCCAACCCAAAGGCGTGATGGTCGAGCACCACACCCTGCTCAACCTGGTGCACTGGCACTGCCAGGCATTTGCCGTGCAGCCCGGTACCCGTACCTCGAGCGTGGCCGGCTTCGGTTTCGACGCCATGGCCTGGGAGGTCTGGCCGGCCTTGTGCGCTGGGGCCACCCTGCACCTGCCGCCGGCAGCGGTCGGCAACGAGCACGTGGAGGAACTGCTGGACTGGTGGCAGCAACAGCCCTTGGCGGTGAGCTTCCTGCCCACCCCGGTGGCCGAGCAGGCATTGCGTCGCTCGGTACAGCACCCGACCCTGCGTACCCTGCTGGTGGGTGGCGACCGCCTGCGCCAGTTCGACCGCGACCCAGGCTTTGCCGTGGTCAACAACTACGGCCCCACCGAAACCACCGTGGTCGCGACTTCGGGGGCCTTGCAGCCCGGTGCGGCGCTGCACATCGGCAAACCCGTCGCCAATACCCGGGTGTATGTGCTGGATGAGCGCCGGCAACCAGTGCCTGCCGGTGTGGTTGGCGAGCTGTACATTGGCGGCGCGCAGGTTGCACGGGGCTATTTCAACCGCCCTGAGCTGACCCAACAGCGCTTCCTGGCCGACCCTTTCAGCCGCCTGCCGGGCGCGCGGATGTACCGAAGCGGTGACCTGGTGCGGTGGAATACCGACGGGACGCTGGACTATCTGGGCCGCAATGACGACCAGGTGAAGGTCCGCGGTGTGCGCGTGGAGCTGGGCGAGATCGAGGCCGCGCTGGCTGCCCAGCCGGGCGTGCGTGATGCGGTGGTGCTGGTCCGCGACCAACGCCTGCTGGCCTGGTTCACTGCAAGCGCCGCTGTGACGGTCGACCACCTGCGCCAGGCCTTGCAAGCCTGCCTGCCGGCCTACATGGTGCCGCAGGCGCTGATGCGCCTGGAAACACTGCCGCTCACCCCCCATGGCAAGCTCGACCGCCGCGCGCTGCCCGACCCGGACACTACCGACCTGGTCGGGCACGGCTACGAAGCCCCTGTGGGCGAGACCGAAGTCGCCATGGCGGCCATATGGGCGCATGTGCTGGGTGTCGACCGGGTAGGGCGCCACGATAACTTCTTCGAGCTGGGTGGCCACTCGCTGTTGGCGGTGAGCCTCATCGAGCGCTTGCGCCAACGAGGCCTGCCAACCGATGTGCGGGTGCTGTTTGGCCAGCCCACGGTCGCCTCGCTGGCATCTGCCATAGGCCAGAACCGGCAAGTGGCCGTGCCGGAAAACCGTATTGCGCCTGGCTGCACACAGCTCACCCCGGACATGCTGCCGTTGCTGACCCTGGACCAGGCGTCGCTGGAGCGCATTGTTGCAGCGGTACCTGGCGGCGCCGCCAATGTGCAGGATATCTACCCATTGGCGCCGTTGCAGGAAGGTATTCTCTACCACCACCTGAGTGCGACCGGCGAAGACCCCTACCTGCTGCAATGGCCGATCCGCTTTGACAGCCTGGCCCGCCTGCAAGCCTTTGCCGGCGCCCTGGACAAGGTCATCGCCCGGCACGATGTGCTGCGCACCGCCGTGCTCTGGGACAGCCTGGCACAGCCGGTCCAGGTCGTGCTGCGCACGGTCGCCCCGGTTGCCACAGGCGCGGCCACCCGCACGGCCTTTGACCTGAGCCAGGCCCCGCTGATCCGCCTGCACTATCACGGCGCAGAAGGCCCCATCGAAGCCACTTTGCTGTTCCACCATATCGCCCTCGACCACACCGCCATGAAAGCGGTGCTGGCTGAAATTCGCGACCACCTGCACGGCCTGCAACCCACGCAGGCCCCGGTGCCTTACCGCAACTACGTGGCCCAGGCACGCCTGGCCGTCAGCGAGGCTGACCACGAGGCGTTCTTCCGCGCGCAACTGGCCGATATCGACGAACCGACCTTGCCCTATGGGCTGACCGACTTGCAGCTCCAGGCCAGCCAGTTCGAGCAGGCCAGCGTGGCCCTGCAACCGGCTGCGTACCAGCGCCTGCGCAGCCAGGCGCGCCAGCTGGGTGTCAGCGCTGCAAGCCTGTTGCACCTGGCCTGGGCACGGCTGGTGGCGGGCACCAGTGGCAAGTCCAGCGTGGTGTTCGGCACCGTCCTGCTGGGCCGCCTGCAGGGTGGGGCCGGCGCCGATCGCGGCCTTGGCATGTTCATCAACACCTTGCCCCTGCGCCTCGACCTGCAGGGCCTGGATGTGCGCGAAGGGGTGCGCCAGGCCCACCAACGGCTGGCGGCACTGCTGGTGCATGAGCACGCGGCGTTGGCGTTGGCCCAGCGTTGCAGCGGCGTGGCCGCGCCCACACCGCTGTTCAGCGCCATGCTCAACTACCGCCATGGCGCCACGGCCAGCGAGCTGCAGGCACATGAGCAAGCGCTGGAAGGCGTGGAGGTATTGTCCCCGCGCGGGCATGGCAACTACCCGATCAGCATGAACATCGATGACCTGGGTGATGGCCTGCGCATCAGTGCGCAGGTCACCGCGCAGGTCGGTGCGCAACGCCTGTGCGAACAGATGCAACAGGTGCTGGTCGGCCTGCTGGACGCGCTGGAGCACGCGCCGGGCACACCGGTGCAACAGCTGTGCGTGCTCAGCCCGGCGGAGCGCGCACAGCTGCTGCAACGCCCTGCGCCACAGCCGCATGACCTTGAGCAGCCGCTGCACCACCTGTTCGAAGCTCAGGTCCGCCGTACCCCCGATGCCGTTGCGCTGGTGGCCGAAGAAGGCGAAATCAGTTACCGCCAGCTCGACGAACAGGCCAACCGCCTGGCCCACCACCTGGTCGGGCTGGGGGCCCAACCCGATGCCAGGGTGGCGATCTGTGTCGAGCGTGGGCTGAACATGGTGGTTGGCCTGCTGGCCATTCTCAAAGCCGGCGCTGCCTATGTGCCGGTCGACCCAGGTTACCCCGCCGAGCGTATTCGCCATATGCTGGCCGACAGCGCACCGCTGGCCGTGCTGGTACACGGTGCCACGCGCGACATCGCTGGCACCCTGGACCTGCCATGGGTCGACCTGGACCAGCCGTGCTGGCAGCAGCAACCGATCAGCAACCCGCGCATCGCCGGGCTGGGCGCCCGGCACCTGGCCTATGTGATCTACACCTCGGGCTCCACGGGCGTGCCCAAGGGGGTGATGGTCGAGCACCGCAACGTGGTCAACCTGGTGCACTGGAGCCGCCGCTTGTGCCCACACGTGGGCGAGGGCGGTGTGCTGCACAAGACCCCGGTCAGCTTCGATGCTTCGGTCTGGGAGCTGTTCTGGCCGCTGTGCAGCGGCTTGCGCCTGGTGCTGGCGCGCCCGGATGGCCAGCGCGACCCGGCTTACCTGGTGCAGTGGGTGCAGGCGCAGGCGGTGGCGGTGGTCCAGTTCGTGCCGGCCTTGCTGCAACAGTTCATCGAGCAGCCCGAGAGCCGCCACTGCAACAGCCTGACCGACATCGTGTGTGGCGGCGGTGAGCTGAGCGCAGCGCTGGCGGCCCAGGTGCGCCAGCGCTTGCCGCAGGTGCGCCTGCACAACGTCTACGGCCCTACCGAAACCACGGTGGACTGCAGCGCCTGGACCTTGCAGCCAGATGCCGCGCTCCCTCAAGGCAGCCTGCCCATCGGCCAGGCGGTCGACAATACCTGGCTCTGCGTGCTCGACAGCGACGACCAACTGGTGCCGTATGGTGTGGCCGGGCAGTTGCACATTGGCGGCGCCGGGGTAACGCGGGGTTACCTGGGGCTGCCTGAGCAGCAGGCGCAGCGCTTCATCGCCAGCCCGTTCGTCGAAGGTGAGCGCCTGTACCGCAGTGGTGACCTGGTGCGCCTGAACCAGGACGGCAACCTAGTATTCCTTGGCCGTTGCGACGAGCAGATCAAGCTGCGTGGGTTGCGCATCGAGCCGGGCGAGATCGAAGCCTGCCTTGCACAGCTCGCCGACGTGCGCGAGGCCGTTGTGCTCGCGGTGGACGACGTGCGCCTGGTCGCCTACTACACGGGTACGGAACAGCCGGTCGATGACCTGCGCCAGGCATTGCTGGCCCGGCTGCCCGAGTACATGGTGCCGGCCCAGTACATCCACCTTGAACAGCTACCCCTGACCCCCAACGGCAAGCTTGACCGCAAGGCACTGCCAGCGGCCGATACGGCCTTGCAAGGGCGACCTTACGAGGCCCCTGTGGGCCACACCGAGGCCTTGCTGGCGCGGTTGTGGCGCGAGCTGCTGGAGGTTGAGCAGGTGGGTAGGCACGACAATTTCTTCGAGCTGGGTGGGCACTCGCTGCTGGCCGTGAGCCTGACCGCGCGCTTGCGCCTGGAAGGTTTGCAGGTCGATGTGCGGACCTTGTTCGGCCAGCCGACCATTGCCGCACTGGCCTCCACGCTCGGTGCCGAGCAAGGTGTGGAAGTGCCGGAAAACCGAATTCCATCCGGTTGCACGCAGATCACCCCGCAGCTGCTCAGCCTGATCGACCTCGACCAGCCTGCCATCGACGCTATTGTCGCCAAGGTGCCAGGCGGCGCCGCCAACGTGCAGGACATCTACCCGTTGGCGCCGTTGCAGGAGGGGATTCTCTATCATCACCTGAGTGCCGAGCACGACCCCTACGTGCTGTTCTCCAAGCTACGCTTCGCCAGCCGTGAACGCTTGCACGCGTTCGCCAGCGCGCTGGACGCGGTCATCGCCCGGCACGATGTGCTGCGCACGGCCATTCTTTGGGAGGGCCTGCCGCAACCGGTGCAAGTGGTCTTGCGGGCCGTCGCACCGGTTGCGCAGGCAGGCGGCGACAACAGCCCATCCAGCACTGAATTCGACCTGAGCCAGGCGCCGCTGTTGCGCCTGCTGTACACCGACGCCGACGGCCCGATCGAGGCCACCTTGCAGTTCCACCACATCGTGCTCGACCACACGGCGCTCGACGTGGTTGGCGAAGAGCTCAGTGCCCACCTGCAGGGCGCTGCGGCCCCGGCCCATGCCCCTGTGCCGTACCGCAACTACGTAGCCCAGGCGCGCCTGGGCATCAGCCAGGCCGGGCACGAGGCGTTCTTCCGTGGGCAGCTCGCTGATATCGACGAGCCAACCCTGCCGTTCGGCCTGAGTGACGTGCAAGGCGATGGCCGCGACATCCACGAGGCCAAGTTGCCCCTTTCTGCCGACCTGGCCGGCCGCTTGCGCCACCAGGCGCGGCAGTTGGGCATCAGCGTGGCCAGCCTGTTCCACCTGGCCTGGGCGCGTTTGCTGGCCGCGGCCAGTGGCAAGCCCAGCGTAGTGTTCGGTACCGTGTTGCTGGGGCGTCTGCAGGGCGGCGAGGGTGCCGAGCGCGCGCTTGGGATGTTCATCAACACCCTGCCACTGCGCATCGACCTCGCCGGCGTCAGCCTGCGCGAGGCGGCCCATGTCACCCACCAGTCGCTCAGCGGCCTGCTGGCCCACGAGCATGCCTCGCTGGCCCTGGCGCAACGTTGCAGTGGCGTCGCCGCGCCGCTGCCGCTGTTCACCGCCATGCTCAACTACCGTCACGGTGCCCAGCCCGACACGGCGCAGCGCCAGGGCTGGGACGGCATCGAGGTGCTGCAGGGACAGGAGCGTACCAACTACCCATTGAGCTTGAACGTGGATGACCTGGGCGAAGGCTTCCGCCTGGTGGCCATGACCACTGCCGGCGTTGGCGCTGCGCGCATCTGCGGGCAAATGGAGCAGGTGTTGCAGGCCATGGTGCAGGCCCTGGAGCATGAACCGGCGCTGGCGTTGCAGCGCTTGCCGGTGCTGCAGGCCGAGGAACGCCAGCGGGTGCTGGCCGGGTTCAATGACACAGCCGTCGCCTACGACCTCGGGCAGACCTTGCACGGCCTGATCGAGGCGCAGGTTCGGCGCACCCCCGAGGCGCTGGCGGTCAGGGCCGAGGAGGGCGAGCTGACCTACGGCCAGCTCAACCAGCAGGCCAACCGCCTGGCGCACCACTTGATCGGCTTGGGGGTCAAACCGGACGATCGCGTGGCCATCTGCGTCGAACGCGGGCTGTCGATGGTGGTGGGGCTGCTGGCCATTCTCAAGGCCGGTGGCGCTTATGTGCCGGTGGACCCGGATTACCCGGCCGAGCGCGTGCGGCACATGCTCAGCGACAGCGCGCCGGTGGCGGTGCTGGTGCATGCGGCTACCCGGCACGTGCCGGAGGCGGGTCTGCTCATTGATCTGGACCAGCCGAGCTGGGCGGATCAGCCTGTGGTTGACCCGGTTGTAGCAGGGCTGAATGCCCGGCACCTGGCCTACGTGATCTACACCTCCGGTTCGACCGGGCTACCGAAAGGCGTGATGAACGAGCACGCCGGGGTGGTCAACCGCCTGCTGTGGATGCAGGACGCTTACGGCCTGGATGCGGCCGACGTGGTGCTGCAGAAAACCCCGTTCAGTTTTGACGTGTCGGTGTGGGAATTCCTCTGGCCGTTGCAGACCGGTGCACGGCTGGTCATGGCCCGCCCCGGTGGGCACCGAGACCCCGAATACCTGCGCGAGGTAATCGCCCGCGAGCACGTCACCACCCTGCATTTCGTACCCTCGATGCTCGACGTGTTCCTGTCCTCGACAGCCCCTGTCGCCGGGGCTGCTACGCAGCCCGATCACAACGCAATGCCGCGCCTACCCTACGGGGAAGCAGTGCCTGATGATCAATATTCCGAGCCTTCCCAGCCCTCGAAGACGAACGAGGCCCCTGTAGGAGCGGCCTCGTGTCGCGAAAGGGCCGCACAGCGGCCCCAGGATTTCCAAACCGACATCATTACCGCCGGGACAGCCGCGCAGCCCGATCACAACACAATGCCGCGCCTACCCTTGATACGTGTGATCTGCTCCGGTGAGGCATTGCCGGGGAATCTGGTGCGGCGCTTCCACGCTCAGCTGCCAACCGTCGAGCTGCACAACCTCTACGGCCCGACCGAAGCCGCGGTGGATGTCAGCGCCTGGCACTGCACCAGCGCTCCGGACAACACCCCGATCGGCAAACCCATCGCCAACACCACCCTGTACATCCTCGACGACCAGCAGCAACCGGTGCCCCAGGGGGTAGCCGGCGAGCTCTACATCGGCGGCGTGCAGGTGGCCCGGGGTTACCTCAACCGTGCCGAACTCACCGCCGAGCGCTTCATCGACGACCCGTTCGTACCCGGCGCACGCCTGTACCGCACCGGTGACCTGGCACGCCACCTGCCCGACGGCAACATCGAATACCTCGGCCGCAACGACGACCAGGTCAAACTGCGTGGCCTGCGCATCGAACTGGGTGAAATCCAGGCCGGCCTCACGGCCATCGAAGGCGTCAAGGAGGCGGTGGTGCTGGCCCATGACCAGCGCCTGGTTGCCTACTACACTGGCGACGCACAACCGGTGGACACCCTGCGCAGCGCATTGCTCACCCATCTGCCCGAATTCATGGTGCCGGCACAGTTCATGCACCTGCAGGCTCTGCCGCTGAGCCCCAACGGCAAGCTCGACCGCAAGGCTCTGCCAGCCCCCGGCCCCCTCCAGGACCGCCCGTTCGAGGCCCCGCAAGGCGACACCGAACACCTGCTGGCGGCCCTGTGGGCCGAGCTGCTGGGCGTAGAGCGGGTAGGGCGGCATGACAACTTCTTCGAACTGGGCGGGCACTCGCTGTTGGCCGTCAGCCTGACCGCGCGCCTGCGTGCCCAAGGCCTGCACGCCGATATCCGCGTGTTGTTCGGCCAACCCACCCTGGCTGCGCTCGCCGCGGCGCTGGGCGCTGACACACGCGTGGCGGTGCCGGCCAACCGTATTGTCCGGGGGACCACGGCGATCACCCCGGCCATGCTGCCGCTGGCCGACCTGTCGCAGGCGGCCATCGACACCCTGGTCGCGCAGGTGCCCGGGGGTATCCAGAACATTCAGGACATCTACGGCCTGGCGCCGTTGCAACAGGGCATTCTCTACCACCACCTGGCCAGCGACGGCGCCGACCCGTACGTGTTGCAAGCGCGCTTCGCCTTCCCTGGCCAAGCCGAACTGGACGCTTTTGCCGCCGCCCTCGACCAGGTCATTGCCCGCCACGACATCTTGCGCACCAGCATTCACTGGCAAACCCTGGAAGAACCGGTGCAAGTGGTCTGGCGTACGGTGCCGTCGCTAGCCGCCAGCATGCACTGCGCACCCGCCTACACAGGTATCGGCCTTGGCCAGGCCCCGCTGGTGCGGCTGTTGCCCGAGCAGACCGACACGGGCCTGCAAGCCACGCTGCTGATCCACCACATCATCCTTGACCACGCCGCCGTCGAGCAGTTGGTGGCGGAAATCACGGCTGTGCTGCAGGGCCGCCCGCTCGCCGAGGCCAGCGTGCCTTACCGCAATTATGTGGCCCAGGCGCGCCTGGGCGCCGATCCCCAAGCCGATGAAGCATTGTTCCGCGAACTGCTGGGCGACATCGATGAGCCCACCCTGGTCTACGGCCTGCACGATGCGCACGGTGACACCCGTGACGTACACGACAGCCGCCTGACCGTGGATGCCGCACTGTGCGGGCGCTTGCGCGAGCAGGCGCGGCACTTGGGCGTGAGCGTCGCCAGCCTGATGCACCAGGCCTGGGCGCAAGTACTGGCGCAGTTGTCCGGCCGCGAAGAGGTGGTGTTCGGCACGGTGCTGCTGGGCCGCCTGCAGGGCGGCGAAGGTGCCGAACGGGCGCTGGGCATGTTCATCAACACCTTGCCCCTGCGCGTCAGCGTCGGTGCCGCAGGCACTGCCGAGGGCGTGCGCCTTACCCACCAGCGCCTGGCGCGGCTGCTGGCCCACGAACAGGCGTCGCTGGCCCTGGCCCAGCGCTGCAGCGGCGTGCCGGCGAGCCAGGCGCTGTTCACCAGCCTGCTGAACTACCGCCACAGCGCCCCGGCCAAGGTCGAACTGCGCCAGGCATGGCAGGGCATCGAGCAGATCGCCGCCCACGAGCGCAGCAACTACCCACTGGTGGTGAACATCGATGACCTGGGCGAAGGCCTGGTGCTCACCGTGCAGGCGGTGTCGCAGGTAGACGGCGGGCAGGTTTGCCGCCTGCTGGCGACCGCGCTGGCGCAACTGGCCGATGCCTTGCAACAGGCCCCGGCCACGCCGTTGCATACGCTCAGCCAACTGGCGCCCGGCGAACGCGAACTGCTGCTGCAGGGCTTCAACGCCACCCGCCGAGACTACCCGCACGAGCATGCGCTGCACCAACTGGTCGGCACCCATGCCGCCCTCACGCCACAGGCGACCGCCGTGGTGCACGGGCAGCGCGAGTGGTCCTATCAGCAACTGGATGAGCATGCCAACCGCTTGGCTCACCACCTGCTCAGCCTGGGCGTAAACCCGGGTGAGCGGGTGGCACTGTTGCTGCCGCGCAGCTTCGACCTGCTGGCCGCGCAATTGGCCGTGAGCAAATGCGCCGCGGTATTCGTGCCGCTGGACAGCAATGCCCCGGTTGAACGCCAGGCGTTCATGATCCAGGACTGCCAGGCCCGCGTACTGCTGACGCTCGCCAGCCAGGGGCAAACCGGCGGGGCCGTGCGGGTAGAGCTGGACCGCTGCGACCTGTCCGCCTGCCCCCACCATGCACCGGCCCTGACGGTGACCGCGCAAAGCGCGGCCTACGTCATGTACACCTCGGGCTCGACGGGCACGCCGAAAGGTGTGCTGGTTCCTCACCGGGCGATCGTCAGGCTGGCCATCAACAACGGCTTTGCCGAGTTCAACCGTGACGACCGGGTGGCCTTCGCCTCCAACCCGGCATTCGACGCCAGTACCCTGGAGGTATGGGCGCCGCTGCTCAACGGCGCCTGCGTGGTGGTGATCGACCAGCCGCAGGTGCTGTGCCGCGAGGCCTTGCGCGATGTATTGGTGAGCCAGCAGGTGAGCGTGCTGTGGCTGACCGCAGGCTTGTTCCACCAGTTTGCCGATGCCTTGCTGCCAGCCTTCGCCAAGCTGCGCTACCTGATGGTGGGCGGCGACGTGCTGGACCCGGCAGTGATCGCCCGGGTGCTGCGCGACGGTGCGCCGCAGCACTTGCTCAATGGCTACGGCCCGACCGAGGCCACCACTTTCAGCACCACCCATGAAATAACGGCTGTGGGCCAAGGCAGCATTCCGATCGGCAAGCCCATCGGCAATGGCCGCTGCTACGTGCTCGATGCCCGTCGGCAACCGGTCCCGCTGGGCGCCGTAGGCGAGTTGTATATCGGTGGCGATGGCGTGGCGCTGGGTTACCTTGGCCAGCCCGCGCTGACCGCCGAACGCTTCCTCGATGACCCTTTCAGTGGCCAGGCAGGGGCGCGCATGTACCGCAGCGGCGACTTGGTCAGCTGGCAGGCCGACGGCACGCTGCGCTACCTTGGGCGTGCCGACCAGCAGGTCAAGCTGCGCGGGTTCCGTATCGAACTCGGGGAAATCGAAGCGTGTCTCGGCCAGTGCGAAGGCGTGCGCGACAGCGCCGTGGTCCTGCGTGAAGACGCCCCGGGCGACAAACGCCTGGTGGCTTACTTCACCGCGCACGCGGCAGCGCCGCTGGTCGCCGACTTGCACGGCCGCCTGCAAAGCCTGCTGCCGGACTACATGGTGCCGGCGGCCTACGTGTGCCTGGCCGAGCTGCCATTGACCGCCAACGGCAAGCTTGACCGCCGTGCACTGCCGCTTCCGGGCAGCGACGCCCTGGTGAGCCGGGCTTTCGAGGCCCCGCAAGGGGCTGTGGAAGTTGCCCTGGCCGCCATCTGGGCCGAGGTGCTGAAGGTCGAGCAGGTCGGGCGCCATGACCACTTCTTCGAACTGGGTGGCCATTCGCTGCTGGCGGTAACCCTGGTCGAGCGCATGCGCAAGGCTGGCCTGCTTGCCGATGTGCGTGTCCTGTTCGCCCAGCCGACCCTGGCGGCACTGGCCGCTGCCGTGGGCAGTGGGCGCGAGGTGGACGTACCGGCCAACCGGGTACCGGTCGACGCCCAGGTGATCACCTCGGCGATGCTCAGCTTGATCGAACTGGATCAGGCCAGCATCGACCGTATCGTTGCCAGCGTGCCGGGTGGTGCAGCCAACGTGCAGGAAATCTACCCGCTGGCACCGCTGCAGGAAGGCATTCTTTACCACCACCTCAGCGCCGAGCAGGGCGACCCGTACCTGCTGCAGTCACGCCTGGCGTTCGACAGCCTGGCCGACCTGCAGCGCTGGGCTGGCGCGCTGCAGCAGGTGATCGACCGCCACGACATCCTGCGCACCGCTGTGCTCAGCGAAGGCCTCGAGCAGGCGGTACAAGTGGTTTGGCGCAAGGCCCGCATGGCGGTTACCGCTGTCGAGGGGCTGGGCAGCGAAGCGGTGCTCGATGCCTTGCAGGCACGCTACGATGCCCGCCACCAGCGCCTGGACCTGGCCTGCGCACCTTTGCTGCGCCTGGTGTATGCGGCCGACCCGCGCAACCAGCGGGTGGTGGCGATACTGCAGTTCCACCACCTGGCCCTGGACCATACCGCCATGGAGGTCATCGCGGGCGAAATGCAGGCATTGATGGACGGGCAGGGCGCACAGCTGCCCGCGCCGGTGCCGTACCGTACGTACGTGGCCCAGGCGCGGTTGGCGGCAGACGATGCCGGCCATGAGGCATTCTTCCGCGAGATGCTGGGTGACCTGGATGAGCCCACCCTGCCGTTCGGACTGGCCGATGTGCAGGGCGAAGGGCATGCCATCGAAGAGGCCCAACTGCAGCTGGATGCCACCTTGGCCCGCAACCTGCGCGAACAGGCCCGGCGCCTGGGCGTCAGTGTCGCCAGCCTGGCCCACCTGGCCTGGGCGCGGGTACTGGGGGTGCTGGCCAACCGCAGCGACGTGGTCTTCGGCACGGTGCTGATGGGCCGCCTGCAAGGCGGTGCAGGGGCTGACCGGGCACTGGGTGTGTTCATCAACACCTTGCCGCTGCGCATCGACCTGTCGACGCCGGTAGTGCAGGCGGTGCGCCTGACCCACCAGCGGCTGTCTGCGCTGCTGCAACACGAGCATGCCTCGCTGGCCCTGGCCCAGCGTTGCAGCGCCGTGGCGGCGTCTTCGCCGCTGTTCAGCGCTTTGTTCAACTACCGCCATAGCAGTGCCGCTGGCCCTGCTGCCGGCAGCCAAGGCGTGCGCCTGCTGGGAGGGGAGGAACGCAGCAACTACCCGTTGACCCTCAGTGTCGACGACCTGGGCGAAGGTTTTGCCTTGAGCGTTCTGGCCCAGCAGGGCGTAGGCGCCGAGCAGGTGGCATGCTGGATGAGCCAGGCACTCGCGCAACTGGCCCAGGCACTGGCGCAGGGCGCAACCGCTGCGGTGAGCACGCTGCCGATTATCGACCAGGCGGCACGCCAGCAGTTGCTGGACACCTTCAATGCAACCCGGCGCGACTATCCGACCGGGCGCACCGTGCATGCCCTGGTCGAAGCCCAGGCCGCACGCACGCCGCAGGCTGCGGCGCTGGTCCAGGGTGGCCGGGTGCTGAGCTATGGCGAGCTGAACCGTAGCGCCAACCGCCTGGCCCATTACCTGATTGCCCAGGGCGTGCAGGTGGGTGACCGGGTTGCCCTGTGCCTGCCGCGCAGCCTGGAGCGCCAGATCGGCTTGCTGGCCGTGCTGAAGGCCGGCGCTGCCTATGTGCCGATCGACCCGACCTACCCGGCCGAGCGGATCGCCTACCTGTTGGCCGACAGCGCGCCTGCGCGGGTGGTGGTCGAGTCTGCGACCCGGGCCTTGGTGGGCGACGCCCCGTGCATCGTGCTGGACAGCGACGCCTGGCAAGGCGCAGCGCAGGGCAACCCGCAGGTGGCTGGCCTGGATCACCAGCAACTGGCCTATGTGATCTATACCTCCGGCTCCACCGGGCAGCCCAAGGGGGTGATGGTCGAGCATGCGACGCTGGCCAACCTGGTGCACTGGCACTGCGAGGCCTTTGCCGTGACGGCAGGCAGCCATACCAGCAGCGTGGCTGGGTTCGGCTTCGATGCGCTGGCCTGGGAAATCTGGCCGACGCTGTGCGCAGGGGCGGTGTTGCACCTGCCGCCGCTGCAAGTGGCCAGTGAACACGTGGACGAATTGCTCGACTGGTGGTTGGAACAACCGCTGGCCGTCAGCTTCCTGCCAACGCCGGTCGCCGAACAGGCCCTGCGCCGGGAGCGCCAGCACCCGACCTTGCGGACCTTGCTGGTCGGTGGCGACCGCTTGCGGGCGTTCGAACACGACCCAGGCTTTAGCGTGGTGAACAACTATGGCCCGACCGAAACAACGGTGGTGGCCAGCGCTGGCCGGGTGCTGCCTGGCAGCGTACCGCACATCGGCAAGCCCATCGCCAACACCCGTGTCTATGTGCTCGATGAACAGCGCCAGCCAGTGCCGGTGGGCGCGGCCGGTGAGCTGTACATCGGCGGGGCCGGGGTGGCACGCGGTTACTTCAGGCGTGAGGCGCTGAGCGCCGAGCGCTTCCTGGCCGACCCGTTCAGCAGCGAGGCCCATGCGCGCATGTACCGCAGCGGTGACCTGGTGCGTTGGAATGCCGATGGCACCCTGGACTACCTGGGCCGCAACGATGACCAGGTGAAGATCCGTGGTGTGCGGGTCGAGTTGGGCGAAATCGAAAGCGTGCTGGCTGCCCAACCGGGCGTGATCGATGCCGTGGTGCTGGTGCGCGGTGAGCGCCTGCTGGCCTGGTTCACCGCCAGCGCGCCGGTTGCCCCGGACGCGTTGCGTGAGGCGATGCAGGCGAGCTTGCCGCCACACCTGGTGCCGTTGGCGTTCACCCGCCTGGACCATTTGCCGCTGACCCGGCATGCCAAGCTCGACCGCAAGGCCTTGCCAGACCCCGACCCGGCGCTGCTGGCCAGGCAGGAGTACGTGGCACCGCAAGGCGCAGTCGAAAGCGCACTGGCTGCCGTGTGGGCCGAGATGCTGCAGGTCGAGCGGGTGGGGCGGCACGACAACTTCTTCGAGCTGGGCGGCCATTCCCTGTTGGCGGTGAACCTGACGGCACGTTTGCGCCGCCAGGGCCTGCAGGTCGATGTGCGGACCTTGTTCGGCCAACCGAGCATCGCTGCGCTGGCGGCCACCCTGGGCCAGGCACGCGAGGTGGTGGTGCCGGAGAACCTGATCCCTGCCGGCTGCACCCACATCACCCCGGCCATGCTGCCGCTGCTGGCCCTGGAGCAGGGCGCGATCGAGCGTATCGTCGCCCAGGTGCCGGGCGGTGCGGCCAACGTGCAGGACATCTACCCACTGGCGCCGTTGCAGGAAGGTATCCTCTACCACCACCTGAGTGCTGCGGGCCACGACCCGTATGTGCTGCAATCACGCTTCGCCTTCGCCAGCCGGGAGCACCTGGCACGCTTTGCCCGCGCACTGGACAACGTCATCGCGCGTCACGACGTGCTGCGTACCGCCATCCTCTGGGACGGCTTGCCCCAGCCGGTGCAAGTGGTGCTGCGCGACGTTGCACCGCTTGTACCACAAACCCTTGGCAGCGGTGCTGCAGCGGGCCGACCGGTCTCTGCGGCTCTGGACTTGCGCCAGGCCCCGCTGCTGCGCCTGCTGTACACCGATGCGGACGGCCCGATCGAAGCGACCCTGCAGTTCCACCATATCGTGCTCGACCATACCGCCATGGAAGTGGTGGCCGAGGAGCTGATCGGCTTCTTGCAGGGCAACGACGAACCTGCACACGCCCCCGTGCCTTACCGCAACTATGTGGCCCAGGCACGCCTTGGACTCAGCCAGGATGCGCACGAAGCGTTCTTCCGTGAGCAACTGGCGGCGATCGACGAGCCGACCCTGCCGTTCGGCCTGAGCGATGTCCAAGGCGATGGCCGCGACATCGAAGAAGCGCAGCTGTGGCTGGATGACAGCCTGGGGCAACGGCTACGGGTGCAGGCGCGGCAACTGGGCATCAGCGTCGCCAGCCTGTTCCACCTGGCGTGGGCGCGCCTGCTGGGCGCCGCCAGCGGCCAACCGCGCGTGGTGTTCGGCACGGTGCTGCTAGGCCGCCTGCAAGGCGGCGAAGGCGCCGAGCGTGCGCTGGGCATGTTCATCAACACCTTGCCGTTGCGCATCGACCTGGCCGGCGTCAGCCTGCGCGAGGCGGCTCATGCTACCCACCAGTCCCTCAGCGCGCTGCTGGCCCACGAGCACGCCCCGCTGGCATTGGCGCAACGCTGCAGCGGCGTGGCGGCGCCGCAGCCATTGTTCAGCGCAATGCTCAACTACCGGCACAGCAGCCAGGCCACCGCCAGCCAGAAGCAGGCGACAGCAGGGATGGAAAGCCTGGAAAGCCAGGAGCGCAGCAACTACCCGCTGGGCCTGAACGTGGACGACACCGGGGGTGGTTTCCGCCTGGTGGCCATGACCACTGCCGGCGTTGGCGCTGCGCGCATCTGCGGGCAAATGGAGCAGGTGTTGCAGGCCATGGTGCAGGCCCTGGAGCATGAACCGGCGCTGGCGATGCAGCGCTTGCCGGTGTTGCAGGCCGAGGAACGCGAGCGGGTGCTGGCCGGGTTCAACGACACGGCCGTCGCCTACGACCTCGGGCAGACCTTGCACGGCCTGATCGAGGCGCAGGTTCGGCGCACCCCCGAGGCGGTGGCGGTCAGGGCCGAGGAGGGCGAGCTGAGCTACGGCCAGCTCAACCAGCAGGCCAACCGCCTGGCGCACCACTTGATCGGCTTGGGGGTGAAACCGGACGATCGCGTGGCCATCTGCGTCGAACGCGGCTTGTCGATGGTGGTGGGGCTGCTGGCCATTCTCAAGGCCGGTGGCGCTTATGTGCCGGTGGACCCGGACTACCCCGCCGAGCGCGTACGGCACATGCTGACCGACAGCGCGCCGGTGGCGGTGTTGGTGCATGCGGCTACCCGGCACGTGCCGGAAGCGGGTCTGCTCATTGATCTGGACCAGCCGAGCTGGGCTGATCAGCCTGTGGTTGACCCGGTTGTAGCAGGGCTGAATGCCCGGCACCTGGCCTACGTGATCTACACCTCCGGTTCGACCGGGCTGCCGAAAGGCGTGATGAACGAGCACGCGGGTGTCGTCAACCGCCTGCTGTGGATGCAGGCCGCTTACGGCCTGGGTGCGGCCGACGTGGTGCTGCAGAAAACCCCATTCAGCTTTGACGTATCGGTGTGGGAGTTCCTCTGGCCGTTGCAGACCGGCGCACGGCTGGTGATGGCCCGCCCCGGTGGGCACCGTGACCCCGAATACCTGCGCGAGGTAATCGCCCGCGAGCACGTCACCACCCTGCATTTCGTTCCCTCGATGCTCGACGTGTTCCTGTCCTCGACAGCCCCTGTGGGAGCGGCCTCTTGTCGCGAAAGGGCCGCACAGCGGCCCCAGGATTCCCAAGCCGACACCATTACCGCCGGGGCTGCCGCGCAGCCCGATCACAACCCAATGCCGCGCCTACCCTTGATACGTGTGATCTGCTCGGGTGAAGCCTTGCCGGGGAATCTGGTACGGCGCTTCCACGCTCAGCTGCCAGCCGTCGAGCTGCACAACCTCTACGGCCCGACCGAAGCCGCGGTGGATGTCAGCGCCTGGCACTGCACCACTGCCCCGGACAACACCCCGATCGGCAAACCCATCGCCAACACCACCCTGTACATCCTCGACGACCAGCAGCAACCGGTCCCCCAGGGTGTAGCCGGCGAGCTGTACATCGGCGGCGTGCAAGTGGCCCGGGGTTACCTCAACCGCGCCGAAC
>NZ_BLJG01000169.1 GCF_009932375.1 Pseudomonas juntendi
TCGGCCGCAAGTCGACCCTGGTCGCCTCGCTGCTGTTGATGGGTGTGTCCACCACGGCCATCGGCGTGCTGCCAGGCTATGACAGCATCGGTGTATGGGCACCGATCATCCTTTGCCTGCTGCGCTTTGGCCAAGGCCTGGGCTTGGGCGGCGAATGGGGCGGCGCGGCGCTGCTGGCCACCGAAAACGCCCCGGAGGGCAAGCGCGCCTGGTTCGGCATGTTCCCGCAATTGGGGCCATCAATCGGCTTCCTGGCGGCCAACGGCCTGTTCCTGACCTTGGCCCTGACCCTGAGCGACGAGCAGTTCCGTGAGTGGGGCTGGCGTATCCCGT
>NZ_BLJG01000170.1 GCF_009932375.1 Pseudomonas juntendi
GCTTGCCCGCTGCCACAGGGTGGATGCAGGTTTCGAAAACTGCACCGTACCTGTGGCAGCGGGCAAGCCCGCAAAGCAGGCGCCGCGGTCTCAAGGGGTACGGTTACGCCGCGTCTCGATGATGTTCGGCAACTGCGAGATGCGCCCCAACAACCGCCCCAGCGCGTCCAGGCCTGGAATTTCGATGGTCAGCGACATCAGCGCGGTGTTGTCTTCCTTGTTCGAACGGGTGTTCACCGCCAGCACGTTGATCTTCTCGTTCAGTAGCACCTGCGACACATCGCGCAGCAACCCCGGGCGGTCGTAGGCACGGATGACGATGTCGACCGGGTAGGTCTGCACCGGTATCGGCCCCCAGCTCACCTGGATCATGCGCTCCGGTTCCTTGCCTGCCAGTTGCAGCACCGAGGCGCAATCCTGGCGGTGAATGCTCACGCCACGGCCTTGCGTGATGTAACCGACGATGGCATCGCCCGGCAGTGGCTGGCAGCAGCCGGCCATCTGCGTCAGCAGGTTGCCAACCCCCTGGATCTGGATGTCGCCACGCTTGCCGGATCGCGGCCCGGCAGGCTTGCGCGGCACCAGTTCGATCTGCTCGATGCGCTCGGGCTCCAGCAACTGCTGGGCAGCGTTGACCAGGTGCGCCAGGCGCAGGTCGCCAGCACCGAGCGAAGCGAACATGTCTTCGGCGGTCTTGACGTTGGTTTTCTCCGCCAGGCGCTCGAAGTCCACCTGCGGCAGGCCCAGGCGGCTGAGCTCCCGTTCGAGCAAGGTCTTGCCGGCGGCCACGTTCTGGTCGCGCGCCTGCAGCTTGAACCAGTGCACGATCTTGGCCCGGGCCCGCGACGTGGTGACATAGCCCAGGTTGGAGTTCAACCAGTCACGGCTCGGGTTGCCGTGCTTGCTGGTGATGATCTCGACCTGCTCGCCCGTCTGCAGGCTGTAGTTCAGCGGCACGATCCGGCCGTTGATCTTGGCGCCGCGGCAGTTGTGGCCGATTTCGGTGTGCACGCGGTAGGCGAAGTCCAGCGGTGTCGCACCCTTGGGCAGGTCGATGGCATGCCCGTCCGGGGTAAACACATAAACCCGATCCGGCTCGATGTCGACCCGCAGTTGCTCGGCCAGGCCACCGATGTCGCCCAGCTCTTCGTGCCATTCCAGCACCTGGCGCAGCCAGGAGATCTTTTCTTCGTAGTGGTTGGAGCTTGGCTTGACGTCGGTGCCTTTGTAGCGCCAGTGGGCGCACACGCCAAGCTCGGCTTCCTCGTGCATGCCGTGGGTACGGATCTGCACTTCCAGCACCTTGCCTTCAGGCCCGATTACCGCCGTGTGCAACGAGCGATAGCCGTTCTCCTTGGGGTTGGCGATGTAGTCGTCGAACTCTTTGGGGATGTGCCGCCACAAGGTGTGGACGATACCCAGTGCGGTATAGCAGTCGCGAATTTCCGGCACCAGCACACGCACTGCGCGCACATCGTAGATCTGGCTGAATTCCAGGCCTTTGCGCTTCATCTTGCGCCAGATCGAATAAATGTGTTTTGCCCGGCCGCTGATGTCGGCTTTCACCCCGGTGGCCAGCAGTTCGTTCTGCAGCTGGTTCATCACGTCGCTGATGAACCGTTCGCGGTCCAGCCGGCGCTCGTGCAGCAACTTGGCGATCTGTTTGTACTGCTCGGGCTCCAGGTAGCGGAAGGACAAGTCCTCCAGTTCCCACTTGATATGGCCGATACCCAGGCGGTGCGCCAACGGCGCATAGATGTCGAACACCTCACGCGCGACGCGCAGGCGTTTCTCATCGTCGGCCGCCTTGACCGCACGGATGGCGCAGGTCCGCTCGGCCAGCTTGATCAGCGCCACGCGTACGTCATCGACCATGGCCACAAGCATCTTGCGCAGGTTTTCGACCTGCGCCTGCGAGCCCAATACCAGCGACTGCCGCGGGCTGAGGCTGGCGCTGATGGCGGCCATGCGCAACACGCCGTCGATCAGCTTCGAGACCACCGGCCCAAAGCGCTGGCTGACCTCGGCCAGCGTGACCTTCCCCTCGCGCACCGAACGGTAGATGACCGCGGCCACCAGCGAATCCTGGTCGAGCTTGAGGTCGGCGAGGATTTCGGCAATTTCCAGCCCTGCCTGAAAGCTGGACGTGCCGTCCGCCCAGGAATGCTTGGCGGGGTTGCCCTTTTTTTCGACCTCGTGAGCAAACTCGCAGGCTTCTTTCAGCGCTGCGCGATCCAGTGCCGAATCGACACTTACCACATGATCCAGCCATGCATCGAGATTGATACTGCCGTCCGTGTTGACCGGCTGGTGCACTCTCACCTGTACCATCTTGTTTTACCTTTCCATACAGCGCTGCACTCACGGCGGCGCTGGCGATCACCGTACAGCCACCCTTCCGTGGCGGCCGCACCAAGGGGCCAGTCAGCTAGCCCGCTTCGAATAACGCCATGGCCTCGACATGCGCCGTTTGAGGAAACATGTCGAGAATCCCGGCCCGTGTTAACCGGTACCCCTGGCCGGCCAGCACCTGGGCGTCTCGCGCCAGTGTGGCCGGGTTGCACGATACATAGACCAGCCTGCTGGCCTTGAGGCGGGCGATGCCTTGCACCACCTCGTAAGCACCGTCGCGCGGTGGGTCCAAGAGTACCGCAGAAAAGCCCTCGGCGGCCCATCCGGTGCCGGCCAATGGCTGCGATAAATCGGCCTGAAAAAACCGTGCGTTATGCACATTGTTGTTTCTGGCGTTGGCCGCGGCCCGATCGACCATGGCCTGCACACCTTCCACTGCTACCACTTCACGCGCCAGGCGTGCCAGCGGCAGGGCGAAGTTGCCCAGGCCGCAGAACAGGTCGAGCACCCGCTCATCGGCCTGCGGCGCAAGCCAGGCCAGCGCCTGCTCGATCATCGCCGTATTGACCTGGGCGTTGACCTGCACGAAGTCGCCAGGGCGCCAGGCCAGCTCAAGCTGCCACGGCGCCAGGGCAAAGCCCAATGGCGCCGCAGGTTCGACGGGCGCCGGTTCACCTTCGCCTTGCAGCCATAACTGCGCGTTGGCCTGCTCGCAGAACGCCTGTAACCGGGCCAGGTCCTGCGCCGGCAATGGCGCCACATGGCGCACCAGCAGCGCTTCGGCAGAGCCGCTGAACAGCTCCACATGGCCCAGGGCCTGCGGTTTTTCCAGCGAACGCAGCACCGTCGGCAGGTGGCGCAGAATCGACTGCAAGGGCTGTACCAGCACCGGGCAATCGTCGATGGCGATGATGTCCTGGCTGGCTTCGGCACGGAAGCCGACGTGCAGCTCACGCGCCTTGACGTCCCAGCGCACCGCCACGCGAGCACGGCGCCGGTAGCCGAACGCTGGCCCGCTAAGCGGCGGCGCCCAGGCGTCGGGCTGCACACCGGCCACCCGTTGCAGTTGTTCGGCCAAGGTCCGCTGCTTCAGCGCCAGTTGCGCCTCGTGCGGCAGGTGCTGCAGGGTGCAGCCACCACAGCGGCTGTAATGGCGACAGGGGGCTTCACGGCGCTCGGGGCTGGCCTGCAGCACACGCTCCAGGCGGGCCTCGACCACCTTGCCGCGCGCATTGAGCACCCGCGCTTCCACAGCCTCACCGGCCAGGGCGCCACTGACGAACCAGGTACGCCCTTCATGGAAGGCAATGCCACGGCCGTCGCCGGCCAGGCGCTCGATGTCCAGGCGCTGCTTCTTGCCCACGGGGACCTGGGGGCTGCGGCTACCGCCGGCCGGCTGGAAGCGCAGGCCGCTGTTGGTTTTTTTCTTGGTCATTTAGCTGGGATCGAACAGGCCGGTGGACAGGTAACGGTCACCGCGGTCGCAAATGATCGCCACCATTACTGCATGCTCCACCTCACGGGACAGGCGCAGCATGGCGGCAACCGCACCACCGGAAGACACGCCGCAGAAAATGCCCTCTTCGCGGGCAAGGCGGCGGGTGGTGTCTTCGGCTTCCTGCTGCGACATGTCGACCACGCGGTCTACGCGCGTGGCGTCGAAGATCTTCGGCAGGTACTCCTGCGGCCAACGGCGGATACCCGGGATGGCCGAACCTTCCATCGGTTGCAGGCCGATGATCTGCACCGCCGGGTTTTGCTCCTTCAGGTACTGCGAGCAGCCCATGATGGTGCCGGTGGTCCCCATGGAGCTGACGAAATGGGTGACGCTGCCCTGTGTCTGCTGCCAGATTTCCGGGCCGGTGCTGTTGTAGTGGGCAACCGGGTTGTCACCGTTGGCGAACTGGTCCAGCACCAGGCCGCGGCCTTCACGCTGCAGCTTCTCGGCCAGGTCGCGGGCACCTTCCATGCCCTCTTCCTTGGTCACCAGAATCAGCTCGGCGCCGTAGGCGGTCATGGCCGCCTTTCGCTCAGCGGTGGAGTTGTCCGGCATGATCAGGATCATCTTGTAGCCCTTGATCGCCGCTGCCATCGCCAAGGCGATGCCGGTGTTGCCGGAGGTGGCTTCGATCAGGGTGTCACCGGGCTTGATCTGGCCACGCAACTCGGCGCGGGTGATCATCGACAGGGCCGGGCGGTCCTTCACCGAGCCGGCGGGATTGTTACCTTCGAGCTTGAGCAGGAGGGTATTGCTGGTTTGGCCAGCAATGCGCTGCAGGCGAACCAGTGGCGTATTGCCGACGCAATCGGCGATGGTTGGGTACTGCAAGGTCATGGTGTATTTCACAATCCGGACGGCAGGGGCGCCTATCATACCGGCAAACCCTTCCCCGCCATATCACGCAATCTGTAGTGGATATAGCTACAGGCTATATGATGGGGGCTGCTGCACCGGCAACCTCATGCACAGGCGTAACCCGCGCTTGCCGTTCTGCGCCCACAGCGTGCCACCCTGGCGCTGGATGGCGCTGCGGGCAATGCTCAGCCCCAGGCCAAAGCCACCCACGCCGGGCCGCGAACCGTCCAGGCGCAAGAACGGCGCGAAAATCCGCTCCAGCTCATCGTCGCCCACGCCACCGCCCTCGTCTTCCAGCCACAGGCACCAGTAGCCACCTTCACGTTGCCCACCCAAGCGCACGACACCGTCGGCCGGCGAATACCGAATGGCATTGCGCAGCAGGTTCTCCAGCGCCTGGGCCAAGTGGTTGAGGTTACCCTGCACCCAGCAACCGTCTGGTACTTCGCAACGCAGCCGCGTGGGCGCCCAGCCACTTTCATAGCAGGCATTCTCGGCCAGCAGGTCCCACAAGGCCTGAACCTCGATCGGCTCCAGGTTCATCGGCGCACGCTCGGCGTCCTGCCAGGCCAGTTGCAGGGTTGCCTCGACCAGTTGCTGCATGCCGTCCAGTTCCCGACCAAGGCGCTCGCGCAGGCGTTGCAGATCGGTTTCCCCGTCGCAAGCCACGCGCAAACGGCTCAGGGGGGTGCGCATTTCATGGGACAAGTCGCGCAGCAGCTGTTGTTGCAGGGTGACGGTGCCCTGGAGCCGCTCGGCCATCTGGTCGAAGGCGCGGGCCAGTTCCCCCAGCTCGTCGTGCCGGGCGATGAGCCGCGAATCAAGGCGAGCCGAAAGCTGGTCGGCACGCCAGGCCCGGGCCTGCTCGC
>NZ_BLJG01000171.1 GCF_009932375.1 Pseudomonas juntendi
CAATGCTCTATGGTCGTCAAGAAATTCTGTAGCCAGAATGTCCAGATGGACAGCCCAGCGAATCCGGATATGTGATGTTTGTGATGCCTTGCGAACTTTCGGTTCATGTCATCTTCACCACCGCAATCTGCGTCAGCAAATTGCTTGGGTGTTATATGGTCAAGCCTCACGGGCAATTAGTATTGGTTAGCTCAACGCCTCACAGCGCTTACACACCCAACCTATCAACGTCGTAGTCTTCGACGGCCCTTTAGGGGATTCAAGATCCCAGTGAGATCTCATCTTGAGGCAAGTTTCCCGCTTAGATGCTTTCAGCGGTTATCTCTTCCGAACATAGCTACCCGGCAATGCCACTGGCGTGACAACCGGAACACCAGAGGTTCGTCCACTCCGGTCCTCTCGTACTAGGAGCAGCCCCTCTCAAATCTCAAACGTCCACGGCAGATAGGGACCGAACTGTCTCACGACGTTCTAAACCCAGCTCGCGTACCACTTTAAATGGCGAACAGCCATACCCTTGGGACCGGCTTCAGCCCCAGGATGTGATGAGCCGACATCGAGGTGCCAAACACCGCCGTCGATATGAACTCTTGGGCGGTATCAGCCTGTTATCCCCGGAGTACCTTTTATCCGTTGAGCGATGGCCCTTCCATACAGAACCACCGGATCACTAAGACCTACTTTCGTACCTGCTCGACGTGTTTGTCTCGCAGTCAAGCGCGCTTTTGCCTTTATACTCTACGACCGATTTCCGACCGGTCTGAGCGCACCTTCGTACTCCTCCGTTACTCTTTGGGAGGAGACCGCCCCAGTCAAACTACCCACCATACACTGTCCTCGATCCGGATAACGGACCTGAGTTAGAACCTCAAAGTTGCCAGGGTGGTATTTCAAGGATGGCTCCATGAGAACTGGCGTCCCCACTTCAAAGCCTCCCACCTATCCTACACAAGCAAATTCAAAGTCCAGTGCAAAGCTATAGTAAAGGTTCACGGGGTCTTTCCGTCTAGCCGCGGATACACTGCATCTTCACAGCGATTTCAATTTCACTGAGTCTCGGGTGGAGACAGCGCCGCCATCGTTACGCCATTCGTGCAGGTCGGAACTTACCCGACAAGGAATTTCGCTACCTTAGGACCGTTATAGTTACGGCCGCCGTTTACCGGGGCTTCGATCAAGAGCTTCGCTTGCGCTAACCCCATCAATTAACCTTCCGGCACCGGGCAGGCGTCACACCCTATACGTCCACTTTCGTGTTTGCAGAGTGCTGTGTTTTTAATAAACAGTCGCAGCGGCCTGGTATCTTCGACCGGCATGAGCTTACGGAGCAAGTCCTTCACCCTCGCCGGCGCACCTTCTCCCGAAGTTACGGTGCCATTTTGCCTAGTTCCTTCACCCGAGTTCTCTCAAGCGCCTTGGTATTCTCTACCTAACCACCTGTGTCGGTTTGGGGTACGGTTCCCAGTTATCTGAAGCTTAGGAGCTTTTCTTGGAAGCATGGTATCAACCACTTCGTCGCCTAAAGGCAACTCGTCATCAGCTCTCGGCCTTGAAATCCCGGATTTGCCTAAGATTTCAGCCTACCACCTTAAACCTGGACAACCAACGCCAGGCTGGCCTAACCTTCTCCGTCCCTCCATCGCAATAACTGGAAGTACAGGAATATTAACCTGTTTTCCATCGACTACGCTTTTCAGCCTCGCCTTAGGGACCGACTAACCCTGCGTCGATTAACGTTGCGCAGGAAACCTTGGTCTTTCGGCGTGCGAGTTTTTCACTCGCATTGTCGTTACTCATGTCAGCATTCGCACTTCTGATACCTCCAGCAAGCTTCTCAACTCACCTTCACAGGCTTACAGAACGCTCCTCTACCGCATCACCAAAAGGTGATACCCGTAGCTTCGGTGCATGGTTTGAGCCCCGTTACATCTTCCGCGCAGGCCGACTCGACTAGTGAGCTATTACGCTTTCTTTAAAGGGTGGCTGCTTCTAAGCCAACCTCCTAGCTGTCTAAGCCTTCCCACATCGTTTCCCACTTAACCATGACTTTGGGACCTTAGCTGACGGTCTGGGTTGTTTCCCTTTTCACGACGGACGTTAGCACCCGCCGTGTGTCTCCCATGCTCGGCACTTGTAGGTATTCGGAGTTTGCATCGGTTTGGTAAGTCGGGATGACCCCCTAGCCGAAACAGTGCTCTACCCCCTACAGTGATACATGAGGCGCTACCTAAATAGCTTTCGAGGAGAACCAGCTATCTCCGAGCTTGATTAGCCTTTCACTCCGATCCACAGGTCATCCGCTAACTTTTCAACGGTAGTCGGTTCGGTCCTCCAGTCAGTGTTACCTAACCTTCAACCTGCCCATGGATAGATCGCCCGGTTTCGGGTCTATACCCAGCGACTAAACGCCCTATTAAGACTCGCTTTCGCTACGCCTCCCCTATTCGGTTAAGCTCGCCACTGAATATAAGTCGCTGACCCATTATACAAAAGGTACGCAGTCACCTAACAAAGTAGGCTCCCACTGCTTGTACGCATACGGTTTCAGGTTCTATTTCACTCCCCTCTCCGGGGTTCTTTTCGCCTTTCCCTCACGGTACTGGTTCACTATCGGTCAGTCAGTAGTATTTAGCCTTGGAGGATGGTCCCCCCATATTCAGACAAAGTTTCTCGTGCTCCGTCCTACTCGATTTCATTGATAAGAGATTTTCGTGTACGGGGCTATCACCCACTATGGCCGCACTTTCCAGAGCGTTCCACTAATCTCAAACCAACTTAAGGGCTGGTCCCCGTTCGCTCGCCACTACTAAGGGAATCTCGGTTGATTTCTTTTCCTCAGGGTACTTAGATGTTTCAGTTCCCCTGGTTCGCCTCTTGCACCTATGTATTCAGTACAAGATACTCAGCTTATGCTGAGTGGGTTCCCCCATTCAGAGATCTCTGGATCACAGTCTGTTTGCCGACTCCCCAAAGCTTATCGCAGGCTACCACGTCTTTCATCGCCTCTGACTGCCAAGGCATCCACCGTATGCGCTTCTTCACTTGACCATATAACCCCAAGCAATCTGGTTATACTGTGAAGACGACATTCGCCGAAAATTCGCATTTCGCTCAATTAAGAGCAGAACTCACAAATTTTACCTTAGCCTGATCACACACCAGTGAAAGTGCATGTCAGTCTATATCTATCACATATCCAAATTTTTAAAGAACGGTCTGACAAAAGTCAGAAATCAACATTCATCAACGAATGTTCATTTCTAATTTCTGAGCAGGAGCAACATCTACCGCAGAAAGTGGTGGAGCCAAGCGGG
>NZ_BLJG01000172.1 GCF_009932375.1 Pseudomonas juntendi
TCGCTCTCACAGGCGCTGCATGTCTTCTGACAAACACCTGTCAGCCCTGATGCGATCCCTGTGGGAGCCGGCTTGCCGGCGATAGGGCCGGTACTGACCAAACAAGTTTCCCCGCACAACCGGCAATCCCTTCCTAGACTTGTAGTCTCCATGAGAGCTGTTCCAGGAAGAGAGCGTGGTCATGTCCCAGTCGCCGTCCCTGCATCAACTGCAAGAGCTCAACCCGTTCCTGCGTCGCCACCTGGGCCCGGATGCCGCCGAGCAGCAGGCCATGCTCAACGCACTGGGCGTGGCGAGCCGCGCCGAGCTGATCGAGCAAACCGTTCCGCCAGGCATACGCCTCAAGCGCCCCCTCGACCTGCCTCCGGCACTCGACGAGCAGGCGGCCTTGGCCAAACTCGCGGGTTACGCTGCGCAAAACCAGGTATGGACCAGCCTGATCGGCATGGGCTACCACGGCACCATCACCCCCACGGTCATCCTGCGCAACGTGCTGGAAAACCCCGGCTGGTACACCGCCTACACGCCTTACCAGCCCGAAATAGCCCAGGGCCGGCTGGAGGCGCTGCTGAACTACCAGCAGATGGTCATCGACCTGACCGGGCTGGCCCTGGCCAACGCCTCGCTGCTGGACGAGGCGACTGCCGCCGCCGAGGCCATGGCCCTGGCCAAGCGCGTGGCGCGCAGCAAGAGCAACGCATTCTTCGCCGATGAGCACTGCCACCCGCAGACCCTGTCAGTGCTCAAGACCCGCGCCGAAGGCTTCGGCTTCGAACTGATCATCGATTCTGTGGATAAGCTGAACACGCATGCGGTATTCGGCGCCTTGCTGCAGTACCCCGATACCCACGGCGAGGTGCGCGACCTGCGCCCGCTGATCGAGCACTTGCATGGCCAGCACGCCCTGGCCTGCGTGGCAGCCGACCTGCTCAGCCTCGTACTGCTCACGCCGCCCGGCGAGCTGGGCGCCGATGTGGTGTTGGGTTCCAGCCAGCGCTTTGGTGTACCGATGGGTTACGGCGGGCCACATGCGGCGTATTTCGCCTGCCGCGACGACTACAAGCGGGCCATGCCCGGGCGCATCATCGGCGTGTCGCGTGATGCCCGTGGCAACACCGCGCTGCGCATGGCCCTGCAAACCCGCGAGCAGCATATCCGCCGTGAAAAGGCCAACTCCAACATCTGCACGGCGCAGGTGCTGCTGGCCAACATCGCCGGCTTCTACGCGGTCTACCACGGCCCGCAAGGCCTTCAGCGCATTGCCCAACGCGTGCACCGGCTAACGGTCATTCTGGCGGCCGGCCTTGCGGCCAAAGGCATCAAGCGCCTCAACCAGCACTTCTTCGACACCCTTACCCTCGACGTGGGTGGCGCACAGGCAGCCATCATCGAGAGCGCTGAAGCCGCACAGGTCAACCTGCGCATACTGGGCCGCGGCCACCTGGGCGTGAGCCTGGATGAAACCTGCAACGAGCAGACAGTGCTGCGCCTGTTGGACATTTTCG
Source organism: Pseudomonas juntendi (assembly GCF_009932375.1). Taxonomy (GTDB): domain Bacteria; phylum Pseudomonadota; class Gammaproteobacteria; order Pseudomonadales; family Pseudomonadaceae; genus Aquipseudomonas; species Aquipseudomonas juntendi. The sequence goes on from NZ_BLJG01000172.1 coordinate 1,506, forward strand.
TGGGGGTTGACCACGGGCTGGACATCGCCGCGCTTGACCAGTCGGCCCTGGCCGAAGGCATTCCGCCCAGCCTGGTGCGGCATTCGCCGTTCCTTGCCCACCCGGTGTTCAACCTGCACCACAGCGAAACCGAGATGCTGCGCTACCTCAAGCAGCTGGAGAACAAGGACCTGGCGCTGAACCAGTCGATGATTCCGCTGGGCTCCTGCACCATGAAGCTCAATGCTACCAGCGAGATGATCCCGATCACTTGGCCTGCTTTCGCTCAGCTGCACCCGTTCGCCCCGGTGGGGCAGGCCGTCGGGTACAAGGCGATGATCGACGAGCTGGAAAGCTGGCTGTGCACCATTACCGGCTTCGATGCCATCTGCATGCAGCCCAACTCCGGGGCCCAGGGTGAGTACGCTGGCCTGATGGCGATTACCCGCTACCACCGCAGCTGCCAGCAACCGCAGCGTACCTTGTGCCTGATCCCGTCGTCGGCCCACGGCACCAACCCGGCGTCGGCACAGATGGCCGGCATGGAGGTGGTGATAGTCGATTGCGATCAGGGCGGCAACGTCGACCTGGCAGACCTCAAGGCCAAGGCCGGTGCAGCCGGTGAGCGCCTGTCGTGCCTGATGATCACCTACCCCTCAACCCACGGCGTGTACGAAGAGGGCATTCGCGAAATCTGTGACGTGGTGCACCAGCACGGCGGCCAGGTGTACATGGACGGCGCCAACCTCAATGCCCAGGTGGGGTTGGCGCGCCCTGCCGACATCGGTGCCGATGTGTCGCACATGAACCTGCACAAGACCTTCTGCATCCCCCACGGCGGCGGTGGTCCGGGCATGGGGCCGATCGGTGTTCGCGCTCATCTGCAACCCTTCGTCGCCAGCCACCCGGTGGTACCTGTCCCCGGTCTGGATCCAAACAACAGTGCGGTCAGCGCTGCGCCCTGGGGCAGCGCCAGCATTCTGCCGATCAGCTGGATGTACATTGCCATGATGGGCCCGCAACTGGCTGACGCCAGCGAGGTGGCGATCCTCTCTGCCAACTACCTGGCCAGCCAGCTGGCTGGGGCCTTCCCGGTGCTCTACCGCGGGCGTAACCAGCGCGTGGCCCATGAGTGCATACTCGATCTGCGGCCGTTGAAGGCGCTGACGGGCATCAGCGAGGAGGACGTGGCGAAGCGCCTGATGGACTACGGCTTCCATGCACCGACCATGTCGTTCCCGGTGCCGGGTACGCTGATGGTGGAACCGACCGAAAGTGAGTCCAAGGCCGAGTTGGACCGCTTTATCGAAGCGATGCTGGCAATTCGCGCGGAGATCGCGGACGTTCAGGATGGCAAGTGGCCGGCAGAGAACAGCCCGCTCAGGCATGCGCCGCATACCTTGGCCGATGTCCTGGGTATATGGGACAGGCCCTACAGCCTGGAGCAGGCGGTGGCACCGGTTGCGCATGTGCGCCAATACAAGTACTGGCCGGCGGTTAACCGGGTCGACAACGTGTATGGGGACCGCAACCTGTTCTGTGCCTGTGTGCCGGTGGAGGCTTATCGCTGATAGCGCAGGGGTGACCGATTGGGCGCGCAGCGCGCGCCCCGGGGTTTTACTCGGCTACCGCATTCTTGGCCAGGATGGCATTGGCCAGCTCCATGTCCGAGGCCTGCAGCCCCGGGTTCTCGGCCCGTGCCTGGTGCATGGCGGCTTCCAGGAACGGCCCACGAATCGCACCTTCGCTGGCAACGAAGCTGCTGGCGTCGTCCTGCGCGGCGAGGACAAGCTTGTGGTCCCGCGACGTCAGGTAGGTCGAACCAGTCGTTGCCCCGGAAGAAATCACGTTACGCCAAAAGGTATCAGCCATGGCCGAGCCCATAGGCAGCGAGAGCAGGGCAGCGGCGGCAACGGCAGTTTTGAGACGCATGTTGAAACACCTCGAAGGGTGGGGGTTGAAGATGCGCCGTTGGATCTTTTCCAATGGGGCAAGTTCCTGAATGCCGGGGCTTTTCGTCAGCCGCAGACGCGCAGCACCTCATGCATGCAGGTCTGCCCACTGGTCACCTTGGCCTCACCACAACGACGAAGGTCCACCAGGCCATCGGCCTGGGCCTGTTGCCGCAAAACGGTCAGGTCGGCATCCCGGCCAATCAGTGCGCGCAGCTTGTCGCTAGGCTCGAGCAGTTCAAACAAACCGGTGCGGCCATGAAAGCCGGTGCCTCGGCAGGTACGGCAGTGGGCGCAGGTATTCACCTGGCAGTCCGGGCACAGGGTGCGCACCAGGCGCTGGGCCATGACGCCGACCAGCGTCGCCTTGATCAGGTAGTCGGCCACGCCCAGTTCCTGCAGGCGGGTGATGGCCGCGCAGGCATCGTTGGTGTGCAGGGTAGACAGCACCAAATGCCCGGTCAGGGCGGCCTGTACCGCCACCAGGGCCGTTTCGCGGTCGCGAATTTCGCCGATCATGATGATGTCCGGGTCCTGACGCAGCAGGGCGCGTACCCCGGCGGCAAAACCAAGGTCCAGGGCGGGCTGCACCTGCAACTGGTTGAACGCCGGCTCCAGGCGCTCGATGGGGTCTTCGATGGTGCACAGGTTGACCTGTGGCGTGGCCAATAGCTTGAGGCTGGTATACAGCGTGCTGGTCTTGCCGGAGCCGGTGGGGCCGGTCACCAGGATGATGCCCTGGCGCTTGCCCAGCAGGCGCTGCCACTGGGCCAGTTGCTGGCCTTGCAGGCCGAGGCGGTCGAAGCCCTCGTGCAGTTGCTGCGGGTCGAACAGGCGCAGCACCAGCTTTTCGCCGTAGGCGGTTGGCAGGGTCGACAGCCGTAGCTCGACCTCACCGCCGCCGGGCAGGCGGCTGTGCAGGCGGCCGTCCTGCGGCCGGCGCTTTTGCGCCACATCCATGCGCCCCAGGTGCTTGAGGCGGCTGACCAGTGCCAAGGTCACGCCGGCAGGAAAGGCGTACACGTTATGCAGCAGGCCGTCGATGCGGTAGCGCAACTGGCCCTGATCGCGGCGGGGTTCCAGGTGAATGTCGCTGGCACGTTGTTCGATAGCGTACTGCAGCAACCAGTCGACGATGTGCACGATGTGCGCGTCGTCGGCGCTGGCTTCGGCCTGGCGCTTGCCCAGCTCCAGCAGTTGCTCGAGTTCGCCCAGGCCGGCGGCCTGCTGGTATTGCGCGCCTTTTACCGACTGGGCGAGGTGCTGGAACGACTGCCCTGCCTGGCGGATTTGCAACGGGCTGGCCAGCACCCGGCGAATCGGCCGGCCCAGGCTGCGGGCCAGGTCGGCCTGCCAGTCGTTCTGGTAGGGCTCGGCACTGGCGACGGTAACGCCGAGGGCGTCGGCTGCGACGATGAGGATGCCGTGGCGCTGGGCGAAGGCCGGCGCGATCAGGCCGCTGACCTGGGGCAGGTCGAGCTGCATGGGGTCGATGCGCAGGTAAGGCTGGCCGACCTTGCGGGCCAGCCATTGGCAAAGGTGCTCAAGGTCCAGCTGCTGGCCAGGCTGTTGGCGGTGTTCCAGGCTGCAGGCGGCGATCTGTTCGAGCGGATGGCAAGCGGGGTGGGCGGCGGCGTTGTCGAGCACGTGCTCGGCGTCGTTGGCGTGCAGGTGCTGGTCGGCGACCAGCGCGGCGAGCACGCGTTCAAGGTCGAGGGTCATTGTGTGCGGGCTATGCATGCTGGGCGTCCGTGCC
>NZ_BLJG01000173.1 GCF_009932375.1 Pseudomonas juntendi
TGGCAACCACCAGCCACCACCCCCCGATCCAGCCGATCATCGGCCCGAAGGCGCGCGCCGACCAGGTAAAGGAGGTGCCGCTGTCCGGCTCTGCCGAGTTCAGTTCACGGTAGCCCAAGGCTACCAGCAGCATTGGCAGGAAGCCGACGATGAACACGGCTGGCAGGTGTGCTCCTACCTCACGCACGGTAGGGCCCAGTGCGCCGGTGAGGGTATACACCGGGGCGATGGTGGAGATGCCCAGTACCACGCTGGCCAGCAAGCCCAGGCGCCCCTTGGCCAGGCCTTTGCTGCGCTGATTGTTGCCCGCTTCGGCCGCCACGTCGGGTGGGCGGGCGGCTTCTGTGTAATTGCTCATGAGTATTTGCCGTAAATTTTGGAATTGTTCTTACAGGCCTTGCGCACAAGGCCCGCTTTCACTCATTGAAAGCTTGCTGTCAGGGGCGCGTCAGCCGTGCGCCGTCCCGTGCTGCATAGGCAACGCAGGCCTCGCGAAACGCCTGAAACAGGCGCAGCGAGACCGGGTTTTCGCTGAACCGCCACTCTGGGTGCCACTGCACGCCAAGGACGAATCCCGGCGCACCGGGCATGGACACCGCTTCGATGAGGCCGTCCGGGGCCCGCGCTTCGACCCGCAGGCACGAAGCCAGGCGCTCGATGCCCTGGCTGTGCAGCGAGTTGACCTCGAACTGCGC
>NZ_BLJG01000174.1 GCF_009932375.1 Pseudomonas juntendi
AGATCAACAGCCAGATCAACAGCCAGATCAGAAGCCGTGCGGGGGGGGGTAGGCGGCGCAAAGCCTCTGACCCGCCGTAGGGGCGCAAAGGGCCTTGGCAACGTCCGTCCGGACGTATGGCCTGCAAAGCCGCGCTTGGACCCCGCCGCGTGATGCGCGACAATAGCGATCATTTTCGGAGCCCCCCATGACCGATTTCACCCCCGACGCCATCCTCGATGCCACCGGCCTGAACTGCCCGGAGCCGGTGATGATGCTGCACCAGCACGTACGCAACCTGGCCGCCGGCGGCCTGCTCAAGGTCATCGCCACCGACCCGTCCACCCGCCGCGACATTCCCAAGTTCTGCAACTTCCTCGGCCACGAACTCGTGCAACAGCAGGAAGACGCCGGCACCTTCCTTTACTGGATTCGCAAAAAAGCCGACTGAAACCCTGTGCAACCCACCCGGCGATGCGCCTACACTGCGCTCCCCAGACAGGAGAGCGCCATGCTGATAGTTGCCGACGAAAACATCCCGCTGCTCGATGCCTTCTTCCAAGGCTTCGGGGAAATTCGCCGCTACCCCGGCCGAAGCCTCGATGCCGCCAGCGTCAAGGACGCCGATATCCTGCTGGTACGCTCGGTGACCAAGGTTGACCGCACATTGCTCGAAGGCAGCCGGGTACGCTTCGTCGGTACCTGCACCATCGGTACCGATCACCTCGACCTGGACTATTTCGCCGAAGCCGGCATTCGCTGGAGCAGCGCGCCAGGCTGCAATGCCCGCGGCGTGGTCGATTACGTGCTGGGCAGCCTGCTGACCCTGGCCGAACTGGATGGCGTTGCGCTGCCCGAACGGGTCTACGGCGTGGTCGGTGCAGGTGAGGTCGGGGGGCGGCTGGTACGTGTGCTGCGCGGCCTGGGCTGGAAGGTGCTGGTGTGCGACCCGCTGCGCGAGGCCGCTGAAGGCGGTGACTACGTCAGCCTGGAAACCATTGTCCAGCAGTGTGATGTGATCAGCCTGCATACCCCGTTGCAGCGTAGCGGCGGCTACCCCACCTGGCACTTGCTGGGCCAGGCGCAATTGGCACAATTGCGCCCGGGTGCCTGGCTGGTCAACGCCAGCCGTGGGCCGGTGGTGGACAACGCCGCCCTGCGCGAGCTGCTGCTGCAGCGCGACGACATCCATGCCGTGCTGGACGTATGGGAAGGCGAGCCGCAAGTCGACCTGCAACTGGCCGACCTGTGTACCCTGGCGTCACCGCATATTGCCGGTTACAGCCTCGACGGCCGCCAGCGTGGCACCGCGCAGATCTACCAGGCCCTGTGCCGCTTCCTCGGGGTGGATGAGCAGGTGCAACTGGCCGACCTGCTGCCGCGCCCGCCGCTGGCGCAAATCGAGCTGGATGCCAGCGCCGACCCGGCCTGGGCCCTGGCCACCCTGTGCCGCGCCGTGTACGACCCGCGCCGTGACGATGCCGACTTCCGCCGCAGCCTGAGCGACGACCCGCAACAACAGCGTGCCGCGTTCGACCAGTTGCGCAAGCAGTACCCAGCGCGACGCGAAATCGAGGGGCTGGCGGTGCGCCTGCGGGGCGAGGCGCCGCAGTTGGCGCAACTGGTCAGTGCGCTGGGTGGCGTATTGGTCTGACGGCGTGCCGGCCGCTGCACGGGCATTCGCCCGGGTGAGCGCCCAGCCGGGCCTGGCCGCAAGGGGCCAGTAGAGCACTCAGGGCAAATAAAAACCCGGCGCGGGCGCCGGGTTGCAAGAAATTCGCCGCTCAACCTTTGCGTACGCGCTCGACCCGGCTCTGTTCCAGGGCCTTGCAAGCCTGCTGGATCATTTGCTCGGTGATCGGTACTTCGCGCCCCTGGGCATCAATGATCGAACCGCATACCTGGGGTTGCTGGTTCGGCCGGGGCTGCTGGTTGTCGCTGGTAGGCTGCAAGCTCATGCATGGTCTCCTCATCAGGTGAACACTCAGGGTAGTCCTGCACCGTGACTGGCCTGTGACGACAGGCTCGTCACGGCAATACCAGTCCAACAGAAACGCTGGCAAAGCTCCATACCCTGGTTAGATCGATAGGCTATAACCACCTGCCCGCGTTCCCCAGCCCTGATGAGTGGTAGTCTGGGCCTTCGCCACACATAGTGATCGTCGCCATGTCCGAATCGGTTTCCCCGCAACCACGCCGGGCATTACGCCTGGCCTGGCAGTTCGTTCGCCCCTATCGCCGGCAGGTTCTGCTGGCCTTGCTGGCACTGGTGGTCACTGCGGGCATCACCTTGTCGATGGGCCAAGGCATCCGGCTGCTGGTCGACCAGGGTTTCATGACCCGTTCCGCGCACCAGCTCAACCAGACCATCGGGCTGTTCCTGCTGCTGGTATTGGCCCTGGCGGTGGGTACGTTCAGCCGTTTCTACCTGGTGTCCTGGATTGGCGAGCGCTGCGTGGCCGACATGCGGCGGGCCGTGTTCAACCACCTGATCGGCCTGCACCCCGGCTTTTTCGAGGATAACCGCAGCGCCGAGATCCAGTCGCGGCTGACAGCAGACACCACGCTGCTGCAATCGGTCATCGGTTCGTCGCTGTCGATGTTCCTGCGCAATGCATTGATGGTGCTGGGCGGTGTGGTGCTGCTGTTCATTACCAACCCCAAGCTCACCAGCATCGTGGTGGTGACCCTGCCGCTGGTGTTGGCGCCCATCCTGCTGTTTGGTCGCCGCGTACGCAGGCTGTCGCGGCAGAGCCAGGACCGGGTCGCCGATGTAGGCAGCTACGTGGCCGAGACGCTGGGGCAGATCAAGACTGTGCAGGCCTACAACCATCAGGCACATGACCGCGCACTTTTTGCCGACACGGTCGAGGCGGCATTCACCGTGGCGCGCAAGCGCATTGCCCAGCGGGCCTGGCTGATCACTCTGGTGATCGTCTTGGTGCTGGGGGCGGTTGGGGTGATGCTGTGGGTGGGCGGCATGGATGTGATCGCCGGGCGCATATCCGCCGGCGAACTGGCCGCCTTCGTGTTCTACAGCCTGATCGTCGGCAGCGCCTTCGGCACCCTCAGTGAAGTGATCGGCGAACTGCAGCGCGCTGCCGGTGCTGGCGAGCGCATCGCCGAACTGCTGGCCGCACGCAGCGCAATCCTGCCGGGCTGTGCCGCCTCGGGCCTGCCGGGGCAGAGGGCCCGCGGGCACATCGAGTTGCAGGAACTGGTGTTCGCCTACCCGTCACGGCCCACCGTGGCAGCGGTAGCTGGCCTGAGCCTGGTCATCGAGCCTGGCCAGACCGTGGCCCTGGTCGGCCCATCAGGGGCCGGCAAGTCGACCTTGTTCGATCTGTTGCTACGGTTTTACGACCCCCAGCAAGGGCGCATCCTGCTCGACGGCCAGCCGCTGACAGAATTCGACCCTGACCAGCTGCGACGGCAGTTTGCCCTGGTTGCACAGAACCCTTCGCTGTTCCGTGGCACGGTGGAGGCCAATATCCGCTATGGCCGCCCCGAGGCGAGCCAGGCCGAGGTCGAAGCCGCAGCCCGCGGCGCCCATGCCGATGAATTCATTCGGCAGTTACCTCAGGGCTACCAGACACCGCTGGGGGAGGGTGGCATCGGGCTTTCCGGCGGCCAGCGCCAGCGCCTGGCGATTGCCCGGGCGCTACTGGTGGACGCGCCGATCCTGTTGCTGGACGAAGCCACCAGCGCCCTCGACGCGCAAAGCGAACACCTGATCCAGCAAGCACTGCCCCGCCTGATGGCCGGGCGTACCACGCTGGTCATCGCCCATCGGCTGGCCACGGTCCAGCACGCCGAGCGCATCGCGGTCATCGACCAGGGGCGCTTGGTGGCGGTGGGCACTCATCGCCAATTGATCGAGCAAAGCCCGCTGTATGCCCGGCTGGCGGCCTTGCAGTTCACCAGTGCCTGACACAGGGGTGACGGGGGCAGTGCAGGGGTGGCTATCGGCTTTCAACGCCACCGTTGGTGGCAGTTTCCAGGCACAAAAAAGCCCGCATCAGCGGGCTTCTGGAGGATCTGGTCGGAGAGACAGGATTCGAACCTGCGGCCTTCTCGTCCCGAACGAGACGCGCTACCTGGCTGCGCTACACTCCGATGAACAAAATCCTACTGCATCGTGTTTTTGCTCGCAAGCCCCTGTTGTGCAAAGGGGCTTTGCTGAAAACGCGGCGCGGTTACAGCTCTTTCACGGTGCGGATCTGGTCTTTGTTCAGGCGGGTGCGCTTGCCGTCCAGCTGCTCGAATTCGTAGAAGCCGGAGTCTTCGTCGTAGGACGGTTTATCCGTCGCCTGGATTTCTCGGCCATCGTTCAGGGTGATGACGGTTGGGGTGGAGCAGCCGGCAAGGGTGCCCAGGCCCAAAGCGAGCAGGAAGGCGGGTAGGGTCCGTTTGATCATCGTGGTTCTCCAAGTGCGATGGTGCTAGATGACATTTATGACGCAGGACTTTAGTGCAAGTTCACTGCAAGTGCATCATAGCGATAAATCTGCGCGGTTGATCCAGGGCAAGTTTGTTGGGCGCAACCCGGTAAAAGTGCGCTGTGATATAACTGCGGCCAACCTATCCTGTTGTGACGGACCCCCATGAAAGCCAAGGCAGATACCCCCTTTGTGCCGCTGAATATCGCGGTGCTCACCGTTAGCGACACCCGCACGCCCGACACCGATACCTCTGGCCAGATGTTCGTGGACCGGTTGAGCGAGGCCGGCCATCACCTGGCAGAGCGGGTATTGCTCAAGGACGACCTGTACAAGATCCGCGCACAGGTTGCCACCTGGATCGCCGACGAGCGCGTGCAGGTGGTGCTGATTACCGGCGGCACTGGCTTTACCGGCCGCGACAGCACGCCGGAGGCGGTGGCCTGTCTGCTGGACAAGCAGGTCGATGGCTTTGGCGAGTTGTTCCGGCAGATCTCCGTGCCGGATATCGGTACGTCCACGGTGCAGTCGCGGGCCTTGGCCGGCCTGGCCAATGGCACCCTGGTGTGCTGCCTGCCGGGCTCGACCAATGCCGTGCGCACCGGTTGGGACGGCATTCTTGCCGAGCAACTCGACGCCCGCCATCGGCCATGCAACTTTGTCCCGCACCTGAAGCAGGCAATGGCCTGTGACAGCCGTGGCTGAGGTCAGTCAGCCACGGCCGCTGATGCCGGTAGAGCAAGCCCTGGAACAATTGCTGGCATTGGCCGAGGCGGCACCGATTCAGGAGACTGAAAACCTGCCCCTGGCCGAGGCGGAGGGCAGGGTACTGGCGACCGACCTGGTGGCCTCGCTCGACCTGCCGCCCTGGCCGAACAGTGCCATGGACGGCTATGCCCTGCGCCTGGCCGACTGGCAGGGCCAGCCGTTGCCCGTCAGCCAGCGCATCTTCGCCGGCCATGCGCCACAGCCTCTGCAGCCGGGCACCTGTGCCCGCATCTTTACCGGCGCCCCGGTGCCGGCAGGTGCCGATTGCGTCGAAATGCAGGAAAACACCCAGGTGCTGGAGGATGGCCAGGTACGTTTCGTCGAGGCGCTGCACGCCGGGCAGAACATTCGCCCGCAGGGCCAGGAAACCCGCAAGGGCGAGCAGGTGATGAACGCCGGCACGCGCCTGGGGCCGATCGAACTGGGTCTGGCGGCGACCCTGGGCCACGCCCGGCTCGAGGTGGTACGCAAGGTCAAAGTGGCGGTGCTGTCCACCGGCGACGAACTGGTCGAGCCCGGGCTGCCGTTGGGGCCCGGGCAAATCTACAACAGCAATCGTCGGCTACTGGTCAGTTGGTTGCAGCGCCTGGGGTGCGAGGTGGTCGATGCCGGCATCCTGCCGGATGACCTGGCGCAGACCCGCGCCTGCCTGGCCGGGCTGGGCCACGTCGACCTGATCCTGTCCACTGGCGGCGTGTCGGTGGGCGAGGCCGATTACCTGGGGGCCGCACTGCGCGAAGCGGGCGAGTTGGCGCTGTGGAAGCTGGCGATCAAGCCGGGCAAACCGCTGACCTTCGGCCATTACCAGGGCGTGCCGGTGATCGGCCTGCCGGGTAATCCGGCCTCGACCCTGGTCACCTTTGGCCTGCTGACCCGGCCCTACCTGCTGCGGCGCCAAGGGGTGGGCAATGTCACGCCGCTGCGCTTCGACATGCCGGCGGGGTTTGACTGGCCCAAACCCGGTAGCCGCCGCGAATACCTGCGCGCGCGCATCGAGCAGGGCCAGGTGCGCATCTACAAGAACCAGAGTTCGGGTGTGCTGCGCAGCGCGGCCTGGGCCGACGGGCTGGTGGAGGTGCGCGAAGGCAGCACGCCGAAAACGGGTGACAGCGTGCCGTTCATTCCCTTCAGCGAACTACTTGGCTGAACGCCCCAGCCAGGCATCGGCCAGCGGCCCTGGCACCGGTGCTGCCTGGGTCAGGCGCATGTGCACGGTTTCCAGTTGATGAGCCGCCACGCTCCAGTCGTGGCGCTGGCGGGCGAACTGGCGCCCGGCCGCGCTCAACTGGCTCATGCGCCAGGGCTGGTTGAGCAACTGGGTGATCAGCAGGGCCAGTTGATCACTGTCATCGCTGCCCAGGTAATGCTCGCCGTTGTTCACCGCCAGGCCGGAAACGCCCTTGCCGGTACTGATGACCGGCAAGCCGGCAGCCATTGCTTCAAGGATTTTCACCTTCGAGCCACCGGTATAGCGCAGCGGCGCAAAAAACAGGGCTGAGCGGCTTTGCAGCTCACGCAGATCGGGGCGATAGCCGAGCCATTCGATCCGCGGGTCATTCCAGTGCAGCTTCCAGCTGGCCGGCATCGCATGCCCGGCAATCGCCAGGCGCACGGCCGGGTTGCTCAGCCACACCTGCGGCATGATGTCTTCCAGCGCCCACTCGATGGCTTCCAGGTTGGCGCCGTATTCAAAATTGCCGACAAACAGCAGGCGCTGGCTGTGCAGCGCCGGCTGCACCTGCTGGTAGAAATCACATTCCACGCCATTGACCACCACATTCACCGGGCGCCTGCTGATCTGCCCGATCAGCTCGGCGTCGTGAGCGCTGACGGCTACCAGCTCGGTGGGCTGGCCCAGCACGCGCTGTTCCCAGCGCCGGTAGCGCCAGCGGTCGAAGGCATTGAGCGGGCGTAGCCATAACGGCAGGCGGTCATGGCAGACGCTGCCGGTAACCGACTCCAGGTTGTGTTCGCTGAGCATGAAGGGCAGGCCGCGGGCCTGCAGGGCCTTCTCGAACGGCTGGAAGCTATAGCTGTGCTCGATCTGGATCACGTCCCAAGGTTCCTCCAGCAACTGCTCGAAGCGGTGCCGCAACGCTGCGCAAAGGCCGTTGATGATCGCCCGCATGGGGTAGTCGATGATCGGCGATGCCAGCAGGTTCAGCGGGCTATGCAGCGGCCTGCGCGGCAGGACTATCAGCCGTTCGAGGTACGGTTCCAGTGCCTCGCGTGCGGCGTCGCTGAGGGGTATCTTCGATTGCACCAACAAGGTGATGCGGTGGCCGCGCTGGGCCAGTGCCCGGATCAGGTGGTATTGGCGAGTCTTGCAGCCACTGGTGGTCGGCCAAGGCAGGTAAGGCAGTGTCCAGAGAATACGCATGACCGTGGTCCTCGCTGACGGCTGCAGAGGGCAAGACGCACCTGTCGGCCGGTTGCAGGAGAGGGCCGGGAGGTGCGTCCGTGGCGGGCAAGCCAGGGCATTTCATAGTCAAAATGCTGACTCGCCTGGTGCTCATTCGCTTGTAGGGTCAAAAACCTGTCAAAAGTGTCTCGACTCAGCATAGCCGGGCATTGTCGGCTGTGGAAAAAATGCCATTATCTTCACTACCAGCCGAGCCGGCGCTGCTGCAGGGAACACCGCCTGCCACGCGCGACACGCCGCTGGCTGTTTTTGAACGCGGCATGCAACGATCCACGCGTGCCCGTGGTCGAGATAGGGTTGGTCAACCTCAGGGAGATGCGCCTATGCAAGCGCGCAAGGCAATGCTGGTCCTGCACGGCAAGCAGGCGATGAACGACGAACTGCGCGATGCCGTGCACGACATGCGCGACAGTGGCTGGGTGCTGGATGTGCGGGTCACCTGGGAGGCGGGCGATGCCCAGCGCCTGGTGACCGAGGCGCTGGCGGCAGGTTACAGCCACATTGTCGCCGGTGGCGGCGACGGGACCCTGCGCGATGTGGCCGAGGCCATGGGGCAGGCCGGGACCGATGCCAGCCTGGTATTGCTGCCGTTGGGCACCGCCAACGATTTTGCCAAGGCTGCCGGCATTCCGCTGGAGCCTGCCGCTGCGCTGGCCTTGTTGAACGTGGCGGCACAGCCCATAGACCTGGGCCAGGCCGGCGACCAGCTGTTCCTCAACATGGCCACCGGCGGGTTCGGTAGCCAGGTCACGGCCAATACGTCCGAAGACCTGAAGAAGGTCCTGGGCGCCGCGGCCTATCTGTTCACCGGCCTCACACGCTTCAGCGAACTGCAGGCGGCTTCGGTCGAGCTGCAAGGGCCGGATTTCCACTGGCAAGGGGACCTGCTGGCACTGGGCATCGGCAATGGCCGCCAGGCGGGAGGCGGGCAGGAGCTGTGCCCGGATGCGGTAGTCGATGATGGCTTGCTCGATATCGCCGTGTTGCCTGCCCCACAGGAAATGCTGGGCACGTTGCGTGACCTGCTGGCCGGTGATGGCCTGTTCGTCCGTGCCAGGTTGCCCTGGGTCGAGATCAAGAGCGCCCAGGGCCTGGACCTCAACCTCGATGGCGAGCCCTTGCAGACTACCAATTTGCGTTTCGAAGCCCGGCCCGCAGCGTTGCGCCTGCACCTGCCTGCCGGGTCGCCGCTGCTCAGTCGTCTAGGCTGATGATCTTTTCGCGCACGGCAAACAGTACCAGGCCAGCCACGTCATGAATTTGCAGGCGCTTCATGATTTGCGAGCGGTGGGTTTCCACGGTCTTGATCGACAGGCCAAGGCCAGTGGCAATTTCCCGGGTCGACTTGCCTCGCACGATCAGGCGCAGGATCTCCAGTTGGCGCGCCGTGAGGTTGTGCCGGTCGCTGCCGCCCTGTGCGCCCGGCCTGTTGCGCTGCAGCGCCTGGTTGATGACGGTGTGGGCAATGGCCGGGCTCAGGTAACGCTCGCCGTGGCGTACTGCCTCCAGGGCCTGCTCCAGCTCGGTGGCACTGGTGTCCTTGAGCAAGTAACCGTGGGCACCGCTTTCCAGGGCACGCATGATCAGGTCCGGATCGGTGTGCATCGACAGGATCAGCACCTTGCAGGTGCTGCCGCAGGCCCGCAATTGGGTCAGGGCGTCCAGGCCGCTGGTCGAGCGCATGGAAATGTCCAGCAGGACGATGTCCGGCGCCAGTGCGCGCACCTGCTCAAGCAACTGGCTGCCATCGTCGGCCTCACCGACCACGCTGTAGCCGGGAATGTCGCAAACCAGCGCACGTACGCCGGCGCGGATCAGCGAGTGGTCGTCGACCAGCAGCAATCTACAGGTCATGGGCAACAGTACTCCTGGCGCGTTGCTGGGTGCGCGGTGGCCACGGGAACATCGCTTCTATCCGTGTACCCTGGCCAGGCTGGCTGGTGAGCTGCAGGCTGCCCTGCAAGGCCGTTACCCGCTCCTGCATGCCGGCCAGGCCGCGCTGGCCGGCCTCGGCCGGGTGCCGGGCGGGGACGAAGCCGCGGCCATCGTCGTGAATCGACAACGCCAGCCCGGCAGGGGTGCGTTGCAGGCGCACAACCAGGTTGCGTGCCTGGGCATGGCGCAGCATGTTGGTGACTGCTTCCTGGGTGATGCGGAACACTGCCATGGCCACTGCATCGTCAATGCCGCCCAGACGTTGGTTGCACGCCAGGCTCCAGTGTACGCTGCTGCTGCCCAGCGTGCGGACCAAGTGCGCGCGCAAGCTGGCTTCCAACCCAAGACTCGCCAATTGCCTGGGGTTGAGCAGGCTCGACACGTTGCGTACCGTGCCCAGGGTGTCATCCAGGGTGCTGTGCAGCGCATCGCAGTGGCCCTGCAACTCGGCCGGCATGCGCCGTTTCAGCCACTGCAGTTGCAGTTTGGCGGCAGTCAGCAATTGGCCAATGTCGTCGTGCAACTCCCGGCTCAGGTGTTGCCGCTCGTCTTCCTGCACCTTCAGCATGCGCTCGGCCAGTTCAGCCGGCCGCAGGCTGATCGACCCCGCCCCCAATCCCAACTGCAGGGTGGCGGCCAGCGTTGCGGCCAACTGCAAAAGTAGCAGGCCAGCCGGGATAGCCAGGTTGGCCAGGTACAGCATCAGGTTGGTGACCAGCGAGGCCACACACAGCCCGACCGTCAGCCAGCGCAGCAGGGCAACGCGGCAGCAGCTACGCATGTAGAATTTCAAGCGTGGGAGCATAAATAGGGAAGCCACTGAAGTATTGCTGATAGAGGCCTTGCACAATGCGGGTCAGAGGCTTTGGCGCAGTACTTCCGCTGTTTGGTCGAGCACCTGATGTGCAAACTTTTTTGTGATTGCAAGTGTTTGTGGGGGCGCATATTACCACTTCGTACGGTGTCGGTCGCGGCTGGGTGACGCTCCGAAACGCCTGTTGGCAGGGCGGTGCCGGGTAGCAAAGTGCCACCCGCGGATCCCGCTGCTCGCACCCGCGCTGCAACTAAGGCGGTAATGATTCAACTTGGCCTTCCTGAAACTTTGCGAACTTTGCAAGTTCGACCAGCGCAGGGCTTGAGTGCATGTAGTTAGTTGCACTTCTGGTCAGGTTAATGCGCGCGGTACGACCGGCTGCCATGGCTGCCGGAGCGCATGACATCATGCGGGTGATCGCACGTTTTGCCTGCTTCATCGCAAGACGCGCAAGCAGGGGCAAGGGGTTGCTGCACGACCTTGGCCAGCTCGCCCAGCAGCACCAGTTGCTCGCCGATATCCAGGTTCAACCGCCCGGTTCGGCTGTCGAGCAACTCCAGTTGCCAGGCCAGCAGGGTCAGGCACGCCTCGATCGCAGGCAATGCCTCTGGCTGCAGGCAGCCGCTGTAGCAGGCCGGGGCCAGCAACTGATGAAGCGCGGTGGCGTAATGGGCAACTTCGCGCGCGCCCAGGCGGGTGGCCTGCCCGGCGAGGCTGGCCAAGGTGCTGTCCAGGCAGCGGCAGGCGTCTGGATCGTTGTCGATCAATTCCAGATGCTGCAGGCATTCCTGGGCCTGGGTCAGCAGTACCTGGGCATCCAGCAGGAAGCCCTGCAGTGCGTTATCGAACGCTAAGGCAGTGTCCATGATCAGGTCCCCGCGCGTGGGGTAGGCGCAGGTGACGGGCACGCCGCAACGATAGCTAGCAAAAGCCTGACTCCATTCATGCAATGAGAATGGCGTCACATTAATGGCTAAAGGATATCGCGAATATCAGGTTTCACCTGACTGCCCCTAGGGGTTTCCCTGATGCGGGCTGCCGAATTCGAGCGGGGTGCCGGCAGTAAAGCATGATGGTAAAGTGATATCAATTGCCGGGTCGGCATTTTCCCGCAAGGGTCAAGGTGTGCGGGAAGCCGCCGATACAGGGTAGATCAATTCACCTTTTTCGACTCAAGCCTGGGGGCTTTCCAATGGCTGGCATTCTCGACACGGTAGACCAACGCACGCAACTGGTAGGTGAGAACCGCCTGGAAATCCTGATGTTCCGCCTGGCGGGCCGCCAATTGTTCGCGATCAACGTGTTCAAGGTTCAGGAAGTGCTGCAACTGCCCAAGCTCACCCTGATGCCCCAGCGTCATGCGTTCGTCTGCGGTGTGGTCAACCTGCGTGGGCAGACGTTGCCGGTGATCGACCTGTCCCAGGCCATTGGCATGCGCCCGCTGCAACCCACGCCCGACAGCACCATCATCGTCACCGAATACAACCGCTCGGTGCAGGCTTTCCTGGTAGGAGGGGTCGACCGCATCGTCAACATGAACTGGGAGTCGATCATGCCGCCGCCGTCCAGCGCCGGACGCCAGCATTACCTGACTGCCATCACCAAGGTCGATGAGCAACTGGTCGAGGTCATCGACGTGGAAAAGGTGCTGGCTGAAATCGTCCCTTACAACGCCCGGGTTTCCGGCGACAAACTGGCCGACCCCGTGCTGGCACGGGCGCGAGGCCGCGAGGTGCTGCTGGTGGACGACTCCAGTGTGGCCCTGGCGCAGTTGCGCGACACCTTGTCCCAGTTGGGCATGAAACTGCATGTGGCCAGTGATGGCCTGAAGGCACTGCGCATGCTCAAGGGTTGGGCCGATGCCGGCGAGGACGTGTGTGAAAAGCTGCTGATGGTGTTCACCGACGCCGAAATGCCGGAAATGGACGGTTACCGCCTGACCACCGAGATTCGTGGCGATGCGCGGCTGCGCCAACTCTATGTGGTGCTGCACACATCGCTGTCGGGCAGTTTCAATGAATCCATGGTCAAGAAAGTGGGTTGCGACAACTTCCTTTCCAAGTTCCAGCCCGATCGCCTAGTCGACGTGGTCAAGCAGCGCCTGCTGCTGGATACGGCCACCGCGTGATCGCCACGCCTGCCCGGTATAAGCTTGGCATTTGCCAAGACGCGAGGCGGCAGGGATGTTTCTGAGTGAGTTGTACCGATACCCGGTGAAGTCGTGCCAGGCGCAGAGCCTGCGCGCTTCGCCGGTGGGGCTGCTGGGCCTGCAGGGTGACCGGCGCTGGATGGTGGTCGAGGCAGAAAACGGACGCTTCCTGACCCAACGTGCCTGGCCACGCCTTGGCCAGATCGCGGCGCACGATGACGGCTGCGGCCAGCTGCTCTTGCAGGCGCCTGGGCGCGCCTCGCTGAGGGTGGCAGTGCCACCTGCCGATGAGGGCCTGCGTGGCGTGACGATCTGGCGCGATACCTTGCGCGTGCCAGACGCCGGCGATGGCGCGGCGGCCTGGCTGAGCGAGTGGCTGGGCAAGGCTGTGCGCCTGGTGCATTGCCCGGAGCAGCGTGCCCGTTATTTGCCCAACGGTTATGGCTTCAACAGCGATCGCGCGGCTTTTCCGGATGGTTTCCCCTTGTTGCTGATCGGCCAGGGCTCGCTGGACGAGCTTGACCGCCGCGTGGGGCGGCCCATGGAGATGCTGCGTTTTCGGCCGAACCTGGTAGTGCAGGGCGCCGAGCCTTTCGCCGAGGATGGCTGGAAGCGGATCCGCATTGGCACCCTCGAATTCCGGGTGCTCAAACCGAGTGTGAGGTGCATCTTTACCACTATCGACCCCGCCACCGGCGAGCGCAGTGAAGACCGTGAACCGATGGCCACGCTCAGGACCTTCCGCGAAAAGGAAGGGGATATCTTGTTCGGGCAGAACCTGGCGGTGGATGGCAGCGGGTGGCTTGAGGTCGGGATGGGCGTGGAAATCCTGGAATAGCTGTGTGCTGGCACCGGCCTGTTCACAGGTTTGCCCGTGAACAGGCCGGCAAGGGCTCAGCGAACCTTACATGTCATCGAAATACCGCTCATGCCAATCCACCAGCGGCTGCGGTGCATTCAGTTTCTGCCCGTAGATCACCGAATACGACAGCACGTTCTGCACGTATTGGCGGGTTTCGTCGAACGGGATCGACTCCACCCACACATCGAAACTCAGGTGCTTGGCGCCCCTCAGCCACTGGCGCACGCGCCCGGGCCCGGCATTGTAGGCTGCCGAGGCCAAGACCCGGTTGCCGTTGAACTGGCTGTGCACCTGGCTCAGGTAGGCGGCGCCCAGCTGGATGTTCTTGTCCGGGTTGAGCACTTGTGCCGGTGAGGCAAGCGGAATGCTGAACTTGCGGGCCGTTTCCTTGGCGGTAGCCGGCATCAGTTGCATCAGGCCGCTGGCGCCGACCGGGGAGCGTGCGTCTTCCATGAACGCGCTTTCCTGGCGGGTAATGGCAAATACCCAGCTCGAATGCAGGCCGCGCACGTTGGCTTCGCGCACCAGGGTGTCGCGGTGGGCCATCGGGAAGCGGATGTCCAGGTCGTCCCAGTACTGGGCCTGGCTGATGGTGCGGATGGCCGGGAAGTACCAGCGCAATTCATAACCCAGGCGCGCCTGCGCCACCATTTCATCGCGGTTGAAGTGCCGGCTGACGTGGTACCACTCGCGGCGGCCTTCGACGATCTGGCCGCGGGCATGGAATTCCAGCGCCCGCTGGATGCCGGGTGTATTGCGTACTTTCTTCACCAGTTGCGGGCTCAGCAACAGGGGTTTGTTGTTCAGCTGGTACGGTGTCTTGGCCCGGTCGGCGGCGAGGAAACCATAGAAGTCACGCTCGCGCGCCACGGTCTTGTACAGCAGCGGGATCTGTGGGTTGTTCGGCTGTGCCAGCTCCAGGCTGCGCGCTTGCCAGTACTTCCAGCGGCTGCTGCTGGCCAGGTCCTGAGGCAGGCGCCGGGTCAGCTCGTAGGCGTCTTCCCAGCGGCCCAGGCGCAGCAGCAGGCGCAGGCGCCATTCACTGACGGTGTTGTCGCGCAGCTCAGGGTCGTAGCGGGTCATCAGGTCGAGCGCACGCGGGTCGTAGCGGCGGGCCAGGGTCAGGCCGATTTCGCGGGCGATGGCCACCTTTTCGTCGCGGGAAAAATGCATGCGCTGGGCGTAGTCGTCCAGCAGCGCCATGGCCCGCTCCGGGTCCTGGCGCGCCAGGCGGCGCAGGCCCAGGCTGACCACATCGGCCATCGCCTCGTTGGCCGGGGCAAAGCGTGATGGCTGGTTTAGCAGCTCAGGCTTCTGTGCCACGTCGACCAGCAGCCGGCCTTGTGCGCCGAGGGTGGTCAGGCCGTTGACCAGGCTGTTGGCCAGGCTGTAATTGCGCGCCTGGGCTGCCAGCTTGGTGCGCTGCCAGCGCTTGCTCTCGGTCAGCTGGCCTTCAGCGGCCCACATGCCGAACAGTGTGTCGCACGCGGCAGGTTGCGACTTGCCCACGTTCCACAGCTTTTCGGCGGTGGCGTTGCCTTCGGCGCGCAGGCCATGGCTGAGCTGGTACTGGCCGTTGAGGCAATCGAGCTCGGTGAAGTTGAGCTTGGGGTCGTAGTACTTGACGAAGGTGTCCCACTCACCGCGTTCGGCCAGCCAGCGCAACCAGCGCAGTTTCATCCAGTTGGCCTGGGGCAGGTCGCCATGCTTGGCGAGGAACGCCTCGATTTCCTGGTTGCTGGCGCTTTTCAGGCGGGCGGTGAGCTCGTCGTAGGCCAGGTAAGGGGTCAGCGGGTAGTCGCTCAGGGCCTGGGCATAGCGCAGGTAGGGGCCTTTGTCGCCTTTGGCCAGCGCGCGTTTGGCCTCGTCGTAGTACTGGCGCTGCAGGGTGAGGTCGGTGGCCTGTGCCGCGCTGGTGGCAGCGGTCAGCAGCAGGCAGGAAGCAATTTGTAACAGGCGGCTGCGCATGATACGTCCGGGCAGTTGAACCATGGGGAAGTGACGGCGGAGCCAGCACTGTTGGAAGCTATTGCCTTAGCTTAGCCGTTTGCCGGCAGCAGGTGAAAGCACTGTGCTTGTATCGGCATATTAACGTCGACCGGATGTCGCCACGGGTGCATCGATTGGCCTGGCAGCTGCCGTCGGGGGCCCAACTCAGGTAGAATGCGCGCCCGATTTATGGAGACCAACATGACCCTGCTCAAATTCAGCGATGTGTCCCTCGCATTCGGCGCCATGCCGCTGCTGGACAAAGTGTCCTGGCAGATCGCTCGTGGCGAGCGGGTGTGCATCATCGGCCGCAACGGCACCGGCAAGTCGAGCATGCTGCGCCTGGTCAAGGGCGAGCAAAAGGGCGACGACGGGGAAATCTGGCGTGCGCCGGGCCTGAAGATCGGCGAACTGCCGCAGGAACTGCCGGTGGCCGATGAGCGCACGGTGTTCGACGTGGTCGCGGCCGGCCTCGACGGCGTGGGTGAACTGCTGGCGCAGTTCCACCACCTGAGCATGAACATCCAGGGCGACGATGACCTGGAAAAGCTCATGCATGTTCAGCACGAACTGGAAGCCCGCGACGGCTGGCGCCTGCAGCAGGTGGTGGAAAGCACCCTCAGCCGCCTGCAACTGCCTGCCGACAAGACCCTGGCCGAGCTGTCCGGTGGCTGGCGCCGCCGTGTGCTGCTGGCCCAGGCGCTGGTGTCGGAGCCCGACCTGCTGCTGCTCGACGAGCCGACCAACCATCTGGACATCGGCGCCATTGCCTGGCTCGAAGAGGCCCTGCGCGGCTTCAACGGCGCGGTGCTGTTCATTACCCACGACCGGTCGTTCCTGCAGAACCTGGCCACCCGGATCCTTGAACTGGACCGTGGCGGCCTGATCGACTGGAACGGCGACTACGCCAGCTTCCTAGTGCACAAGGAGGCCGCACTGGCCGCCGAAGAAACCGCCAACGCGCTGTTCGACAAGCGCCTGGCCCAGGAAGAAGTGTGGATTCGCCAGGGCATCAAGGCCCGCCGTACCCGCAACGAAGGTCGCGTGCGTGCCTTGAAGGCCCTGCGGGTAGAGCGTGGCGAGCGCCGCGAACGCCAGGGCAAGGCCAATATCCAGATCGAGGCGGCGGAAAAGTCCGGCAAGCAGGTCATGGTGCTGGAAAACGTGAGTTTCCATCATCCCGAAGGGCCGATGCTGGTCAAGGACTTCTCCATGGTCCTGCAGCGCGAAGACCGTATCGGCCTGCTGGGTGCCAACGGTACCGGCAAGACCACCTTGCTGAAGTTGATGCTCGGTGACCTGGAGCCCACTTCAGGCAAGGTCGAGCGCGGCACCAAGCTGGAAGTGGCCTATTTCGACCAGATGCGCCACCAGCTCGAGCTGGAAAAGACGGTGATCGACAACCTCGCCGAAGGCCGTGACTTCATCGAGATCGATGGGCAGAACCGCCATGTGCTCAGTTACCTGGGCGACTTCCTGTTCAGCCCCCAGCGTGCGCGCACGCCGGTCAAGGCGCTGTCGGGGGGTGAGCGTGCCCGCCTGCTGCTGGCCAAGCTGTTCAGCAAGCCGGCCAACCTGCTGGTGCTCGACGAACCGACCAACGACCTGGACGTGGAAACCCTCGAACTGCTCGAAGAGGTGCTGTCCAACTACAAGGGCACCGTGCTGATCGTCAGCCACGACCGGGCCTTCCTCGACAACGTCGTCACCAGCACCCTGGTGTTCGAAGGCGAGGGCAAGGTGCGCGAGTATGTAGGGGGTTATGAGGACTGGATTCGCCAGGGCGGCTCGCCGAAGCTGCTGGGCGTGACCGAGAGCAAGGGCGGCAAGTCGGCCCTCAACAGCGCGGTGGTGGAGAAGGTCGAGGCCAAGCCTGCGCCTGTTGCTGCGCCGGTGGTGGAGGAGGCATCGAAGAAAAAGCTCAGCTACAAGCTGCAGCGTGAGCTGGAGATGCTGCCGGGGCAGATCGACGCGCTGGAGCAGCGCATGGCTGAAGCCCAGGAAGAAGTGAATGCGGTGGGCTTCTATCAGCGGCCGATTGCGGAAACTTCGGCGGTGCTGGCCAGGATCGAGAAGCTGCAGGGTGAGCTGGATGTACTGGTAGAGCGCTGGGCTGAGCTAGAAGGCTGATAGTTGTTAGCCTGGTCCGGCCCTATCGCCGGCAAGCCAGCTCCCACAGGGACACCATAAGGCTTGAAATCCATGGTGCCTCTGTGGGAGCTGGCTTGCCGGCGATAGGGCCGGACCAGGTCGGATCAGTCTTTCTTCTGCAAGCGTACCGCCAGCACGTCACATGGCGCACCGTGCAGCACGTCATTGGCCGTGGAACCCAACAGCAACGCCAGGCCGTGGCGGCCATGGCTGCCGACCACGATCAGGTCGCAGTGTTGTTCCTTGGCAAGCTGGTGAATTTCCTGGCGAGGTTGGCCGTAGGTCAGGTGCGAGTCGCCCCGATTAATGTCCGGGTACTTGTTGAACAACCGGTCCATGCGCTCTTTGGCCTGGTCGAACTGCTGTTGTTGCAGTTGCGACAGGTCCATCGGCACATCGCCGCCAAACGCCATGGCCATTGGCTCGACGATATGCACCAGCGATACCTTGGCGTTCGATGGGGCAGCCAAGGCCATGGCGCGCTTGATTACCGGGTCGCATTCTTCGGTCAGGTCGACCGCGACCAACAAATGTTCGTAGGGCATGAGCAGTACTCCTGACAATCGCGATAAAGGAAGTATGGTCGCTTTCGGGCGGGTCTTCCGTGAAAAATGGCTAACCAGCTCATTTGCAACGCTTTATGGAATCTACTGATATGACGGTATTGCTGGTGGTGTCAATCCTTGCGCTGATTCTCAGCCCGTTTTCCTGGTTGCGCAGTTCGCGCAAGCAGAGCGAGCAGATGAAGCTGCGCCTGGAGGCCCGACGTATGGGGTTGGCCATGCAGCTGGCGCCGCAGCAGTGGCCGCACTGGCTGGAGAAGGAGCCGCCAAGTCCTTGCCCGCAGTACCACCGGGCGCGCCGCCGTGGGCACCAGAACAGCTTCAGCTACTGGCAGGTCAGCCCGGGGGTGTGGTGGAACCAGTACCGCGAACCCTGCGAAGACCCGCGTCACGTGGAGGCGCTGGCGCGCTTGCCGGCGAGCGTTTACAAGGTAGAGGCCGATGCCCGGATGATCGCGTTGTACTGGACTGAACGGGGCGATATGGCTGTATTGCAGGATGTTGCCTACGTCCTCGAAACCCTCGCCTGAGTTCAGCTAAACACGATCCCTTTAGGGGCAACTCTCTTTCTCAAAATTTGAAA
>NZ_BLJG01000175.1 GCF_009932375.1 Pseudomonas juntendi
CGCGCGGTACAAACAAGGCGGTCGCGCGAACGTGGCACAGGGGTTACTGGCCCGAAACAAACGTAGGAGCGAGCGCAGCTCGCGATGCGCCGCGCGGGCGGCGCTCGATCTCACTGGCACTGCATATCTTGTGGCGACCACCTGTCAGCCCTGATGCAATCTCTGTGGGAGCTGGCTTGCCGGCGATCAGGCCTGAAGCCTTATTCGCCGATCGCAGCCTTGTAACCAGCAGCATCCAGCAGCTTGTCCAGCTCGGCCTTGTCGCTTGGCTTGAGCTTGAAGATCCACGCCCCGTAAGGCTCTTCGTTGAGCTGCTCCGGGCTGTCAGCCAGCTCTTCGTTCACCGCGATCACTTCGCCACCCACCGGGGCATAGATGTCCGAAGCGGCCTTGACCGACTCGACCACGCCGGCAGCGTCACCCGCGGCGAATACCTTGCCGACTTCGGCAAGTTCGACGAACACTACGTCTCCCAAGGCCTCCTGGGCGTGGTCGCTGATGCCCACGGTGACGGTGCCGTCGGCTTCCAGGCGGGCCCACTCGTGGCTCTCGGCGAAACGCAGGTCGGCGGGGATATTGCTCATGTCTTGAATTCCTCGATTGGCTCAGCGGTACGCCCGCCGGTAAATAATGGTTCAGATCAGGATCTTGCCGTGGCGCACGAAGGTCGGTTTGACCACCCGCACCGGGTACCACTTGCCGCGAATTTCCACCTCGGCCCGGTCACCGGTGGCCATGGGCACGCGCGCCAAGGCAATGGACTTGCTCAGCGTAGGCGAGAAACTACCACTGGTGATCTCCCCTTCGCCAATACCGGCGACACGCACGAACTGATGGGCGCGCAGCACGCCGCGCTCTTCCAGTACCAGGCCGACCAGTTTTTCCTGCACACCGTGCTCGATTTCCGCCAACAGGGCAGCGCGGCCAATGAAGTCACGCTCGGCAGGCTCCCAGGCAATGCTCCAGCCCAGGTTGGAGGTAAGCGGGGTGTGCTGCTCGTCAATGTCCTGGCCGTACAGGTTCATGCCGGCTTCCAGGCGCAGGGTATCGCGCGCGCCAAGGCCGCTGGGGGCAATGCCGGCACCCACCAGGTCGTTGAAGAAGCCCACGGCCTGGTCGCCAGGGAAGATGATCTCGAGGCCGTCTTCACCGGTATACCCGGTGCGGGCAATGAACCAGTCGCCTTCGGCAAAGCCTTCGAACGGGCGCAGTTCGCGGATCAGCGCGGCACGCGCGGCGCTAAGCAGGGGCGCAACCTTTTCTCGGGCACGCGGGCCCTGGATGGCAAGGATGGCCAGGTCGGGGCGGACCTTGAAGTCCACGGCAAAACCGTCACGCTGCTGCTGCAGCCAGCCGAGCACCTTGGCGCGGGTGGCGGCGTTGGTGACCAGGCGATAGCCATGTTCCGTGCGGTATACGATCAGGTCGTCGATCACTCCGCCCTGCGCCTGCAGCAGCGGGCTGTATAACGCTTTGCCGGTGTCGTCGAGGCGGGCCACATCGTTGGCCAGCAGGCGCTGCAGCCAGGCGGTGGCATCGCTACCATCGACATCGATCACAGTCATGTGGGAGACATCGAACACCCCGCAATCGCTGCGCACCTGATGGTGCTCCTCGACCTGCGAGCCATAGTGCAGGGGCATGTCCCAGCCACCGAAATCGACCGTTTTGGCGCCTAGCGCCAGGTGCAGGTCGTACAAAAGCGTGCGCTGTCCCATGGGTTTCTCCTTCCGGGCGTGGCGAAGCGGCGGCGGTCGATGACGTTGCGCGTCAGCTCTTGTTGTTTGACACCCGCCGCGCGAATGCCGCGCATTGTAGCCGCAAGCCCGCGCGCTGGCACCCTCAGTGACCGTGGCCGGGTCGACGGGCCGAACGGCGGATCAGGCCGATGACCGGCAACAGGCCCACCAGCACCAGCGTCAGGGCGGGCAACGACGCTCGCGCCCATTCGCCTTCACTGGTCATCTCGAAAACCCGCACAGCAAGCGTGTCCCAGCCGAACGGCCGCATCAGCAAGGTGGCCGGCATTTCCTTGAGTACGTCGACAAACACCAGCAAGGCGGCGCTGAGGGCGCCAGGCAGCAACAGCGGCAGGTAGACCTTGAGGAACAACCTGGCACCGCCGACACCCAGGCTGCGTGAAGCCTCGGGCAAAGAAGGCCGAATGCGCTCCAAGCTGCTTTCCAGTGGCCCGTAAGCCACGGCGATAAAGCGCACCAGGTAAGCCAGCAGCAAGGCCGACAGGCTGCCCAGCAGCAACGGTTTGCCGGCCCCGCCCAACCAGCCGGACAACGGGATGACCAGCTGGTTGTCCAGGTAACTGAAGGCCAGCATGATCGACACCGCCAACACCGAACCGGGCAAGGCATAGCCCAGGTTGGCCAGGCCGACCCCGGCGCGTATGCCGGCGCTCGGCGCCTGGCGCCGGGCGAAGGCCAGCAGCAATGCTGCGCTCACGGTGAGCAGCGCGGCCATGGCGCCCAGGTACAAGGTGTGCGACACCAGGCCGACATAGCGCTCGTCCAGGTCATGCCGCCCGCGCTGCCAGAACCACGCCAGCAGTTGCAGCAGCGGGATGACGAAGGCGCAGGCGAACACCAGCAGGCACCAGCCGCTGGCCAGCAACGCCTTCAGCCCGCGCAAGCGGTACAGCGCCTGCCCGCGTGGCCGCTCGTTGCCACTGCGGCTGGCGCCGCGGGCGCGGCGCTCGCCGTACAGCACCAGCATTACCGCCAGCAGCAACAGGCTGGCCAGCTGGGCTGCGCTGGACAGGCTGAAAAACCCGTACCAGGTCTTGTAGATGGCCGTGGTGAAGGTGTCGAAATTGAACACCGCCACCGCGCCGAAATCGGCCAGGGTTTCCATCAGCGCCAGGGCGACACCGGCGCCGATCGCCGGCCGCGCCATGGGCAGCGCCACCCGCCAGAAGGCCTGCAAGGGTGATAACCCAAGCACCCGCGCGGCCTCCATCAAGCCTTTGCCCTGGGCCAGGAACGCCGTGCGCGCCAGCAGGTAGACATAGGGGTAGAACACCAGCACCAGCACGATGATAACCCCGCCGGTAGAGCGCACCCGGGGCAGGCGCATGGGGCCGAATACCTCGCGCAGTGCGGTCTGCACCGGGCCCGCGAAGTCCAGCAGGCCGACGAACACGAAAGCCAGCACATAGGCGGGTATGGCGAACGGCAACATCAGCGCCCAGTCCAGCCAGCGCCGGCCGGGGAACTCACAGAGGCTGGTGAGCCAGGCCAGGCTGACGCCCAGCACGGTGACGCCGATGCCCACCCCCAGAACCAGCGTCAGGGTGTTACCCAGCAGGCGGCTCATCTGGGTGTCGAGCAGGTGCGACCAGATCTGCACGTCTATGGATTGCCACGACAGCAGCAGCACGCTGAGGGGCAGGAGCACCAGGGCAGCGATCAGCGATACCGGCAAGTACCAGCGGCGTTGGGGGGTGTGGGACAAGGTGAATGTCTCTATGGCTGGTTTGCGACCGCTTTGCGGTCGTTCGCGGGCGAGCCCGCGAAGAGGCCCTTTCAGGCCCCGAGAGGATAAAGCCCGGCGCTTAATTCCAGCCAGCCCGATCCATCAGACGGATGGCTTCAGCCTGGCGTTTGCCGGCAATTTCCACCGGAATGCTGTCTGCCTTGAAGCTGCCCCACGCTGCCACTTCTTCCGATGGCCTGACTTTCGGGTTGGCCGGGAATTCCTGGTTGATGTCGGCGAACAGTTTCTGCGCTTCTTCACCCGTCATCCATTCCACCAGCTTGGTCGCTGCCTCGGGGTGCGGTGCATGTTTGGTCAGGCCAATGCCCGACAGGTTCACGTGCACGCCACGGTCGCCCTGGTTGGGCCAGAAGAGCTTCACCGGCAACTGCGGGTTCTGCTTGTGCAAGCGGCCGTAGTAGTAGGTGTTGACGATGCCCACGTCGCACTGGCCGGCCTCGATGGCCTGAATCACCGCGTTGTCGTCGGAGAACACATCGGTGGACAGGTTGTTGACCCAGCCTTTGACGATTTGCTCGGTCTTCGCCTCGCCATGGGTTTCGATCAGGGTGGCGGTCAGCGACTGGTTGTAGACCTTTTTCGCCGTGCGCAGGCACAGGCGGCCTTCCCATTGCTTGTCGGCCAGGGCCTCGTAGGTGCTCAACTCTGCCGGTTTGACCCGCTCGCTGGAGTAGACGATGGTGCGCGCGCGCAAGCTGAGGCCGGTCCAGTCATGGGACGAGGCGCGGTACTGCGGCGGAATGTTCTGGTCGATGGTGGCGGACTTGATCGGCTGCAGGATGCCCATTTGCTCGGCCTGCCACAGGTTGCCGGCATCGACGGTCAACAGCAGGTCGGCCACGCCATTGTCGCCCTCGGCCTTGATGCGCTGCATCAGCGGCGCTTCCTTGTCGGTGATGAACTTGATCTTGACGCCGGTTTTGGCGGTATAGGCATCGAACACCGGCTTGATCAGCTCATCGATGCGCGAGGAGTACACCACCACTTCTTCCGCTGCCTGGGCGGTGCCGCCGAACAAAGTCAGGGCCAGGGCGGCCAGTAGGGGCTTGCGTGGCAACATGGAAAGCGCTCCTCGGAAGGTATGAGAGGCGCAAATGGTAGTGAATCCCATTTTCTTGCTCATCCTTTGAGCCGTTACCGGATGTTGCAGAGGGGGCGCAAAGCGGCCCCGGCCATCTCAAGCCCTGGCCAATTCCGGCAAATCCCCGGACAGCCCCAGCGCCTGGCGCACGAACATCGCCTTGGCTTCGGGCATCTGCTGCACCAGCTTCAGCCCACTGTTGCGCAACCAGCGCAACGGCAGCGGGTTGGCCTGGAACAACCGCTCGAACCCTTCCATCGCCGCCATCAGCGCCAGGTTATGCGGCATGCGCCGGCGCTCGTAACGGCTCAGTACCTTCACATCCGCCAGCCGTTCGCCACGCTCGCAGGCCTTGCCCAGTACGTCGGCCAGCACCGCCGCATCCAGAAACCCCAGGTTGACGCCCTGCCCGGCCAAGGGGTGGATGGTGTGGGCCGCATCACCCACCAACGCCAGGCCGTGCTCCACGTAGCGCTTGGCGTGGCGCTGACGCAGCGGTACACACACCCGTGGGTCGGCCTGCAACACGCTCCCCAGGCGCCCCTCGAAGGCCCGCTCCAGGGCCTGCACGAAGGCAGCGTCATCCAGCGCCATCAACCGCTCGGCCTGCTCCGGCGTGGTCGACCAGACGATCGAGCACCAGTCTTGCTGGCCATCCCGGGTCAACGGCAGGAAGGCCAGCGGCCCCTCATCGGTGAAGCGCTGCCAGGCTGTGGCCTGGTGCCCGGCGCTGCAACGCACGCTGGTCACGATAGCGTGGTGCAGGTAATCCCATTCGCGGGTGTCGCAACCGGCCAGCCGCCGCACGGCCGAATGGGCGCCATCGGCCGCGACCACCAGCGGCGCGCGCAGGCGCCGGCCATCGGCCAGGGTCAGCAGCCAGTCATCGCCAGAGCGGCGCAGTTGTTCCAGCCGCGCGTTGGCCAGCAGGCCGACATCGCTGTCGTGCAGGCGCTCCAGCAGGCTGTCCTGCACCACCCGGTTCTCGACGATGTGGCCGAGCACCTGGGCGTGCACGCTGGCGGCCGAAAAGTGGATCTGCCCGGTGCCGCTGCCGTCCCACACATGCATGTCGGAATACGGCGTGGCACGCCGCTGGGCGATGCCTTCCCAGGCCCCGAGGCGTTCGAGAATGCGCTGGCTGGCGGCCGACAATGCGCTGACACGCGGTTCGAACGGCGCCTGGGCATCGAACGGCTTGACCGTCAGCGGGCCGCCGTCGAGCAAGAGGATTTGCAAGCCACTGTGGCGTAACGCCAGGGCCAGGGCGCTGCCGACCATACCGGCACCGACAATCAACAGATCTGCGCGCATTTCCATGCCTACGCCAGCCTCGCTTGCGGCTTGAGCCGCACATATAGGGTTTTATCGACCCGCGCCACCAGTTCGCCGGCGCCATCGCGGATATCGACCTGCACACGCGGCAGGCACTTCTTGCCGGTAGCGGTCTGCTGGCGAATGTCGTCCAGCAGCGCGTCATCGACGTGGAATTCGGCAAACACCGGGCCTTTGCCCGGCGCGATGAAATCGATGCTGGCAGCCTTGTCCCAGACAATGTAGTCGCGCCCCAGCTGCTCGATCAGCAACAGCATGTAGAACGGGTCGACCATGGCATACAGGCTGCCGCCAAACTGGGTACCGACGTAATTGCGGTTCCAGCGCGTCAGCTTCATTGCCACCTTCACGCTGCGCAGGTCCGGGCTGATGTGCTGCACGCGGATACCTGCCCCCAGGTAAGGCGGGTAAAGGTTCAACAGCCAGCGCAGCATGCGCGCCCGGCGTGCGCGTTTACGGGGGTTGCTCATGCCTGGCCCTGCCGGTCGGGGCGGGTGCCCAGGCCCATGGCCTGGCGAGCGAACCAGCTTTTGGCCGGTGGCAGCAGGTCGAGCCCGAGCAGGCCCAGGTTGCGCCCGGCGGCCAGCAACGGCTGCTGGCTGCCGAACAGGCGGGTGACCTGGTCGGAGAAGCCGATGGTCATGGCCTGGTCCAGGCGCTGGCGCTGGTGATAGGCCTGCAGCGTGGCCAGGTCGCCCGGGCGCTGCGGGCCGGCAAGCAGCGCCTCGGCCAACGCCTGCACGTCACGCAACGACAAGTTGAACCCCTGCCCGGCAATCGGGTGCAAGCTGTGCGCAGCGTTGCCCAGCACCACCAACTGTGGCCGCACCTGCTCCTGGGCTTCGATCAACGACAGCGGGTACAGATGCCGTGCACCCACCTGGCGCAGCGCGCCCAGCCGGTAGCCGAACACCCCCTGCAACTCGCGCAGGAAACTGCGCTCGTCGATCGCGGCCAGGCGTTTTGCGTCCATGCCCTGGCGGGTCCATACCAGCGCGCAGCGGTTATCCGGCAATGGCAGCAAGGCCATGGGGCCGTCTTCGGTGAAGCGCTCGAAGGCCTGGCCGCCATGGGCCTCGCCAGGGCTGATGTTGGCGATCAGGGCGCTTTGCTGGTAGGGCGTATGGCGTACCTGGATGCCCAGTTGCTCGCGCAAACCAGAACGGCCGCCGTCGGCCAGCACTGCCAGGTCGCATTGCAGCTGAGTGTCGTCGTTCAAGCGCAGCTGGTAGCCACCGTCGACCGCCTGCAGCGCGGTCACTTCTGCCGGGCAGCGCCAGCTGACCACCTCGCGGTCCAGGCCTTGCCACAGGCACTGGCCCAGCCAGGCGTTCTCCACCACGTAACCCAGCGCCGGCACGCCTTCTTCCTGGGCATCCAGGCGGGTGGCGCCAAAGCGGCCACGGTCGGAGACGTGAATCTGCCGGATCGGCTCGGCGCGCTGGCCAATGGCCTGCCACAGGCCCAGTTGCTGATAGATCTGCTGGGTGCCGAACGATAACGCCGAAGAGCGGGCATCGTAGCTGGGCTGGTAACTGTCGCCAGGGGCGAACGGCTCGATCAGCAGGATCTTCCAGCCTCTGGCCTTGGCCCCGGCCTGCAAGGCCAACGCCAGGCTGGCACCCACCAGGCCGCCACCAATGATTGCCAGGTTTACCCGGTTCATGCGGCGTCCTTGCGTGCAGCCTGCATCAGCGCCTCGATCTCGGCGACCGTGCGTGGCACGCCCGAAGTGAGGATTTCACAACCTTGCCTGGTCACCACCACGTCGTCCTCGATCCTTACGCCAATGCCGCGCCACTTCTTGGCCACGGCCTGATTGTCGGCACCAATGTAGATACCCGGTTCGACGGTCAGCGCCATACCCGGTTCCAGCACCCGCCATTCACCCCCCACCTTGTACTCGCCCACATCGTGCACATCCATGCCCAGCCAGTGGCCGGCGCGGTGCATGTAGAAGGCGCGGTAGGCTTCGCTGTCGATCAGCGCCTGCACATCGCCTTCCAGCAGGCCCAGTTCCACCAGCCCGGTGGTGATGACCCGCACGGTCGCCTCATGGGCATGGTTCCAGTGCTTGCCGGGGGCGATTTCGGCGAACGCGGCCGCCTGCGCCTTGAGCACCAGCTCGTAGATAGCCTTCTGCTCAGGTGAGAAGCGCCCGCTGACCGGGAAGGTGCGGGTGATGTCACTGGCGTAGCAGTCGATTTCGCAGCCGGCGTCGATCAGCACCAGGTCGCCCTCCCTGAGCGGTGCGTCATTCTGCTGGTAGTGCAGGATGCAGCCATTGCGCCCAGCGGCAACGATGGAGCCGTAGGCCGGCATCTTCGCCCCGCCCTTGCGGAACTCGTAGTCCAGCTCGGCTTCCAGGCTGTATTCGTACAACCCGGCCCGGCAGGCCTGCATGGCCCGCACATGGGCACGCGCAGAAATATCTGCAGCCGCGCGCATGACCTTCACTTCCGCTGCCGATTTATACAGGCGCATGTCATGCAGCAGATGATCCAGCGCAACGAACTCGTTCGGTGGCTGGGCGCCCAGCCGGGCCTTGGAGCGGATCACGTTGATCCAGTCCATCAACCGGCGGTCGAATTCAGGGTTGCTGCCCATGGCGCTGTACACCCGCTCGCGGCCTTCGATCAGGCCAGGCAGGATTTCGTCGATGTCAGCGATGGGGAATGCATCGTCGGCGCCAAAATCACTCACCGCGCCTTCCTGGCCGGCGCGCAGGCCATCCCACAGCTCCCGTTCGGGGTTGCGCTCACGGCAGAACAACACGTACTCACCGTGCTCGCGCCCGGGGATCAGGGCAATGACAGCCTCTGGCTCGGGGAAGCCGCTGAGGTACTGGAAGTCGCTGTCCTGGCGGTACACGTGCTCGACGTCGCGGTTGCGGATGGCAACCGCGGCGGCGGGCAGGATGGCGATGCTGTTGGGGACCATCTGCGCCATCAGCGCCTTGCGCCGCCGGGCATACTCGGCCTTGGGAATGTGGCTCATGGGCTGACTACCCCTGGTTGATCAGTGCAGCGATGGCTTGGGCGCGGGTGCGGAAGGCTTGGCCAGCTCGGAGAACAGCAGCAGCGGCGCAACGCGCAGGTACTCCATGACTTCCATGTAGTCGCTCTCGCCGTCCTCGGATTCTTCGAGGGCTTCCTGCACCTGGGAAATGGCCACCAGGTCCTGCAGCACTTCCTTGGCCTCGCCGGACAAGTCCTTGCCGCCGGCGTTCAGGCCGAAGCCGGTGATGAAGCCCTGGCACCACTGCCCCAGCGCGGTGGCGCGGTCGGTCAGCGCGGCATCGTCGGAAGGCAGCAGCAGAACGATGGCCATGTCGTCGCTGGTGAGCTCGCCCTTGACCATTTCCTGCAGGCCAACCAGGGCGTTACGCACAGTGTCACCGGGCTCGGTTTCCAGCAGTTGGGCCGCGTCGGCCAGCCAGCCGTCGGCATCGAAGCCGGCACCGGCGCAGCTGCGGCCAATCAGCAGGCCGTGCAGTTCGGCCGGGGTAACAGGGTGGCCATTGCTGGACAGCAGCATGGCGAAAGCGATGTAGGGCGATTGGGTATTGGGCATGGGCAGCTAGGCGCCAGACGGCGCAAATGACTAGAATGAGGCCTTGTATCCTAGCACCGGCAGGCGCGCCAAGACCATCGGCACTGGCCGTCGCCACCCAGGGAGAGGCATCATCGCCAGGTGACCGAACGACGGAGCGAATCGAGTGCAACCCACGCAAGAGAACGACCTGCAGGCACTGATGAGCCGTTTCGAGCTGCTGATCGAACGTGTCGAGCAACTAAAACGGCAAAATGCACTCCTAGTAGCTCAGGAAAAGTCCTGGCGCGAAGAGCGCGCCCACCTCATCGAAAAAAACGAGATAGCCAAGCGCAAGGTCGAGTCGATGATTTTACGCCTCAAGGCTCTGGAGCAAGACTCATGAGTTCAAGCAATAGCGTCACCGTGCAGATCCTCGACAAGGACTACTCGATCATCTGCCCGCCGGAAGAGCGCAACAACCTGGTCAGCGCAGCCCGCTACCTGGACAGCAAGATGCGCGAGATCCGCAGCAGCGGCAAGGTGATCGGCGCCGACCGCATTGCCGTCATGGCCGCGTTGAACATCACCCACGAGATGCTGCACCGCCAGGACGACCGCAGCGCGGCGCCCGTCAGCGGCACCAACCGCGAACAGGTGCGCGACCTGCTGGATCGGGTAGACAAGGCTTTGTCCGACGACACGGATACCAAAATCGGCTGAGATTGGTATACTGGCGCCACTCCCTGGGGGATGCGCCAGTCGGTTATGTCCCTGAGCCGATACGCACAACCACGGGGGTTGCACGCTGGGGCCGGTGTGCATGTCCGCCCGACGGAAAGCCTTAACGCCCCCTGCAATCTCCACCTTGAACTTTCGGGTTCAAGGGCTACACCGATAGCGGTCTTATCGGGGAGCCTGAATTCCTTGCCCGCCCCCTGTGGCGGGCAATTCGTTTGTGCCGCGTCTGGCGGCCAGCACCCCTGGGATCGCCTGTGCCATGACCGACACCGCGCCGCTTACCCGCCCTCAGCTTCGCCGTTTGCTGCGCAATGCCCGTCGCGCCCTCACCCCCGCCCAGCAACGCCAGGCGGCCCGTGGGCTGTATCGGCAATTGGCCCAACACCCCCTGTTCCGCCGCGCCAGGCACATTGCCCTGTACCTGCCCAACGACGGCGAAATAGACCCGCGCCTGTTATTGCGTGAAGCCCAGCGCCGCGGCAAGCGCACCTACCTGCCGGTACTGCATGCCTGGCCGCGCACGCGCATGGTGTTCCAGCGTTTCGAGCCAGGGGAAAAACTGCGACCCAACCGTTTCCGTATCCCCGAACCGGTTATCGAGCGCAAACGCCAACGGCCCATCTGGGCACTGGACCTGATTCTGTTACCGCTGGTGGGCTTTGATGAGGTGGGCGGGCGCCTGGGCATGGGTGGCGGCTTCTATGACCGCAGCCTGGCCTACCAGGGGCGCCGGCAAAGCTGGAAAAAACCGTTGCTGCTGGGCTTGGCGCATGAGTGCCAGAAGGTCGAGCGGCTGGCGCAGGCCAGTTGGGACGTACCGTTGCAGGGCACGGTCTCGGACCGTGGCTGGTACCTGGCGCCGCGGTAATCGGCGCCAGCAGGGGGCATCAACGTTGTGGCTGGCTGGCGTCTGCCGACGTTTGGTAGGCGTTGTCCAGCTTGCGCTCCCATAGCCCTTGCGCATAACCGGTAGTGACCACACCTAGGCCAAAAATAAACACCAGGACCCATAGCAGATCCGGTTTTTTACGTTGATACATGGAAGATTGCCCCCCAAGGCAAACTGTTCAGGCTCGGCGGCTTTCTGAGTGCCGCCGGAGCATCGCGCATTAAACGGGGCGCATTTTCCGACAACCTGCGTCTGCAAGCAAACCTTGACGCCAACCGGCTGTCGGTTTCGTGCAACAGGTTATTACAAACCTTTTCAGGAGCGACACGCATGGCCTACTGGCTGATGAAATCCGAGCCCGACGAACTCTCCATCGAAGCGCTGGGGCGCCTGGGCGAAGCGCGCTGGGACGGCGTGCGCAATTACCAGGCGCGTAATTTCCTGCGGGCCATGAGCGAGGGTGACAGGTTCTTTTTCTACCATTCCAGCTGCCCGCAGCCTGGCATCGCCGGTATTGGCGAAATCATTCGTGCGGCTTACCCCGACCCGACTGCCCTGGACCCGCAAAGCCCATACCATGATGCCAAGGCCACAGCCGAGAAGAACCCGTGGAACGCAGTGGATGTGGCGCATGTGCAAACCCTGCCACGGGTACTGGAGCTGGGCCAGCTGAAGCAGCAGGCCGGCCTGGCCGAACTGCCGCTGGTGCAGAAGGGCAGCCGCCTGTCGGTCATGCCGGTAACCGCCGAGCAATGGGCGGTGATTGTCGCGTTGCGCTGAAACCGCGCGCCAGCGGCGCCGTTTACTGCACGATCAGGTTGTTGAACAGCAGGTCCTCAACGATCGGCTTGCCCTCTTCGGCTTCCATCACCTGCTGCACCTGTTTCAGTGCCTCCTGGCGCAGGTGCTCCTTGGCCTCGACATTGCTCATGCTGTCGACAGTCTGTTGGGTGAACAGCGCCACCAGCTGGTTACGGATCAGCGGTTCGTGGTGCTGAACGGCCTTGGCGGCTTCATCACCGGTCACACGCAGGGCCACATCGGCCTTGTACACCCGCAGGCGGGGGCCGCCATCCAGGGCATAGTTGCCGACAAAAGGCGGGCTCAGGGTGATGTAGGCAACCTTGGGGGCACCCTCCTTGGCTTCTTCGGCCATGGCCGCAGTTGGCAGCAACAGCGCCAGTACCATCAAGATCCACGCTTTCACGAATTCGCTCCTCATTCCAATTGGCGCCAGCTTACCCAGCGCTGCGCGCAAACCCAAGCCCAGGCTCACGCCGCCGCTTATGCCTGCCCATCAGGGCGGGCCATGCTCGTTGACCCGGTACACCGCCCTCCTACACTTATCGGCCACGACCCGCAAAGGAATAGCCCCAATGAAAGCTGTGTTGTGCAAAACCCTTGGCCCGGCGGGCAACCTGGTGCTGGAAGAAGTCGCCAGCCCACTGCCGAAGAAGAACGAAATCCTGCTGGACGTGCAGGCTGCCGGGGTCAACTTTCCTGACACGCTGATCATCGAAGGCAAGTACCAGTTTCAGCCGCCGCTGCCGTTCTCCCCCGGTGGTGAGGCGGCCGGTGTGGTAGCCGCGGTCGGGGAAAAGGCCGGCGCCTTCAAGGTCGGTGACCGGGTCATGGCGCTGACCGGCTGGGGGGCGTTTGCCGAGCAGGTGGCAGTGCCGTTCTACAACGTGCTGCCGATCCCGGCGAGCATGGACTTCACCACGGCAGCGGCGTTTGGCATGACCTATGGCACCTCGATGCATGCCCTGCGCCAGCGTGGCCAATTGCAAGCGGGTGAGACCTTGTTGGTGCTGGGCGCGTCCGGTGGCGTCGGCCTGGCAGCGGTGGAGATCGGCAAGGCCATGGGGGCACGGGTAATCGCGGCCGCCAGCAGTGCCGACAAACTGGCGGTGGCCAAGGCAGCCGGAGCTGATGAACTGATCGACTACAGCCAGGCCAGCCTGCGCGAGGAAATCAAGCGCCTGACCAACGGCCAGGGGGTGGACGTGATCTATGACCCGGTCGGTGGCGAGCTGTTCGAGCAGGCGGTACGCGGGCTGGCCTGGAATGGCCGGTTGCTGGTGGTGGGGTTCGCCAGTGGCACCATTCCACAGCTGGCAGCCAACCTGGTGCTGCTCAAAGGCGCGGCGGTGCTTGGGGTGTTCTGGGGTGCGTTTGCCCAGCGCCAGCCGCAGGACAATGCGGCCAACTTCCAGCAGCTGTTTGCCTGGCATGCCCAAGGCAAGTTGAAGCCGCTGGTGTCACAGACTTATCCACTGGCCGAGGCCGGGGCTGCCATTGAGAAACTAGGGCAGCGGCAGGCTGTGGGTAAGTTGGTGGTGCTGGCCAGGTAAGGCTTTAGATCTTCATCAGCAGTTCCGGCCTTTTCGCGGGCGCGCCCGCTCCCACAGGTTCAAAAAGCATGGATTCCTGTGGGAGCGGGCGTGCCCGCGAATAGGCCGGCACAGGCTGATCAAACCTCGCGCGGGTTATGGCAACGGCGGAACCGCGCCTCCAGGTTGCGATCAGGCATCTGGTGGCTGCGCAGGGCCTGCAAGGTCTGTTCGACATAGTCGCGGGTGGTGCCGTAGCGCCCTTTGGCGCTGGCCAGGATATGGCTGAGCAAGGTATCCGGCAGATCGCCGGCATAGCAGGGTAAATGCCGCTCCAGCACAAAGCCCAGCGCCTGCACCTTGGTGCCATCGCCCAGCCGGCAGTTGAGCCAATGCGGCCGATAGGCCGGGTAAGGCATCTCACGTTGCCACAGGGCCATGAGCGAGTCGTCCAGGTTGCTTTCATCCAGCCGGTAGGCAAAGCCACTGCAGGACCCGCCACGGTCCAGGCCGAATACCAGCCCGGGGGTTTCCGGGGTGCCGCGATGCTCATGCGACCACAAGTAGAGCCCCCGGTGATAACCATGTACGCGTGCGCGCTGGCGCTCCACCGAATTGCACTCGGGGCGCCAGATCAACGAGCCATAGGCAAACAGCCACACCGGCCCACCCGGGTGCCGAGACATGGTCGTCTTCATGGAGTTGAACAACTGTTCGTGCGTATGTTGCTGACCAAAGTCGAGTGTCGGTGGATATGAAACTTTCCACGACATGCTTTCAAGTGCCGACATAAGCTGCCGCCAGGATTCCTGTGAACTACGGATGTAGCGAAATTCGATGAGGTTAAGCGCCAAGGCCTCTATACCAAGGCGCTTGCACTAACCATAGGTCAGAACCGCAGGAATACTCAAGCCCTCGTAGCCAGGTTTCATGCGCGCAGCCGACGACTGGAAATGATTGTTTCAACAACAGGGAAAGTTATTAATCAAGGCGGTAACAATTACCGCCTTATAACCTGACTTGCCAACTTGGGTTATTAGCCACGTGGGGCATAGGCAAATACATCGGCACGCATACGGTGCGCATCCATGCCGGCTTCGACCAAGGCGTCGAGTGTGGCGTAGATCATGTTTGGCGAGCCACTGGCATACACATGCACAGTATTGAGGTCGGCAATGTCCTCGCAAACGGCTTCATGCAACATACCGCACCGCCCTTCCCAGCCGCACAGATCGCTGACCACCTGGTGCAGGTACAGGTTGGGCAGGCGCTGCCATTCGTCCCAATGCTCGATCTGGTAAAAATCTTCAGGCCGACGCACCCCCCAGTACAGGTGCACCGGGTACTGGAAGCCCTTGGCGCGGCAATGCTCGACCAGGCTGTGCATCTGGCCCATGCCGGTGCCGGCGGCAATCAATACCAACGGGCCCTCGGGCAACTCGGCCAGGTGGGTGTCGCCAAACGGCATTTCGATACGCGCCAGGCCGTCGCGCCTGAGCTGCTCGATCAGTTGCTGGGCACTGGGCTCGCGCGCCAGTACGTGCAGCTCCAGTTCACGCCCGCCGTGCGGCGCAGACGCCAGCGAGAAGGCCGCCTGCTTGCCGCCCTCACGCTCGATCATCAGGTACTGCCCGGCGTGGTAACGCGGGGGTTTGCCTGCCGGTGCACGCAAGCGCACCCGCCACACGTCGCCACCGACGTCAACGCATTCACTCACGCTGCACGCCAGCTTGCGCACAGGCAACTCGCCCAGGGCGAGCACACCGTCCCAGAGCAACACGCAGTCCTCCAGCGGTTCGGCAATGCAGGTGAACAACTCGCCATGGTCGCGGATTTCGCCGTCCTGACGGACCCGGCCCTCGACCAACAACGCGGCGCAGACATGGCAATTGCCATTGCGGCAGCTGTTCGGGCAGTCATAGCCCAGCCGCCGCGCTCCATCCAGGATCCGTTCCCCGGGTTCGAGCGCCAGCACCGCCCCGGACGGCTGCAACGTTACCTGCATCAATCTATTCCCAACTGATCCCACAGCTCATCGATACGCCGGGTGACGGCTTCGTCCTTGACGATGACCTGCCCCCATTCGCGTGTAGTCTCGCCTGGCCACTTGTGCGTGGCATCCAGGCCCATCTTCGACCCCAACCCCGAAACCGGCGACGCGAAGTCCAGGTAGTCGATCGGGGTGTTGTCGATCATCACCGTATCACGCTTGGGGTCCATGCGTGTGGTGATTGCCCAGATCACATCGTTCCAGTCCCGGGCGTTGATATCGTCATCGGTGACAATAACGAACTTGGTGTACATGAACTGTCGCAGGAACGACCATACACCCAACATCACGCGCTTCGCATGGCCGGGGTACTGCTTCTTCATGGTCACCACCGCCATGCGGTACGAGCAACCTTCCGGCGGCAGGTAGAAGTCGGTGATCTCCGGGAACTGCTTTTGCAGGATCGGCACGAACACTTCGTTCAGCGCGACACCGAGAATAGCCGGCTCATCAGGCGGGCGACCGGTGTAGGTGCTGTGGTAGATCGGCTTGAGCCGGTGGGTGATGCGCTCGACGGTGAACACCGGGAAGCTGTCCACTTCGTTGTAGTAGCCGGTATGGTCACCATACGGGCCCTCGGGGGCCATTTCGCCAGGGTGAATCACGCCTTCCAGGATGATTTCGGCGGTGGCCGGCACCTGCAGGTTGCTGCCGCGGCACTTCACCAGTTCGGTGCGGTTGCCGCGCAGCAGGCCGGCAAAGGCATATTCGGAGAGTGTGTCCGGTACCGGCGTCACGGCGCCCAGGATGGTTGCCGGGTCTGCGCCCAGGGCGACCGCAACCGGGAAAGGCTGGCCCGGGTTCTTCTCGCACCATTCGCGGTAGTCGAGCGCACCGCCCCGGTGGCTGAGCCAACGCATGATGACCTTGTTGCGGCCGATCACCTGCTGCCGGTAGATACCCAGGTTCTGGCGGTCCTTGTTCGGCCCGCGGGTCACGGTAAGGCCCCAGGTGATCAGCGGCGCCACGTCGCCAGGCCAGCAGTGCTGGATAGGCAGCGCGCCAAGGTCGACGTCGTCACCCTCGACCAGCACTTCCTGGCAGACCGCGTCCTTGACCACTTTCGGCGCCATCGACACGACTTTCTTGAAGATCGGCAGCTTCGACCAGGCGTCCTTCAGGCCCTTCGGCGGCTCGGGCTCCTTGAGAAACGCCAGCAATTTGCCGATTTCCCGCAGTTCATCGACCGACTCGGCGCCCATGCCCATGGCCACGCGCTCTGGGGTGCCAAACAGGTTGCCGAGCACCGGGATGTCGAAGCCTGTGGGGTTTTCGAACAGTAACGCCGGGCCTTTGGCACGCAGGGTGCGGTCGCAGACCTCGGTCATTTCCAGGACGGGGGAGATCGGAACCTGGATGCGCTTGAGCTCGCCGCGCTGTTCCAGGCCACGGATGAAGTCGCGCAAGTCGCGATACTGCATGCGGGAGCCTCGTATTGGCCGTATCGGTCGGGGGTGCAGAGTGTAGCGCCGTTCGGGGTTTGTTTGGGGGCAAAAATGCAGTGGGGCCGCTTCGCGTCCCTTCGCGGGCACGCCCGCTCCCACATGGATCACACTGAACCTGTGGCAGCGGGCGTGCCCGCGAAGGGGCGCGAAGCGGCCCCATTCAGTTCCGGTCTGGAAACGCTTACTTGCGCTTCATCGACAGGAAGAACTCGTCGTTGGTCTTGGTTTGCTTGAGCTTGTCGACCAGGAATTCGATGGCGGCGATTTCATCCATCGGGTGCAGCAGCTTGCGCAGGATCCACATGCGCTGCAATTCGTCGTCGGCGGTCAGCAGCTCTTCGCGGCGGGTACCGGAACGGTTGATGTTGATGGCCGGGAACACGCGCTTCTCGGCGATGCGGCGGTCCAGCGGCAGCTC
The DNA here is from genome assembly GCF_009932375.1 of Pseudomonas juntendi. Taxonomy (GTDB): domain Bacteria; phylum Pseudomonadota; class Gammaproteobacteria; order Pseudomonadales; family Pseudomonadaceae; genus Aquipseudomonas; species Aquipseudomonas juntendi. The sequence continues at coordinate 17,331 of NZ_BLJG01000175.1, forward strand.
CATGTTGCCGGTGCCCTTGAACTCTTCGTAGATCACTTCGTCCATCTTCGAGCCGGTTTCGACCAGCGCGGTGGCGATGATGGTCAGCGAACCGCCTTCCTCAATGTTACGTGCCGCACCGAAGAAGCGCTTCGGCTTTTCCAGGGCGTGGGCGTCGACACCACCGGTCAGTACCTTGCCAGAGCTCGGGATCACGGTGTTGTAGGCACGCGCCAGGCGGGTGATGGAGTCCAGCAGGATCACCACGTCTTTCTTGTGCTCGACCAGGCGCTTGGCCTTCTCGATCACCATTTCGGCAACCTGCACGTGGCGCGCTGGCGGCTCGTCGAAGGTAGAGGCAACCACTTCGCCTCGCACGGTACGCTGCATTTCGGTCACTTCTTCCGGGCGCTCGTCGATCAGCAGGACGATCAGGTGGCACTCGGGGTTGTTACGGGTGATGTTCGCCGCGATGTTCTGCAGCATGATGGTCTTGCCCGCTTTTGGCGGAGCAACGATCAGGCCGCGCTGGCCTTTGCCGATCGGGGCGCACAGGTCGATGACGCGGCCGGTCAAGTCCTCGGTGGAACCGTTGCCGGCTTCCATCTTCAGGCGCTTGTTCGGGAACAGCGGCGTCAGGTTTTCGAACAGGATCTTGTTCTTGGCGTTTTCCGGGCGGTCGAAGTTGATGGTGTCGACCTTCAACAGCGCGAAGTAACGCTCCCCTTCTTTCGGTGGGCGGATCTTGCCGACGATGGTGTCGCCGGTGCGCAGGTTGAAACGGCGGATCTGGCTGGGCGAGACGTAGATATCGTCAGGGCCGGCCAGGTAGGACGCATCAGCCGAACGCAGAAAACCGAAACCATCCTGGAGAATCTCCAGCACGCCATCACCGGAGATCTCTTCGCCGCTTTTCGCGTGCTTTTTCAGCAGGGCGAAAATCACGTCCTGTTTGCGCGAACGGGCCATGTTTTCGATGCCCATCTGTTCGGCCATTTCCAAAAGATCGGTAATCGGCTTTTGCTTGAGTTCAGTCAGGTTCATAAGGGGAATGACGTAATCATGTAAGAAGGGAGAATTAAGCTTTGGCTTAATGAAGCCGCGCCGCTAGATGGCGACAGGATCGCGTACTGATTCGAATTGGGGATGCTTCGGCGACGGCATGTAGAAGGCACTGGAGAAGCAGTGCGAGGCCGAATGTAACACTTGCTTTTTTCTGCGTCTAGTGCTCTGAAAAAGAAAAGCCCCGCATTCGCGGGGCCTTTTCACATCACAGGTGGGCGTCGAGGAACGCGGCCAGCTGGGATTTGGACAGCGCGCCCACCTTGGTGGCTTCGACGTTGCCGTTCTTGAACAGCATCAGCGTCGGGATGCCACGCACGCCATGCTTGGCCGGGGTTTCCTGGTTATCGTCGATGTTCAGCTTGGCGACGGTCAGCTTGCCCTCGTAGGTGGAAGCGATGTCGTCCAGTACCGGCGCGATCATCTTGCACGGGCCGCACCATTCAGCCCAGTAGTCGACCAGCACCGGGCCTTGAGCCTCCAGGACTTCGGCTTCGAAGGTGGCATCGGTGACATGTTTGATCAGATCGCTGCTCATGGATATCTCCAGGGTCGTAAGCAAAAAAACGTGGCCCATGATAGCCGCACCCACGCTCTACAGGAAGCTGCGGTCGATTGAGTGTAACTATAGTTGGGCAAGACGCCACGAATCGAAACTGTCATCTGCGTGTCATAGCATCGAATGGCACATTGCCTTGCATCAAGGCCTGGCATGTCACGCGTTGGCGACAGCCTGCTATCGTGGCACGATTGCCGGGTTAACGACCGAGAACACACAGCATGCCGCACAACATCGCGAAGAACCTGTCTCTGATCGCCGCCATCGACCTTGGCTCCAACAGCTTCCACATGGTCGTGGCCAAGGCCCACCATACCGAAATCCGCATCCTCGAGCGGCTCGGCGAGAAGGTTCAGCTTGCCGCCGGCATCGACGAAGAGCGCAAGCTCAGTGAAGAGGCGATGGAGCGGGGCCTGGACTGCCTCAAGCGCTTTTCCCAACTGATCCACGGCATGCCGGCTGGCTCGGTGCGCATCGTCGGTACCAATGCCCTGCGCGAAGCGCGCAACCGCAACGAATTCATCCAGCGTGCCGAAGCCATCCTCGGGCACCCGGTCGAGGTCATCTCCGGCCGCGAAGAGGCGCGCCTGATCTACCTGGGTGTGTCCCACACCTTGGCCGACACCCCCGGCAAACGCCTGGTCGCCGACATCGGCGGCGGCAGCACCGAGTTCATCATTGGCCAGCGCTTCGAGCCGCTGCTGCGTGAAAGCCTGCAAATGGGTTGCGTCAGCTTCACCCAGCGCTACTTCCGCGACGGCAAGATCACGCCGGCCCGCTACGCCCAGGCCTACACCGCCGCGCGCCTGGAGCTGATGAGCATCGAAAACGCCCTGCACCGCCTGACCTGGGACGAGGCCATCGGCTCGTCCGGAACCATCCGTGCCATCGCTGCCGCCATCAAGGACGGCGGCCTGGGCAACGGTGAGGTCAACGCCGAGGGCCTGGCCTGGGTCAAGCGCAAGCTGTTCAAGCTGGGCGACGTCGACAAGATCGACTTCGAAGGCATCAAGCCGGACCGCCGTACCATCTTCCCGGCCGGCCTGGCAATTCTGGAAGCCATCTTCGATGCCCTGGAACTGCAGCGCATGGACCATTGCGACGGCGCGCTGCGCGAAGGCGTGCTGTTCGACCTGCTAGGCCGCCACCACCATGAAGATGTGCGCGAACGCACCCTGAACTCACTGATGGAGCGTTACCACGTCGACCAGGGCCAGGCAGCGCGCGTAGAGCGCAAGGCTTTGCACGCCTTCGACCAGGTCTCGGATGCATGGGGGTTGAAGGATGGAAATTGGCGCGATCTGCTCGGCTGGGCAGCCAAAGTGCATGAAATCGGCCTGGATATCGCCCACTACCACTATCACAAGCATGGCGCCTACCTGATCGAACACTCCGACCTGGCGGGCTTCTCGCGCGAAGACCAGCAGATGATGGCCTTGCTGGTACGCGGCCACCGCCGCAACATTCCCAAGGACAAGTTTGCCGAACTGGGAGAGGAAGGCGTGAAACTGCTGCGCCTGTGCGTGCTGCTGCGCTTCGCCATCCTGTTCCACCACATCCGTGGCAACCAGCAGATGCCGAAGGTCCAGCTCAAGGCTGCCGGGGAAAGCCTCGACATCGCCTTCCCTGAAGGCTGGCTGGAACAGAACCAGCTGACCCAGGCCGACTTCGCCAACGAGGCGGAGTGGCTGACCCGGGTCGGCTTCGTCCTCAGCGTACGTTGAGGACCGGGTTGCTCAGGCGCTCCAGCAGGGTCGCCTGAACGCTGCGCGGGTTCTGGTTGCCGGTTGGGGTGCTACGCACGTAGCGCCCGTCGGGCTGCAAGGTCCAGGCATGGGTGTTGTCGGTCAGGTAGCCTTCCAGCTCTTTCTTCACCCGCAGCAACAGCTTCTTGCCTTCGACCGGGAAGCAGGTCTCGACACGCTTGTCGAGGTTGCGCTCCATCCAGTCGGCGCTGGACAGGTAGATCTGCTCTTCGCCGCCATTGAGGAAGTAGAACACCCGCGTGTGTTCCAGGAAGCGACCGATGATCGAGCGCACCTGGATATTGTGCGAAACCCCCGGAATACCTGGGCGCAGGCAGCACATGCCACGCACCACCAGGTCGATCTTCACGCCAGACTGGCTGGCCTTGTACAGCGCCTTGATCACCTTGGCGTCGGTCAGCGAGTTGAACTTGGCGATGATGTGCGCCGGCTTGCCGTCGAGGGCGAACTGGGTTTCCCGCGCGATCATGTCGAGCATGCCCTTCTTCAGGGTAAACGGCGCGTGCAGCAGCTTTTTCATGCGCAGGGTCTTGCCCATGCCGATCAGCTGGCTGAACAGCTTGCCAACGTCCTCGGTAAGGGCGTCGTCTGAGGTCAGCAGGCTGTAGTCGGTGTACAGGCGGGCGTTACCGGCGTGGTAGTTGCCGGTACCCAAGTGGGCGTAGCGCACGATCTCGCCGTGCTCGCGACGCAGGATCAGCATCATCTTGGCGTGGGTCTTGAAACCGACCACGCCGTAGATCACCACCGCACCCGCCGCTTGCAGGCGGCTGGCCATCTGCAGGTTGGACTCTTCGTCGAAACGCGCACGCAGTTCGATCACCGCGGTGACCTCCTTGCCGTTTCGCGCTGCATCCACCAGGGCATCGACGATTTCCGAGTTGGCCCCGGAGCGGTAAAGGGTCTGGCGCACGGCGAGCACGTGCGGGTCTTTGGCGGCCTGGCGCAGCAGGTCGATCACCGGGGTGAAGGACTCGAAGGGGTGCATCAGCAGGATGTCCTGCTTGCCGATCACGCTGAAGATGTTGTCGGCGTTCTGCAGCAGCTTGGGGATCGCCGGCGTGAACGGCGTGTATTGCAGCTCCGGGTGGCTGTCCAGGCCGGTGATGCTGAACAGGCGCGTGAGGTTGACCGGGCCATTGACCTGGTACAGCTCGCTTTCGCTGAGGCTGAACTGCTTGAGCAGGTAGTCCGACAGGTGTTTCGGGCACGTGTCGGCGACCTCCAGGCGCACGGCATCGCCGTAGCGGCGCGAGAACAGCTCGCCGCGCAAGGCGCGGGCCAGGTCGTCAACCTCTTCGGAGTCCAGTGCCAGGTCGGCGTTACGGGTAAGGCGGAACTGGTAGCAACCCTTGACCTTCATGCCCTGGAACAGGTCGTCGGCATGCGCGTGGATCATCGACGACAGGAACACATAGTTGGCACCCGGGCCACCGACTTCTTCCGGCACGCGAATCACCCGCGGCAGCAGGCGGGGGGCAGGGATGATCGCCAGGCCCGAATCACGGCCGAACGCGTCCACCCCTTCCAGCTCGACGATGAAGTTCAGGCTTTTGTTCACCAGCAGCGGGAACGGGTGGGTCGGGTCGAGGCCGATGGGGGTGATGATCGGGGCGATTTCGTCGCGGAAGTAGCGGCGTACCCAGGTCTTGAGCTTGGGTGTCCAGTAACGGCGGCGAATGAAGCGGATCTGGTGTTTTTCCAGCTCCGGCAGCAGCACGTCGTTGAGAATGGCGTATTGCCGGTCGACTTCCAGGTGCACCAGCTCGCTGATGCGCGCCAGTGCCTGGTGCGGCTGCAGGCCGTCGGCGCCGGCCAGTTCGCGGGCAAAATTGATCTGCTTCTTGAGGCCGGCCACCCGGATTTCAAAGAACTCGTCAAGGTTGCTGGAGAAGATCAGCAGGAACTTGAGCCGCTCCAGCAGTGGGTAGCTCTCGTCCAGCGCCTGCTCCAGCACACGAATATTGAACTGCAACTGCGAGAGTTCGCGATGAATGTACAGGCTGCTGTCGTCCAGGCCAGGCACCGCGATTGCCGGGGCCGGCGGCGGCGCAGGCACCGGGGCGGCAGGCTCGGCCGCCTGCCCGGCTTCCGGCGCGGTGGCCGGCGGCAGGTCTGGCGGGGTCTGCAGCATCTCTTCGGGGAGCTCCTGGGCATCCTTGATCGCGACAGGGCTAAGCACTTCATTATTCATCTGACGTTCCTGAGGACGTTAACGCCCTATCATCAATTGAGCCGCAAGATAAGCGCCCATTATGACGCCTGTGTGACATGGCAGGGCAAGCCATGACGCGTGGCTATGGCAATGTGGTGTAGGAATTGTTCATGTGGAGACACATTTGGACACTTTCCCGAATGCCCGCGAAGGGGTAGGCTGCGCGTTCATTTCGCCAGCACCTCAGAAAATGCTTCAACAATTCCTGCAGGATTTCGGCTACTTTGCCCTTTTTCTAGGCACCTTCTTCGAAGGCGAGACCATCCTGGTGCTTGCAGGATTCCTTGCATTCCGCGGTTACATGGACATCAACCTGGTGTGCCTGGTAGCGTTCTTCGGCAGCTATGCCGGCGACCAGTTGTGGTATTTCATGGGCCGGCGCCACGGCCGCAAGATTCTGGCCCGCAAGCCGCGCTGGCAGGCGATGGGCGACCGGGCGCTCGCCCACATTCGCCGCCACCCCGACATCTGGGTACTGAGTTTCCGCTTCGTCTACGGCCTGCGCACGGTCATGCCCGTGGCCATTGGCCTGTCGGGCTATCCGCCACGCCGCTACCTGCTGCTGAACGGCATTGGCGCAGCGATCTGGGCCATTGCCCTGGGTGCGGCGGCCTATCACTTCGGCGCCATCCTCGAAGGCCTGCTGGGCAACGTCAAGCGGTACGAACTATGGGTGTTGGCCGCCCTGCTGGGGCTGGGCGTGCTGTTGTGGCTGCGCCGTCGCTTCCGTGCCCTGCGCGCAGAGCGCAAGGCCGCCGCCCAGGCGGCGGGCGAACAGCGCGACCAGCAGTGACCCCGAAGCACCACTGCGGCGCATCGGGTTGCACACAGCGTGTCGGGTTGCCGGACGAACAAGGCGGCCGCGTGCCTGTCACAAGCATGACTGGCCCTGAAAACCAACCCGGCGAGCGCCCGCTCGCAATGCGCCGCGCAGGCAGCGCTCGATCTCCCAGGCGCGACACAACACTGGAGCTTCAAACATGACTAAAAAAGTAGCGGTGGTTCTTTCCGGCTGTGGCGTGTACGACGGCGCCGAAATTCACGAAAGCGTGATCACCCTGCTGCGCCTGGACCAGCGCGGCGCGCAAGTGCAGTGCTTCGCGCCGAACATTGCGCAGATGCATGTGATCAACCACCTGACCGGCGAGGAGATGCCCGAGTCGCGCAACGTGCTGGTGGAATCGGCGCGCATTGCCCGGGGCGAGGTCAAGGACATTCGCGAGGCCAAGGTCGAAGACTTCGATGCGCTGATCGTGCCGGGTGGCTTCGGGGCGGCGAAGAACCTGTCCAACTTCGCCGTGGAAGGCGCCAACTGCAGCGTCAACCCAGACGTGCTGGCCCTGGCCGAAGCCTTTGCCGCTGCCTGCAAGCCGGTTGGCCTGATCTGCATTTCGCCGGCGCTGGCGGCGAAGATCTACGGGCCGGGGGTGGTCTGCACCATTGGCAGCGACGCGGATACTGCGGCGGCAGTGGTGAAGATGGGCGGCACCCATGAAGAATGCGACGTGCACGACATCGTCGAAGATACCCAACGCAAGCTGGTGACGACCCCGGCTTACATGGAGGCCAAGTCGATCAGCGAGGCGGCTGGTGGCATCAACAAGCTGGTGGACCGGGTGCTGGAGCTGACCCACGAGTAAGGCCCGCCTACGCGCAGCCCAGAATCCCGCGCGGCCAAAGGCCTGCGTACGCCGATCAATGTGGGAGCGGCCTTGTGTCGCGAAAGGGGCGCGAAGCGGCCCCAGGATTTGAGCTTCGCCGCTTAAATCGCCGGGGCCGCTTCGCGCCCCTTTCGCGACACAAGGCCGCTCCCACAAATGGGTCGCGTTACACCTCAGGCCCTCGAT
>NZ_BLJG01000176.1 GCF_009932375.1 Pseudomonas juntendi
GAGATTGCCCTCGCAAACAGGTGCTGCGATCCCTGTAGGAGCGGGCAAGCCCGCGAAGGGCTGCAAAGCAGCCCCAATAAAAACAGGCAGCAAAGACCTGTAACCAAGAAGAGGAAGGACCACCTTGAGCACTGCCGGCAAATCGATCCTGATGGTCGACGACGACCAGGAAATCCGTGAACTGCTGCAAACCTATTTGAGCCGCTCCGGCTTCCAGGTGCATGCCGAAGCCGACGGCGCGGGCTTTCGCCGCGCGCTGGAAAGCAGCCCCTGCGACCTGGTCATTCTCGATGTCATGTTGCCCGATGAAGATGGTTTCAGCCTGTGCCGCTGGGTTCGGCAGCATCCGCGCCGGGCGCGTGTGCCAATCATCATGCTCACTGCCAGTTCCGATGAAGCCGACCGGGTCATCGGCCTGGAGCTGGGTGCCGACGACTACCTGGGCAAGCCGTTCAGCCCGCGCGAGCTGCAGGCTCGGCTAAAGGCCCTGCTGCGCCGCGCCGAGTTTGGCCAGGCGGCGCCGGGGAGCGCGGTGCTGGCCTTCGATGACTGGCGCCTGGACACGGTCAGCCACCGGCTGTTCCACCGCGATGGTGAGGAGGTGATTCTCTCCGGTGCCGACTTCGCACTGCTCAAGCTGTTCCTCGACCACCCACAGCAAATCCTCGACCGCGACACCATCGGCAACGCCACCCGCGGCCGCGAGCCGATGCCGCTGGACCGTATCGTCGACATGGCGGTCAGTCGCCTGCGCCAGCGCCTGCGCGACACCGACAAACCTCCCCGGCTGATCCGCACCGTGCGCGGCAGCGGTTACCTGTTGGCGGCGCATGTCTGCTGTGCGCCCTGAGCGGCGCTGGCGTTTGCTGCCCCGCTCACTGCTGGGGCGCATGCTGCTGCTGACCCTGCTGGTGGTGCTGCTGGCCCAGGGGTTGTCGAGCATCATCTGGGTTTCCCAACTGCGCGCCAGCCAGTTGCAGGGGTTGCGGGCCAGTGCCAGCAGCCTGGCCCATTCGATGAGCGCCAGCGTCAGTTACTTCCGGTCGTTGCCAGTGGCCTACCGGCCGCTGGTGCTCGACCAGTTGCGCAGCATGGGCGGCACGCGGTTTTTCGTATCGCTCAATGCTACCCCGCTGGACATGCAGGCGTTGCCCGTCACGGCGCGCAAGCAGGCGGTGATCGATGTATTCCAGCAGGTGTTGCACGAGCGCCTGGGGTCGCAGATGGAAATTTCCGTCGAGTTCGTCGGGCCTGACGAGCTGCGCATCTTCAACAGCGGCCTCAAGCTCGACGAGCTGCCGCGCTCGTGGGCGCATTACTCGCTGACGCTCGAGCCCCTCAAGCCACCGGTGCTGGTCACGCAGATCCGCCTGGGTGAGGGGGAGTGGCTGTACATCGCCTCGTTGCTGCCCGAGCCGTATACCGGCCTGGAAGCCGAACGCCTGCCACGCCAGCAGGTGGGGTTCATGGTGCTGACCACGGCCTTGCTGTTGCTGTTCATCGGCTTGTTGGTGCACTGGCAAAGCTGGCCACTCAAACGCCTGGCCCGGGCCGCGCGGGAAATGTCGCTGGGCGCTGATGTGGCGCCGCTGGCGGAAGGTGGCGGCAGCGAAGTGGTCGAGGTGAGCCGGGCATTCAACAGCATGCGCGAACGTATCAGCCGTTACCTGACCGAACGCAGCCAGTTGTTCAGCGCCATATCCCACGACCTGCGCACACCGATAACCCGCCTGCGCCTGCGTGTCGAGCTGTTGGAAGACGAGCGCCTGCAAGCCAAGTTCAGCCAGGACCTGGACGAGCTGGAGCTGCTGGTCAAAGGCGCCCTGCAATGCGTGAAGGACACCGACATCCACGAGAACATCGAGCCCGTCGACCTCAATCAGGTGCTGGATATCCTGGCCGAGCCTTACCTGGCCGATGGCCGCGTCACTGTGTACGGCAAGGCGCTTGCACCGTACCCGGGCAAACCTCTGGCCCTGCGGCGCTGCATCGGCAACCTGATCGACAACGCCATCAAGTACGGCGAACGGGCGCAACTGCGTATCATCGACAGCGCCGAGGGCTTTGTGCTGCAGGTGGATGACCAAGGGCCGGGGGTGCCCCAGCAGCAGCTGGAGCAGGTGTTCGAGCCACACTTCCGCCTGGCCGCCCAGCAACAGGGTTACGGGCTGGGGTTGGGGATTGCACGCAATATTGCCCATAGCCATGGCGGCGAGGTGAGTTTGCTGAACCTGCGCGACGGTGGGCTGCGGGTAACCTTGTTCCTGCCGCGAGGCATGGACTGATTTTCCGTGTTGCCTGCAAGGGCCGCACGGGTTTCAAGGTTTGCACTCAGGTTACTCAATTGTCACTGCCCAGTGACAATCCCAGCCTCCTTCGTGACATCTGCCTCGACCCCGCTGGCTAGAATTCGCACACGACTGGCAAGGATAAAGCTGGCTCATGAATACCCACCTACTGCCCTCCACCAGCTGGCTGAAAGCCCCGGCTCATACGGCCTGGCGCCTGGCCGAGGCCCAGCGGCTGCTGGCCTTTGCCAAAGCCGCGAAACGCCCGGACGGCTTCGGCAACCTGGATGCCAAAGGCCAACTCGCCGCTGGTGCCCGCGCCGAAACCATGAACACGGCGCGCATGACCCACTGTTTTGCCCTGGCTCACCTGCAAGGCATTCCAGGCTGCCTGGCCTACGCCGAGCACGGCGTGGCCGCCCTGCGCGGGGCCATGCAGGATGCCAGCTATGGGGGCTGGTTCGCTCACCCCGATGGCCAGCAGGACAGCGGCAAGGCCGCCTACCTGCATGCCTTCGTCGCCCTGGCCGCCAGCTCTGCCGTGGTGGCGGGCGCCGCCAGTGCCAGGGGCCTGCTGGCAGACGCCACCGAGGTGATCGAGCGGCATTTCTGGAGCGAAGCCGAAGGTGCCCTGCAAGAGGCTTACTCCCGTGCCTGGCAGTTGCCCGAGCCGTACCGTGGCGCCAACAGCAACATGCATGCGACCGAGGCGTTCCTGGCCCTGGCTGATGTCACCGGCAACACGCTGTGGCTGCAACGCGCGTTGCGTATCGCCGAACGCATCATCCATACCCATGCCGCCGGTAGCGGTTACCGGGTGATCGAACACTTCGACGTGCACTGGCAGCCCGTGGCGGACTACAACCACGACCACCCCGCCGATCATTTCCGGCCCTTTGGCACCACGCCTGGGCACGCCCTGGAATGGGCGCGGTTGCTGCTGCACCTGGAGGCCAGCCTGCAACGTGCCGGGCTGCCGGCACCGCAGTGGCTGGCAGAAAGTGCCAGCGGGTTGTTCGAGGCCGCCTGCCAGCACGCCTGGAACGTCGATGGCGCAGAGGGTTTCGTCTACACGCTGGACTGGGCCAACCGCCCGGTGGTGAACGCGCGCCTGCACTGGGTGCACGCCGAAGCGTGCGCCGCCGCCGCGGCCTTGTTGCAGCGTACCGGCGAGGCCCGTTACGAGCAGTGGTACCGCACCCTCTGGGGGTTTATCGCCAACCACTTCATCGACCCTGTGGCGGGCAGCTGGCACCACGAACTCGATAGCAACAACCGGCCGGCCGGGACCATCTGGCCGGGCAAGCCCGACCTCTATCACGCCTACCAGGCGCTGCTGCTGCCAGGCTTGCCGCTGGCGCCCAGCCTGGCCAGCAACCTGGGCAGCAATGTAACCAAATGATGACATTCACGCATCGCTTCGTTACCTGACGGGGCGGGCACGCTGTTTAGACTCCATGCAACGCAAGCGTTTGACTTGCACGCATAACAACAAGAAAGGTGCTTCGATGAATTCCAAACTCTGTCTCGCCGCTGCTATCTCGCTCGCCTCCTTACTGCCGCTGGGCGCCAGCGCCGCTGAAAGCAAAGGCAGTGTAGAGGTGGTGCACTGGTGGACCTCTGGCGGTGAAAAAGCAGCGGTCGATGTGCTCAAGGCGCAAGTCGAGAAAGACGGTTTCACCTGGAAGGACGGCGCCGTTGCCGGCGGCGGCGGGGCCACCGCCATGACCGTACTCAAGAGTCGCGCAGTCGCCGGCAACCCACCCGGTGTGGCGCAGATCAAGGGGCCGGACATCCAGGACTGGGCAGCCACCGGCTTGCTCGATGCCGATGTGCTCAAGGACGTGGCCAAGGAAGAAAAGTGGGACTCGCTGCTCGACAAGAAGGTCGCCGATACCGTGAAGTACGACGGTGACTACGTTGCCGTGCCGGTCAACATCCACCGTATCAACTGGCTGTGGATCAACCCCGAAGTCTTCAAGAAAGCCGGCATCGACAAGGCGCCCACCACCCTCGACGAATTCTATGCCGCTGCCGACAAGCTCAAGGCCGCCGGCTTCATTGCGCTTGCCCATGGCGGCCAGCCTTGGCAGGACAGCACCGTGTTCGAAAACGTGGTCCTGGCAGTAATGGGCGTCGACGGCTACAAGAAGGCCCTGGTCGACCTCGACAGCGCCACCCTGGCTGGCCCGCAAATGGTCAAGGCACTGACCGAGCTGAAAAAGGTCGCCACCTACATGGACCAGGATGGCAAGGGCCAGGACTGGAACCTGGAAGCGGCCAAGGTCATCAACGGCAAGGCCGGCATGCAGATCATGGGTGACTGGGCCAAGAGCGAATGGACCCTGGCGAAGAAAACCGCCGGCAAGGATTACCAGTGCGTCCCATTCCCCGGCACTGACAAGGCCTTCCTGTACAACATCGACTCGCTGGTGGTGTTCAAGCAGAACGACGCCGGAACATCCGCCGGGCAGCAGGACATCGCGCGCAAGGTGCTGGGCGAGGACTTCCAGAAGGTCTTCAGCATCAACAAAGGGTCGATTCCGGTGCGTAACGACATGCTCGGCAACATGGGCACGTATGGCTTCGACAGCTGCGCGCAAACCTCCGCCAAGGACTTCCTCGACGACGCCAAGACGGGCGGCCTGCAGCCAAGCATGGCGCACAACATGGCCACCACGCTGGCCGTGCAGGGCGCGTTCTTCGATGTAGTGACCAACTACATCAACGACCCCAAGGCCGACCCGGCCGATGCGGCGAAGAAGCTGGCGGCGGCCATCAAGGCGGCCCAGTAAAGGCTGACGCGGTCCCGTTGTAGGAGCGGCCTTGCGTCGCGATGGGCTGCGCAGCAGCCCCAAACCTGCGCACTCGATCTTTCAGGTAGGTGTCGAACTTGAGTCCTCAGGGCTGCGCTGCAGCCCATCGCGACGCAAGGTCGCTCCTACCCGGAGTGCAGCGCCTTTGAGGTGAACCATGACCACAACTACCGCCCAATTGCGGGCCTCACCCCTGGACGCGCTGCAGCGCTGGCTACCCAAGCTGGTGCTGGCACCGAGCATGTTCATTGTGCTGGTGGGCTTCTACGGCTACATCCTCTGGACATTCGTGCTGTCCTTCACCACCTCGACCTTCCTGCCCACCTACAAGTGGGCGGGCCTGGCGCAATATGCCCGGCTGTTCGACAACGATCGCTGGTGGGTGGCCAGCAAGAACCTGCTGCTGTTCGGCGGCCTGTTCATCGCCATCAGCCTGGCCATTGGCGTGTTGCTGGCGGTATTGCTGGACCAGCGCATTCGCCGCGAAGGTTTTATCCGGACCATTTACCTGTACCCCATGGCCCTGTCGATGATCGTTACCGGCACCGCCTGGAAGTGGCTGCTCAACCCTGGCATGGGCCTGGACAAGCTGCTGCGCGATTGGGGCTGGGAGGGTTTTCGGCTGGACTGGCTGATCGACCCGGACCGGGTGGTGTACTGCCTGGTGATCGCCGCCGTGTGGCAGGCATCGGGCTTCATCATGGCCATGTTCCTGGCCGGGCTGCGCGGGGTTGACCAGTCCATCATCCGCGCTGCGCAGATCGACGGTGCCAGCCTGCCACGCATTTACTGGACAGTGGTGCTGCCCAGCCTGCGCCCGGTGTTTTTCAGTGCGCTGATGATTCTTTCGCACATTGCCATCAAGAGCTTCGACCTGGTGGCGGCGATGACCGCCGGTGGCCCGGGTTACTCATCCGACCTGCCGGCCATGTTCATGTACTCGTTCACCTTCAGCCGCGGCCAGATGGGCATGGGCTCTGCCAGCGCCATCCTGATGCTGGGCGCGATTCTGGCGATCCTCGTGCCTTACCTGTACTCGGAGCTGCGGAGCAAACGCCATGCATAGCGCATCGAATAGCCCTGCCGAAAAACCGGCGCTGAGCCTTGGCCGTATCGCCATCCATGGCGTGTTGCTGATTGCCGTGCTGCTGTACCTGGTGCCGCTGGTGGTGATGCTGCTGACCAGCTTCAAAACCCCGGAAGACATCAGCACCGGCAACCTGCTGAGCTGGCCCGCAGTGATCACCGGCATTGGCTGGGTCAAGGCCTGGGGCACGGTCAGCGGTTACTTCTGGAACTCGATCATGATCACCGTGCCGGCGGTGCTGATCTCCACCGCCATCGGCGCGTTGAACGGCTATGTGCTGTCGATGTGGCGCTTCCGCGGGTCGCAGCTGTTCTTCGGGCTGCTGCTGTTCGGCTGCTTCCTGCCATTCCAGACAGTGTTGCTGCCGGCCTCGTTCACCCTCGGCAAGCTTGGCCTGGCCAGTACCACCAGTGGTTTGGTGCTGGTGCACGTGGTCTACGGGCTGGCCTTCACCACCCTGTTCTTCCGCAACTTCTACGTGAGTATCCCGGATGCGCTGGTCAAGGCGGCGCGCCTGGATGGCGCCGGGTTCTTCACCATTTTCCGCCGCATCATCCTGCCGATGTCGACGCCGATCATCATGGTCTGCCTGATCTGGCAGTTCACCCAGATCTGGAACGATTTCCTGTTCGGCGTGGTGTTTTCCAGCGGCGACTCGCAACCGATCACCGTGGCCCTGAACAACCTGGTGAACACCAGCACCGGCGCCAAGGAATACAACGTCGACATGGCGGCGGCGATGATCGCCGGCCTTCCAACCCTGCTGGTCTACGTGGTGGCAGGCAAATATTTCGTGCGCGGGCTGACGGCCGGCGCAGTCAAGGGGTAAGTCATGGCAACGCTCGAACTGCGCAATGTAAACAAGACCTACGGCACCGGCCTGCCCGATACCCTCAAGGACATCCAGCTGTCGATCAGCGACGGCGAGTTCCTGATCCTGGTTGGCCCGTCGGGCTGTGGCAAATCGACCCTGATGAACTGCATCGCCGGCCTGGAGCAGATCACCGGCGGGGCCATTCTCATCGACGGGCAGGACGTCAGTGGCATGAGCCCCAAGGACCGCGACATCGCCATGGTGTTTCAGTCCTATGCGCTGTACCCGACCATGAGCGTGCGCGAAAACATCGAATTTGGCCTGAAAATCCGCAAGCTGCCGCAGGCGGCAATCGATGAAGAGGTGGCGCGGGTGGCCAAGCTGCTGCAGATCGAGCACCTGCTGGCGCGCAAACCGGCGCAGCTGTCGGGCGGCCAGCAGCAGCGCGTGGCCATGGGCCGGGCGCTGGCGCGGCGGCCGAAGATCTACCTGTTCGACGAGCCGCTGTCCAACCTGGACGCCAAGCTGCGGGTCGAGATGCGTACCGAAATGAAGCTGATGCACCAGCGCCTGAAGACCACCACCGTGTACGTCACCCATGACCAGATCGAGGCCATGACCCTGGGCGACAAGGTTGCGGTGATGAAAGATGGCATCATCCAGCAGTTCGGTACCCCGCAACAGATCTACAACGACCCGGCCAACCAGTTTGTCGCCAGCTTCATCGGCTCGCCGCCAATGAACTTCATTCCGGCCCGCCTCAAGCAACAGGATGGCCGCCTGCTGGCGCTGCTCGACAGCGGCCAGGCGCGCTGCGAGCTGCCCTTGGGGCTGGCCGCCAATGAACAGGATGGCCGTGAAATCCTGCTGGGCATCCGCCCTGAGCAGATCGCCCTGGGGGCCAGCGAGGGCAACGGCCTGCCGGCCATTCGTGCCGAAGTGCAGGTCACCGAACCCACCGGGCCGGACCTGCTGGTGTTCGTCACCCTCAACCAGGCCAAGGTGTGCTGCCGGCTGGCGCCCGATGTGGCCTGCCAGGTTGGCGACAACCTCAACCTGCAACTGGACCCGGCGCGGGTGCTGCTGTTCGACGCCAACAGCGGCGAGCGGCTGCACCTGGCCAGCACTGCCGCAGCCACCAAGGACAACGTGGCTCACTTCAAAGGCCGTTAATTCGTCTACATCATCAATAAGAAAAAGAGGACGCAAAGGGATGGAACAGCGCAAACGTATCAAGACATTGGGGTCGCTGGCATTGCTCGCCGTGGTTGGCAGCGCCAGTGCACAAGCTGCCGAGGCATTTTCCAGCGAATCGAAGTGGATGACCGGCGACTGGGGCGGCACCCGTACCGAGCTGCTGGACAAGGGCTACGATTTCACCCTCGATTACGTGGGTGAAGTGGCCGGTAACCTGCATGGCGGCTACAACGACGACAAAACCGCGCGCTACAGCGACCAGTTCGCCCTTGGCGCGCACCTGGACCTGCAAAAGATCTTTGGCTGGCACGATGCCGAATTCAAGCTGGCGATCACCGAGCGTAGCGGTCGTAACCTGTCCAACGACCGCATCAGCGACCCGCGCGCCGGGCAGTTCAGCTCGGTGCAGGAGGTGTGGGGGCGCGGCCAGACCTGGCGCCTGACCCAGATGTGGGTCAAGCAGAAGTACTTCGACGGCGCACTGGATGTGAAAGTCGGCCGCTACGGCCCGGGTGAGGATTTCAACAGCTTCCCGTGCGACTTCCAGAACCTGGCCTTCTGCGGCTCGCAGGTGGGCAACTGGGTAGGCGGCATCTGGTACAACTGGCCGGTCAGCCAGTGGGCGCTGCGGGTGAAGTACAACATCACCCCGGACTTCTTCGTGCAGGTCGGTGCCTTCGAGCAGAACCCCTCCAACCTGGAAACCGGCAACGGCTTCAAACTCAGTGGCAGCGGCACCAAGGGCGCGATCCTGCCGGTAGAGGCGGTGTGGTCACCCAAGGTCAACGGGCTGCCGGGCGAGTACCGCCTGGGCTACTACTACAGCACCGCCAAGGCCGACGATGTCTACGACGACGTCAACGGCAACCCGCAGGGTATCACCGGCAACGCGTTCAAGTCGCACTCCAGCAAGCATGGCTGGTGGGTGGTGGCGCAGCAGCAGGTCACCGCCCATGCCGGGGATGTGAACCGCGGCCTCAGCCTGTTCGCCAACTTCACCGTGCACGACAAGGCCACCAACGTGGTCGACAACTACCAGCAGGTGGGGTTGGTGTACAAAGGCGCGTTTGACGCCCGGCCCAAGGATGACATCGGCTTTGGCGTGGCACGCATCCATGTGAACGACGACGTGAAGAAGCGTGCCGAGCTGATCAACGCGCAGAACGGCATCGACGATTACGACAACCCAGGCTTCATGCCATTGCAGCGCACCGAGTACAACGCCGAGCTGTACTACGGCTTCCACGTCACCAACTGGCTGACCGTGCGGCCCAACCTGCAGTACATCAAGAGCCCGGGTGGGGTTGACCAGGTGGACAATGCGCTGGTCGCCGGCTTGAAGATTCAGTCGTCATTCTGAGGGCAATTGTTGTAAATTTACGCCAATCCATTTTCGGCGCCCGGCACCCACTGCCCTGCAGTGGGTGTTGGGGATAGGCCGAGACAGCGCTACCTCAAACAAAAAGAGCTCTGACCCATGCCTGAACATCCGCTCCATCGCTTCTTCACCTCGCAGCGGCCGCGGCCGACATTCGAGTGGGAGCGTTACCAGCAGCGCGATGTACTGATCATCGACCACCCCCGTTGCCAGGCGGTGTTCAGCCGCCAGGGCGCGCAACTGCTGCATTTTCAGCCGGCGGGCGAGCGGCCTTGGCTGTGGTGCGCCGAGCAGTGGCCGCAAGTGGGGGCGATACGCGGTGGTGTGCCGGTGTGCTGGCCGTGGTATGGCCGCCACCCCAGCGAAGACCTGTGGCCGGCGCATGGCTGGGCGCGGTTGCTGGACTGGAAGCTGGTGGACAGCCGCGAGGACGAGGAGGGCGTAAGCCTGAAGTGGCAGCTGAACCTGTGCGACTGGCAGGTCGACCTGCATGCCCGGTTGGGCAGCCGCATGGAGCTGAGCCTGAGCACCGAGCACCAGGACAGCCAACCCTGCCAGTTGAGCCATGCCTTGCTGGCCTACTGGCGTATCAGTCACGTTTCCGAGATAGCGCTGTCTGGGCTGGAGGATATCCAGGGTTATGACCGGCTCAACCGTCAGGCCTGCCGCGAGGGCGGTGCGCTGAAGCTAAAGGGCGGCTGCCAGAAGGTCTACCCGGGCACGCCCCGGGTACAACTGCAGGACCCGGCTTGGCAGCGCGAGCTGTGCATCGACACGGGCGACAGCGACGACACGGTGGTCTGGCACCCGGGCAATCGCCCGTTGATGGGCGTGACCGGGCGGGAATGCCAGGGCTTTGTCTGCGTCGAGGCGGCCAGTGGCAGCGGCGAGGGCCTGAGCCTGGCGCCGGGGCAGCGTGCCCACCTGCGTTTGCAGGCGCACCGGCTCAGTTGAGTTCGTCGTCCTCTATCGGGTAGCGGCTGGCGTTCAGGCTTTCCTTGATCTTGCGCAGGTGCGGCTGGAAATCCACGCCACGGCGCAGGGTCATGCCGGTAGCCAGGACATCGAGCACGGTCAGCTGAATGATGCGCGAGGTCATTGGCATGTAGATGTCGGTGTCTTCGGGCAGCGGGATATGCAGGCTCAGGCTGCAGGCGTTGGCCAGGGGCGAGCCGGCGGCAGTCAGGCCCAGTACCGAGGCACCGTTTTCGCGGGCCAGGCGTGCCACATCGACCAGTTCGCGGGTGCGCCCGGTGTAGGAAATGATCACGAACAGGTCACCGGTGTGGGCCACCGAGGCCAGCATGCGCTGCATCAGCACGTCGGCATGGGCCGATACTGCCAGGTTGAAGCGGAAGAACTTGTGCTGTGCATCGAGAGCCACCGGGGCGGAGGCGCCAAGGCCGAAAAAGTGGATTTGCCGGGCCTGGATCATCATGTCCACGGCACGGCTGACCTGCATCGGGTCCAGTTGCTGGCAGGCACTGTCGAGTGAGGCAATGGCGCTGGCGAAGATTTTCTGGGTATAGGCCGCCGGGTCATCGTCGGCCTCTACTGCGCGGCTGACATAGGCGGCGCCGCTGGCCAGGCTCTGTGCCAGTTGCAGCTTGAGCTCGGGGTAGCCGCTGACGCCGAACGAGCGGCAGAAACGGTTGACGGTCGGCTCGCTGACCTTTGCCGCCTGGGCCAGCGCAGCGATGCTGAAACGGGTGGCTTGTTGCGGGTTGAGCAGGATGACTTCGGCGACTTTGCGTTCGGCCTTGTTCAGCTCGTCGAGGCGTCCCTGGATCTGTTCCAGGAGGTTTCGCACGCGGTCCATGGGTATGTCCTTGGGTCGGGAAGACAGCCGGCTGTGGGAGCAGCAGGCTTTTTGCACGGTCGTCTATCGTACTGTCGGTGCGGTTGGTGTACCACTTGTCTGTAACACTTGTGTGTAATGTTGTGGTTTTTACTACATTTCCCCTTGAAAACCGTATGTGAAAGCGGTATTCCTAGACCAACTTTAGGAAAGAACCAACATCATGGCTGCAATCAGTGTCGAACCTTGCACCTTTGCCCTGTTTGGCGCCCTCGGCGACCTGGCGCTGCGCAAGCTGTTTCCTGCGCTGTACCAACTCGACCGCGCCAATCTGTTGCACCCGGACACCCGTCTGCTGGCGCTGGCGCGTGAGGCCGGCAGTGCGCAGGCGCACCTGGATCACATCGAAGCGCACCTGCGCCGGCATGTGCCCGAGGCCGATATCGAGCCGGCTGCACTGGGGCGCTTCCTCGCCCGGCTGAGCTACCTGCACCTGGACTTCCTGCAGCCTGAAGGCTATCAGGCGCTGGCCGAGCAGTTGCCCGGCGAGCTGCCGTTGATCGCCTACTTTGCCACCGCCGCGGCTGTATACGGTGCCATTTGCGAGAACCTCGACAAGGCCGGCCTGGTGGCGCGCACCCGGGTAGTGCTGGAAAAACCCATTGGCCACGACCTGGAGTCGTCACGCCGGGTCAACGACGCTGTCGCCCGGTTCTTCCCGGAAAGCCGGGTCTACCGTATCGACCACTACCTGGGCAAGGAGACCGTGCAGAACCTCATTGCCCTGCGGTTTGCCAACAGCCTGTTCGAAACCCAGTGGAACCAGAACTCCATCTCCCATGTGGAGATCACCGTTGCCGAAAAGGTCGGTATCGAAGGCCGCTGGGGCTACTTCGACAAGGCCGGGCAACTGCGCGACATGATTCAGAACCACTTGCTGCAGCTGCTGTGCCTGATCGCCATGGACCCGCCCAGCGACTTGTCTGCCGATGCCATCCGCGACGAAAAGGTGAAGGTGTTGAAGGCACTGGCACCGATCACGGGCGACGCCCTGAGCACCCGCGTGGTGCGTGGCCAGTACATTGCCGGCTACAGCGACGGCAAGCCGGTACCGGGCTACCTGGAAGAAGACAATGCCAACGCGCAGAGCGATACCGAAACCTTCGTCGCCCTGCGTGCCGACATTCGCAACTGGCGTTGGTCGGGCGTGCCGTTCTACCTGCGCACCGGCAAGCGCATGCCGCAGAAGCTGTCGCAGATCGTTATCCACTTCAAGGAAACCCCGCACTACATCTTCGCCCCGGAACAGCGTTTGCAGGTGGGCAACAAGCTGATCATCCGCCTGCAGCCGGATGAAGGCATTTCGTTGCGGGTGATGACCAAGGAGCAGGGGCTGGACAAGGGCATGCAACTGCGCAGTGGCCCGCTGCAACTGAATTTTTCCGATACCTGGCGCAGTGCGCGGATTCCGGATGCCTACGAGCGGCTATTGCTCGAAGTGATGCGCGGCAACCAGAACCTGTTCGTGCGCAAGGATGAAATCGAGTATGCCTGGAAGTGGTGCGACCAGTTGATCGCCGGCTGGCGTAATGCGGGCGATGCGCCCAAGCCTTACGCGGCCGGCTCCTGGGGGCCGATGAGCTCGATTGCACTGATCACACGCGATGGGAGGGCGTGGTATGGGGATATCTGAACTGAAACTGCCAGCGGTCGTGAACGTACACGAGTTGGCAAACGCCGAGGCGCTGGCCGCCACTCAGGCCCACGACGTGGCCGAGCGCCTGCGCGCGGCGGTCGCTGCCAAGGGGCAGGCCTGCGTGGTGTTGTCCGGTGGCCGCAGCCCGGTGCCCTTCCTGGAAAAACTGGCCAGCGAAGCGCTGGACTGGGCCAAGGTCACCGTCAGCCTGGCCGATGAACGCTGGGTGCCGGTAGAGCACGCCGACAGCAATGCGGGCCTGCTGGCCCGTCACCTGTTCCAGGGTAATGCGGCCAAGGCCCGCTTCATTGGCCTGTACCAGCAGGCGGAAAACCTCGACGCCGCCGCACTCATGGCCGACCAGGCGTTGGCCGAGCTGCCGCAGATCGACGTGCTGGTGCTGGGCATGGGGGACGATGGCCATACCGCTTCGCTGTTCCCGGCCAGCCCGAACTTGGAAGCAGGCCTGGACCTGGCTGGCCAACGTCGCTGCCTGCCGTTGCTGGCGCCCAGCGTGCCGCACCAGCGCCTGTCGATGACCCGCGCTTTGCTGGCCAGTGCCGGCTTTACCGCGCTGGCCGTGCAGGGCCAGGGCAAACTCGCCACCCTGCGCGCCGCGCTGGCTGGCAACGACCTTACCGAAATGCCGATTCGCGCTTTTCTTCACGCCCCCCTGGACATCTACTGGTGCCCATGAGCCAAGGATCCACAGTCATGACCACCCTTGAACGCCCACAGTCCAAGCTCTCGATGGCCGACAAAGCCGCGCGGATCGACGCCATTTGCGAAAAGGCGCGCATTCTGCCGGTGATCACCATCGCCCGTGAGGAAGACATCCTGCCGCTGGCTGACGCACTGGCTGCTGGCGGTATCCGTACCCTCGAAGTGACCTTGCGCTCACCGCTTGGGCTGAAGGCCATCGAGGTACTGCGCAAGCAGCGCCCGGAGCTCTGCGTGGGCGCCGGCACTGTTCTGGACCGCGGTATGTTCGCCGCCGTTGAAGCCGCAGGTGCACAATTTGTCGTCACCCCAGGCATTACCCCGGAGCTCCTCCAGGCCGGGGTGGACAGCGAGATCCCGCTACTGCCAGGCATCAGCACGCCGTCTGAAATCATGCTGGGGTATGCCCTGGGCTACCGTCGCTTCAAGCTGTTCCCTGCGGAAATCAGCGGTGGCGTGGCGGCGATCAAGGCGTTCGGCGGGCCTTTCGGCGATATCCGCTTCTGCCCAACCGGTGGTGTGAACCCGGCCAATGTGCGCAATTACATGGCCTTGCCCAACGTGATGTGTGTAGGGGGCACCTGGATGCTCGACAGCAGCTGGATCAAGAATGGCGATTGGGCGCGGATCGAAGCGTGCAGTGCCGAGGCGATGGCGCTAGTGGACGCCAACTGAATTTGTTGTGTGCTTTACGGCTTATGGGGCGCTTGGTCGGCGCCCCTTTTTTTGCCTGGCTTTCGTGCAGCGCCGGGTGCACCGCGTCCCCTGTGGGAGCGGGCGCGCCCGCGAAGCATCCAGCGCGGTACATGGCACCGGCTGCGCCGGTGTTCGCGGGCACGCCCGCTCCCACAGGGCCGCGCCGGGCTTATGGATCGAGTTCTCTGCGCGACCGCGCGACCCGTAGGGCCGTGTGATCTCTCACAGGAATACCGCAGAGCTCAAAGCCTGTGCAGTCCCCTGTGGGAGATTCTATGGTTCCTGGCAAGGGTAGCCGCTGCATCTTCAGTGCCTGTGAGATTGAGCGC
>NZ_BLJG01000177.1 GCF_009932375.1 Pseudomonas juntendi
CAGCAGGCCGACCACCATCTCCAGCGAACGCGGTGCGGCCAGGCCTACCAGCACGTCCGGGCCGACGCCTTGGGCGATCAGCGCATGGGCGACCTGGTTGGCCCGGCGGTTCAGCTCGGCATAGCTCAACTGTTCGCCTTCGCAGACCAGCGCCGGCGCTTGCGGCGCGCGGGCCGCCTGGGCTTCGATCAGGCGATGCAGCGGCTGGCTCGGCGTGAACGTGGCCGGGGCGGTATTCCAGGCAGCCAGGGTGGCGGCACGTTCCGCCGCGCTCAGCATCGGCAACTCGCTGACGCGCGTGCCGGGGGCGCTGACGATACCTTCGAGCAACGCCTGCCAGTGGCCCGCCAGGCGCTCGATGGTGGTGCAGTCGAACAGGTCGGTCGCGTAGGTCAGCGACGCCCACAACTGCCCCTGCTCTTCATGCGTATCGAGCATCAGGTCGAATTGCGCGGTCTGGCTCTCCCAGTTCAGCGATTCCACTCGCAGGCCCGGCAGCTCATGGGCCTGCCGACCCTCGCCACGGTGCGCCTGGTGATTGAACAGCACCTGGAACAACGGGCTGTGGCTGAGGTTGCGCTCCGGTGCCAAGGCTTCGACCAGTTGCTCGAACGGCAGGTCCTGATGCTCCTGGGCCCCCAGCGCCGCCTCCTTGGTCTGTTGCAGCAATGTGGTGAACGCCGCCTGACCATCGACTTCGGCGCTGAGCACCTGGGTATTGACGAAGAAGCCGATCAGGCGCTCGGTCTCGGCGCGGTTGCGGTTGCCGATCGGCACGCCGACACGGATATCGCGCTGTCGGCTGTAGCGGTGCAACAGCGCCTGGAACGACGCCAGCAGGACCATGTACAGGGTCGCCCCTTGCTGCCGCGCCACCTCTTGCAAACCCTTGCCCAGCTCGGCCGACAGTTCGATATCCAGGCGTGCACCACGCCAGCTCTGCAGCGCTGGCCGCGGACGATCCAGCGGCAGCTCCAGCACCGGCTGCTCGCCGCCCAGGCGGGTGGTCCAGTAGGCCAATTGGCGCTCGCGCTCGCCAGCCTCCATCCATTGGCGCTGCCACAATGCATAGTCGGCGTACTGGATCGGCAGCGCCGGCAGCTCGGGCTGCTGGCCACGACTGAACGCGGCATAGCAGTCGATCAGCTCCTCGACCATCAACTGCATCGAGGCGCCGTCGGAAATGATGTGGTGCTGGGTCAATACCAGCACATGGTCTTCTTCGCTCACCTGCAGCAAACGTGCGCGCAGCAACGGCCCTTCGCCCAGGTCGAAGAGCTCGGCGATCTCCGCCGCCACTGCCTGTTCCAGTTGCCCGGCATCGGGCAGTACCTGCACCGGCAGCGGCAGCGCGAACGGCGCACGAACTTGCTGCAGCAACTGCCCGTCGACCTCGACGAACACGCTGCGCAGTACTTCGTGACGCTCGATCAGCGTCGCGAAGCTGCGCTGCAGCGCGGCCATGTCCAGGGTGCCGCGCAAGCGCAGCGCCGTGGGGATGTGATACGCCGCGCTGTGCGGCTCCAGGTTCCATAGGAACCACTGACGTTCCTGGGCATAGGACAGCCGAAGGGGCTCGTTGGCATCACGCCGGAAAATCGGCGCGATGCCATAAAGATTGACCCCCTTCTGACTCAGCAGAATCGCCAAGGCTTTGCGCTTCTCGGAAGAAAGCGCGCTTACCGATTCGATTAGTTGCTGCATGCCGTGTCCTCACTAGGAAATCAGTTTTTCAAGATCATCGGCAGTTAGACGATTGAGGTCCTCCAAGGATTTAGCCAAAACATCGTGCAGTGGCTCGAGGGCAGGCTGCAGGGCCTGCAAAGCCACGCAGAAGTCTGCCAGGTCGCGGGCCAGGAACAGCGTCTTGACCGGCACTTCATGGCCCAGCGCGTCGCGCAGGCGCAGTACGACCTGGGTAGCCAGTAACGAATGGCCGCCAAGCTCGAAGAAGTTGTCGCTCAAGCCTACTTGCTCCAGTTCCAGCACCTGGGCCCAGATGCCTGCTACCTGCTGTTCAAGTTCAGTGACTGGCGCCACATACGCCTGTTGCAGCAGGCTGGCATCCGCCGCCGGCAAGGCACGGCGGTCGAGCTTGCCGT
>NZ_BLJG01000178.1 GCF_009932375.1 Pseudomonas juntendi
GCACTTGGCTGGGCTTTGCTTACGCTCTGATCGTTAATCCTGGTCGTTTGCGGCGCTGCGCTACTCCCCTGCCATCCCATGGGTGGCCGGCGTCGCTCCACTCACTGATGACCGACTCAACCTTGAGCCTCATGCGGGTGTGACGGCATTTCTGGAGCTTCTCGCACAACGCCTTGACTGGCTCGGCCTTGAACCACTCTCCACGCACATGATGCGCCTGCATCTCCAGATGGAGAATGGATTCGACCTTGACGCCACCTTCAAGCACGCAGTGCACCAGCAACTCTCGCGCCGACCCTACCTGCATGTTGACCAAGCGAGCGCTCAGGTCTGTGGCATAGCCGATCTTGACGAACTCGTCTCCGGCAGCGCCAATGATGTAGACGACTTTCATGCCAGCCCAGGCGGAATCAGGAGCTTTCGGCTTCGGCTGATGGCCTGCGCAGTAATGCGTGCCTTCCAATGCATCTCGGAGGCAGCGTGACCGTTGGCAAATGTTGTAGCTGGGGAGACTGGACGTCTCGATGAAGGGGAAGCGATGGATCTGGGTCATGATATCTCCAGACCATCCTGTGACCGTTGCCGCCATCATCAGGCGCAGGAATCACAGGATGGACGTATATTGGCTCAATGGCTCAATCGCAGTCAAGCGACATTTGCCACCAAAAGGCCTTCATGGTCGAGAATGTGCTGAGCCTCGACCAGCGCAGCGTCTATTTCGCGCTCAAGAGCCTTGCGAATGTCACGCCTCCAGCGCTCCTGCGTCTTGATGGGATGAGGCTCATCGCTCCAGTTGTCCATCTCGTACCAGGGCGCCGGCAAAACGCTGGTGCTGCGCTTGCCATCGACACCCGGAAGTTTTGGCATGGCCCAGGTCAGGATGGCGCATTGGCGAAAACGATCCGGGGCCGGCGAGCGATGGGTGCGCGTCAGTTCCTCGATGGCAGCGTGCTTGCGATCGACATGAGTCGAGTACTTTGCCACCAGGTGACGCCAGTGCGACGCGCTCAGGTTTTTGTGCAGGCGACTGAAAACCATGCAGTCGATGAGGAATGCCGCTTCCTTTCCCACGATTGCGCCTTTCTGCTTGGCGGCCTGGACCTTCGGCTCAAAGTCGCAACCGCCGGCGCTGTTGATCGTCTCGGCCGACAGGGCGCGAACGACTGCCGATACCACGTTCTGATAGCTCACTGTGCGTTCTCCTTCTTGCGGCGGGCTTGGATACTGTTGGCGCGCATAGCGCACCAGGCCGAAACGATGGCCATAGCGAGGAGCAGCACGCCGGCCGTGTCTGTGATGGTCCAGATCATGCTGCTGCCCTCCGCAGGTCTTTGAGCTTTTGCCGGTACAGGGCCTTGATGGCCTGCAGGTCTTCGATGGTCAGGCGCTGGGGCTTATGAGGCCCTTCGAGCCATTCAACCTGGTCGGCGCCGATGCGCCCCACCAGCCGGATGCGGTACTCGACTGCGTTACCCGACAGGTTCCGGTTGCACTTCACGCATTGGCGGTGCACGTTCAGCGGCTCGAACCTCAGCTCCGGGCAGGCGCCCACCGACCGGTAATGGCCAGCGTCCCAGCGGCTCCCAGTGATCAGGTCATGGTCGCTCGGCAGCGAGTCGCAGCTTATGCACGGCAGCCCAGCGTCACGCTCACGGATGTAGGCGTTGAACGCGGTCTGCGCCTCGGCCATGTGCTCGCGGCGGGTCTTCAGCTTCTCCCGGCGCTCCTGCAAGTCCTGGCGGGCCTGCTTGGTGATTGCCTTGGCCGCAACCTTCTGCAGCTTCGGATCTTTGGCCATGGCCTTGGCACAGGCGATGCTGCACACCTTTTGCGTGGTCATGGTCGGCTTGAAGGGCTTGCCGCAACCTGGTGCCTTGCACTTCTTCGGCTTTATCTCCTTGGCAAGCATCAGCGATCCTCCCGCTTCTGCCGCTGGTAGAAGCTCGTAACCACCTCGGCCAGGAACCGGCAGCCCATTTCGCTCAGCCCGCCGGCAAAGTCCGCCGCCGCACCGGCGCGCCCCGCATATTCCTGATCCAGGCGCTGAGCCACGGCGGAGCAGAACGAGCCGATGTCCTCGGCGTCCATCTCCTTCACGATCTTCTCTGCCGACAGGAACACGGTCGTTTGTGTCGTGATTCCAAGTCCGTCGCTCATGCCGCCTCCTCGCTCAACAGGTCACTGAACACCACACCCTGTGGCGCGTAGTCCCAAACCATGCGCCCAGCCGTCTTTTGCTTTTTCCTGGCCGCCGCGCAAATGCAAGGTTTGCTCACGCCCGTGTGGCGCACCGCAGATTCCAGCGAAGGGAACCACATGCCCATCCCATGCTTTGCTGACTGAACAGGAACAGCACAGTCGCTGAGCCCCGTAGCCGCCGCGTGCGCCATGTTTTCCTGATGGGTGCACCACTCCAGGTTTTCTGGATGCGGATTGCTCTTGTCTCCATCCTTGTGATTGATGCACGGCAAGTCGTCCGGGTTTGGAACAAACACCTCGGCAACCAGACGATGGATCAGGTAAGCCTTGGCCTTTCCGTCTACCTTGAGGATGATCCTCGGATAGTCATTGGACTTGGCACGCTGAATCAGGCGCTCTGGATAGCTTTTGGCAACACCGGAGCGAGTCGAGGACACATGGGCCATTCGCTTAACTCTGCCGAGTGAAGAAACCATGTAGCGCCCTGCAAGGGTTTTACTCTCCAGCCAAATCTCACTCATGCTGCCGCCTCCCACTGCTCAGGCATTTGCCCCTTCGGCTCGCTCCAGCGAACACCGCGCTCGGAGCCGAACACGTACATGCACTCGATCACATCGCCCAGTTCAGCCACAGTCATCCGTCGGGTGCTGACGCCAAGCATCACGACGCCGCCGTTGATGCCGGAGGCCATGCGCACCTCCTGGCGGGCAGCGGCAGTCATCAGGGCCTTCCAGTCCTCGCTGTCGAGCTTCTGCATGACACCGTTCACCGGCCATTCGACCTGGTGCGAGATATCGGCCAACATTGCCCAGAGCTTGGCGTTCTGCTCCAGGGTTCGGCGGGACTTGACCGGGCGGACGATGATCTCGACGGCGCCGGCCATGGAAAGCTCCGTGGCAAAGAGGTACGCCAATCGGCACACATCTCGAACACGAGCCGGGCCGGAGGACCAGAAGTGGCGAGGCTTGGTCACGGCCTCGGAGAGCTTGGTGGTGCTGTTGACGCTGATCTTGTCGGTCATCACGCCACCTCACACTCAGGCCAGATCAACTGCGCCTCACGCAGGGCACCCGCACGGTCCAGGCTCTGCTCCATCAGCACCATCTGGAAGGCCTTGGGGCCTACGATTACTGTCCATACGCGCTTCATGGGGTCACCTCCGGCATCTGCCAAAACGAACCTTTGTTGCTGACCAGCCCATCTTTTTTCAGGCGTTGCAACGCTGCCGATATCTGCTTGACGGTGAAAACTCTTCCCTTGGTCGAAAGCTGATACTGGAAGTGATGGGCGCAACCCGGCGCATCCTCCACGCAGTGCATCACGCAGTATTCGATGGTCTGCGGAGTCTCAATCCAGTGATAGCGCCTCATGGCGCCACCTTCAGGCCTTGGGCCTCGATTGCGGCGACTGTTTTGTCGTAGTCCAGGCCTTGCACGTCGCGCTTGTCGAACGTATCCGGCAAATCCACCACCACGACCTCCCGGCTGGCCCGCCATGCCTCCCAGTCCGCATCCACCATAGTGCTTTCGTAGTTTCCGCAGTTGTCCTTCCTCGTGCTGCGGCAAGTCAGATCGCACCACTCTTCGAACTGCTCGCGGCTGATGTCGCGCATCTTGTTGGTGTCCATCAGTGCTTCTCCCGAATGCGACGCGGCCCGCTGCTCGGCTACCGTGATGTACTTGCTTCCTGCTGCTTTCCACTCCCTAACCGACAGAGCGGCTCGCACTGGGATCACGTCGGCGGCAAAGCCATTGCCTGACGAGTAGCGCACGGCCTTGGCGTGCTCTTCGTGCGTTATCTCCCTGGCTGATTCGAGATCGAAGGTGTAATGCGAATCTCCGTCTGGCCTCGTCTTGTCTGCAATCACGACCCCGGAAGGCGTAACTGCAAGCACGATGTGATACGGGCAAAAGCGTTCATGCCAGAAGTCACCGGGCTTTGGATCTCGCAGGTGAAGCTCATTAATTTGGTTGTCAGGTTTGCTCACACCCCCTCCCCGGCCGGCTGCCCGGCGCGCT
>NZ_BLJG01000179.1 GCF_009932375.1 Pseudomonas juntendi
TTTGTGCGCGAACGCCTTGGTGTACCGCGCGATATCGAGGCATGCACCAAGGCGTTCGCGCACAAATCCCACAGGCATAATTGGCCCGAAACAAACGTAGGAGCGAGCGCAGCTCGCGATTGCGCCGCGCGGGCGGCGCTCGATCTCACAGGCGCCGCATATCTTGTGGCAAACACCTGTCAGCCCTGATGCAATCCCTGTGGGAGCTGGCAATCTGTCAGGTATGGCTCAGCTCGGCATGTTCATCGTCGGCCAGCACGTCCTTGTCGGTCTCTTTCAGCAACTGGCTGGTGACCACCCCGGCAGTCATCGAGCCATTCACGTTCAACGCTGTACGGCCCATGTCGATCAGCGGCTCGACCGAAATCAGCAACGCCACCAGTTCCACCGGCAAGCCCATGGCCGGCAACACGATCAGCGCGGCGAAGGTGGCGCCGCCGCCCACGCCGGCAACCCCCGCCGAACTCAGCGTGACGATGGCCACCAGGGTGGCGATCCACAGCGGGTCGAAGGTATCGATGCCTACCGCAGGCGCGACCATGACCGCCAGCATGGCGGGGTAGAGCCCCGCACAGCCGTTCTGGCCGATGGTGGTGCCGAACGAGGCGCTGAAGCTGGCAATCGACTGCGGCACGCCCAGGCGGCGGGTTTGCGCTTCGATGTTCAGCGGAATGCTGGCTGCGCTGGAGCGGCTGGTGAAAGCGAAGGTGAGCACCGGCCACACCTTGCGGAAGAAACGCAGCGGGCTGACGCCGGTGGCGGCGAGGATGATGCCGTGAACCACGAACATCAGTGCCAGGCCCAGGTAGGACACCACCACGAAGCTGCCCAGCTTGAGGATGTCTTCCATGTTCGAACTGGCTACCACCTTGGTCATCAGGGCCAGCACGCCATATGGGGTCAGTTTCATCACCACCCGTACCAGGCGCATGACCCAGGCCTGCAGGGTGTCGATGGCCGACAGCGCACGTGCGCCTTGCTCGGCGTCGTCCTTGATCAGTTGCAGGGCAGCCAGGCCGACGAACACGGCAAAAATCACCACGCTGATGATCGACGTCGGCTTGGCCCGCGCCAGGTCGCCTACCGGGTTGCTGGGAATGAACGACAACAGCAACTGGGGGATATTGAGGTCGGCGACCTTGCCTGCGTAGTCGCTGTGGATGACCTGCATGCGGGCGCTCTCCTGGGCGCCGGCCACCAGGCCCTCGGCGCTGAGGCCGAACAGGTTGGTCAGCACGATGCCGATCAACGCGGCAATGGCCGTGGTCAGCAGCAGGGTGCCGATGCTCAACACGCTGATACGGCCCAGCGACGATGCGTTGTGCAGGCGCGCGACGGCACTGAGGATCGAGGCGAAGATCAGCGGCATGACGATCATCTGCAACAGGCCCACATAGCCATTGCCGACCAGGTCGAGCCAGGCGATGGTGGCCTTGAGCACCGGGTGACCGGCGCCATACACGGTGTGCAGGGCCAAACCGAAGAGTACCCCCAGCGCCAGGCCCAGCAAGACCTTCTTGGCCAGGCTCCAGTCGGTGCGGCGGGTTTGTGCCAGGCCCAGCAACAGGGCCAGGAATGCCAGCAGGTTGAGTGACAGCGGCAGATTCATTGAAGCTCCAGCAGAGAAAGCAAAGGGTGGCATCGCCTCTGTGAGCGATTGCGAACGGAAATGCTAACAGCCTGAAAACAAACGAATTTATACCCAAATGGAATGTGCATAGTCGTTTATGGAATAACGCCATGTCGCAAATTGCAATGAACACGGCGTTTACTGCTGCCTGAAGGTCGGTGTGGACTGCCGCCCATCGGCCGGGTTGCACTAGCGTTGGCAGATCATTTCAGGAGATTCGTACATGAAAGTCGCCGTGAAAGCTGCCGCTATCGGCTTGTCCCTGCTGTTCAGTATCGAAACCTTCGCCACCGAGCTCAAGCACTGGCCTGCCGATGCAGCCAGGCAGCTCGACAGCATGATCGCTGCCAATGCCAACAAAGGTAACTATGCGGTGTTCGACATGGACAACACCAGTTACCGCTATGACCTGGAAGAAGCCTTGCTGCCGTTCATGGAAAACAAAGGCTTGCTGAACCGTGACAAGCTCGACCCGTCGCTGAAGCTGATACCGTTCAAGGACACCGCCGAGCACAAGGAAAGCCTGTTCAGCTACTACTACCGGTTGTGCGAAATCGACGACATGGTGTGCTACCCGTGGGTCGCCCAGGTGTTTTCCGGCTTCACCCTCAAGGAGTTGAAGGTGCAGGTGGACGAACTGATGGCTTCGACCCAGCCGATTCCCAGCACCTATTACGATGGCGACCAGGTGAAGGCGATCGACGTGCAGCCGCCCAAGGTGTTCAAGGGCCAGGCCGAGCTGTACAACAAGCTGATGGAAAACGGCATCGAGGTCTATGTGATTTCTGCCGCCTCTGAAGAGTTGGTGCGCATGGTCGCTTCGGACCCCAAGTACGGCTACAACGTGAAGCCGCAGAATGTGATTGGCGTGAGCCTGCTGCTCAAGGACCGCGCCAACGGCCAGTTGACCACCGCGCGCAAGCAGATCAGTGCCGGGCACTATGACGCCAAAGCCAACGAAGGGCTGGAGCTGACCCCGTACCTGTGGACCCCGGCCACCTGGATGGCGGGCAAGCAGGCGGCGATCCTGACTTACATCGATGAGTGGAAGAAGCCGGTGCTGGTGGGCGGTGACACGCCAACCAGTGATGGCTACATGCAGTTTCATGGGGTAGACGTCGGCAAGGGCGGTATCCACCTGTGGATCAACCGCAAGGCCAAGTACATGGACCAGTTGAACGGCATGATTGCCAAGCAGGCGGCGGCGCAGGCCAAGGAAGGGTTGCCGGTGACGGCGGACAAGAACTGGGTGATCGTGACGCCGGAGCAGATTCAGTAGTTGTTGTGTCGCCTGCGCTGGCCCTATCGCCGGCAAGCCAGCTCCCACAGGAACCCCGCAGTTTTGAAGGCCTGTGTATTTCCTGTGGGAGCTGGCTTGCCGGCGATAGGGCCGGATCAGGCAGCATATAAACAACAGGACATAAAAAACCGGCGCTCAGGGCGCCGGTTCTTCTTTCACACCCAAAGCGCCTTACAGCCCTTCGAGCATCGCCTTGTTACGCACAGCACCCTTGTCGGCACTGGTCGCCAGCAACGCATAAGCCTTCAGTGCGGTGGTCACCTTGCGCGGGCGGACTTCAGCCGGTTTCCAGCCTTTCTTGTCCTGCTCTACACGGCGCGCAGCCAGCTCTTCATCACTGACCAGCAGGTTGATCGAACGGTTGGGAATGTCGATCA
The DNA here is from genome assembly GCF_009932375.1 of Pseudomonas juntendi. Classification (GTDB taxonomy): domain Bacteria; phylum Pseudomonadota; class Gammaproteobacteria; order Pseudomonadales; family Pseudomonadaceae; genus Aquipseudomonas; species Aquipseudomonas juntendi. The sequence continues at coordinate 3,308 of NZ_BLJG01000179.1, forward strand.
GTACCTTGTCACCGTCGCGCACCAGGCCGATGGCGCCGCCTGCAGCAGCCTCCGGCGAGGCGTGGCCGATGGAAAGGCCCGAGGTGCCACCCGAGAAGCGGCCGTCGGTCAGCAGGGCGCAGGCCTTGCCCAGGCCTTTGGACTTCAGGTACGAGGTCGGGTAGAGCATTTCCTGCATGCCCGGGCCGCCTTTCGGGCCTTCGTAGCGGATGATCACGATGTCGCCGGCCTTCACTTCGTCGGCGAGGATGCCGCGCACGGCGCTGTCCTGGCTTTCGAAGATCTTCGCGGTACCCTCGAACACGTGGATCGACTCGTCGACACCGGCGGTCTTCACCACGCAACCATCCAGCGCGATGTTGCCGTACAGCACGGCCAGGCCGCCTTCTTGCGAATAGGCGTGCTCGAAGCTGCGGATGCAGCCGTTCTCGCGGTCGTCATCCAGGGTTTCCCAGCGGGTCGACTGGCTGAACGCGGTCTGGGTCGGGATCCCGGCTGGGCCGGCCTTGAAGAAGGTGTGCACGGCTTCGTCGTCAGTCTGGGTGATGTCCCATTTGGCGATGGCTTCTTCCATGCTGCGGCTGTGCACGGTCGGCAGGTCGGTGTGCAGCAGGCCGCCACGCGCCAGCGAGCCGAGGATGCTGAAGATGCCGCCAGCGCGGTGCACGTCTTCCATGTGGTACTTCTGAATGTTCGGCGCCACTTTGCACAGCTGCGGCACTTTGCGCGACAGGCGGTCGATGTCGCGCAGGTCGAAGGCCACCTCGCCTTCCTGGGCCGCGGCCAGCAGGTGCAGGATGGTATTGGTCGAGCCGCCCATGGCGATGTCGAGCATCATGGCGTTCTCGAACGCCTTGAAGTTTGCGATGCTGCGTGGCAGTACCGACTCGTCGTTTTCGCCGTAGTAGCGTTTGCACAGTTCGACGATGGTGCGCCCGGCCGTCAGGAACAGCTGCTCGCGGTCCGAGTGGGTGGCCAGGGTCGAGCCGTTGCCCGGCAGGGCCAGGCCCAGGGCTTCGGTCAGGCAGTTCATCGAGTTGGCGGTGAACATGCCGGAGCACGAACCGCAGGTCGGGCAGGCGCTGCGCTCGTACTCGGCGACTTTCTCGTCGGATGCGCTGGAGTCGGCGGCGATGACCATGGCGTCGACCAGGTCCAGGCCGTGGCTGGCCAGCTTGGTCTTGCCGGCTTCCATCGGGCCGCCCGAGACGAAGATCACCGGGATGTTCAGGCGCAGGGCGGCCATCAGCATGCCGGGGGTGATCTTGTCGCAGTTGGAGATGCACACGATGGCATCGGCGCAGTGGGCGTTGACCATGTATTCCACGGCGTCGGCAATGATCTCGCGGCTGGGCAGCGAGTACAGCATGCCGTCGTGGCCCATGGCGATGCCGTCGTCGACCGCGATGGTGTTGAATTCCTTGGCCACGCCACCGGCGCGTTCGATTTCGCGGGCGACCAGCTGGCCCAAGTCCTTCAGGTGCACGTGGCCCGGGACGAACTGGGTGAACGAGTTGGCGATGGCGATGATCGGTTTCTTGAAGTCTTCGTCCTTCATGCCGGTGGCGCGCCACAGGGCACGGGCGCCGGCCATGTTGCGGCCCTGGGTGGAAGTCTTGGAACGATAATCAGGCATGAAACACTCCTGGCGGCTTAATCAGGTCACAAAAAGGGGAGTGAGCTTCTCTTGTCCTTTGTACCGCAGGCCGGTTGCCACTGGCACGGATGAGGCCGAAGACTGCGCGGGATCGCCGCGGGCTTGACCAGAGCTCATAAACCCGCCGGGGATGACTGGCGATGAATAGGCCGATTCTACACCCCTGGCGCGGCGAAGGAATGCTTCAGATACAAGTGGCTAGCTACAAGCTACAAGCTACAAGCTACAAGCTACAAGCTACAAGCTACAAGCTACAAGACAGAGCCGACTTGGCGCGCTTGCAGCTTGCAGCTAGCAGCTTGCCGCTAGCTGTTGGGCAGCAACCGGCAGGTGATGCTCTTGATGTAGCGGGTTTCGGCAATGGCCGGGTGCACCGGGTGGTCGGGGCCCTGGCCGCCGCGCTCGAGCAGCTGCAGGTTGCGGTCCAGGTGGCGGGCGCTGGTCAGCAGAATGTTGTGCAGGTCGTCCTCGGGCAGGTGCATGGAGCACGAGGCGCTGACCAGGATGCCGTCCTTGCTCAGCATGCGCATGGCCTGTTCGTTCAGCCGGCGGTAGGCCGCCTCGCCGTTCTTCAGGTCTTTCTTGCGCTTGATGAACGCGGGTGGGTCGGCAATGATCACGTCGAAGCGTTCTTCGGCAGCCTTCAGTTCGCGCAGGGCTTCGAACACATCGCCTTCGATGCAGGTCAGCTTTTCGCCGATGCCGTTCAGCGCCGCGTTACGTTCCACGCCATCCAGGGCAAAGCCCGAGGCATCGACGCAGAACACTTCGCTGGCGCCGAAAGCACCTGCCTGCACGCCCCAGCCACCGATGTAGCTGAACAGGTCGAGCACACGCTTGCCCTTGACGTACGGCGCCAGGCGCGCACGGTTCATGCGGTGGTCGTAGAACCAGCCGGTCTTCTGGCCTTCACGCACCGGGGCTTCGAACTTGACGCCGTTCTCTTCCAGCGGCACCCAGTCCGGCACCTCGCCGTAGACGGTCTCCACATAGCGCTGCAAGCCTTCGGCGTCACGGGCGGCGGAATCGTTCTTGAACAGGATGCCGCTTGGTTTGAGCACTTGCACCAGGGCAGCGATCACGTCGTCCTTGTGCGCTTCCATGGTGGCCGAGGCCAGCTGAACCACGAGGATGTCGAAGAAGCGGTCGACCACCAGCCCTGGCAGCAGGTCGGAATCGCCATAGACCAGGCGGTAGCACGGCTGGTCGAACAGGCGCTCGCGCAGCGACAGGGCGACATTGAGGCGGTGCACCAGCAGCGACTTGTCCAGCGGCAGCTTGATGTCGCGCGACAGCAGGCGTGCGCAGATCAGGTTGTTCGGGCTAAGTGCGACGATGCCCAACGGTTTGCCGTTGGCCGCCTCGAGAATGGCCTGCTGGCCGGCCTGGAAGCCTTGCAGTGGGGTCGCGCTGACATCGACTTCGTTGCTGTAGACCCACAGGTGGCCGGCGCGCAGGCGGCGGTCGGCATTGGCTTTGAGGCGAAGGCTGGGCAGGGACATGACGTCGCTCCGGGAAAAAAGAGCGGGATTATACCTTGTTGGCCGGCACTTCGGTTCGAGGTACGACAAAGCGCCGGCACGGCCAACTGGGTTAGAATCCACCGTCCTAAACGAGTGTGCACGTATGTCCCAAGAACTCAGCGCCGAACAGATCCAGCAAGCCTTGCAAGGCATCACCATCCCGCCGCAACCGCAGATCATGGTTGACCTGCAGTTCGAGCAGTACATGCCTGACCCGGACCTGGAAACCATCGCCAAGTTGATTTCCCAGGACCCAGGCCTGTCCGGCGCCTTGCTCAAGCTGGTCAATTCGCCGCATTTTGGCCTGTCCAACAAGATCGGTTCGATCCAGCGTGCGGTGAACCTGCTGGGCAGCCGTTCGATCATCAACCTGATCAACGCCCAGTCGATCAAAGGCGAGATGAGCGACGAGACCATCGTTACCCTCAACCGCTTCTGGGATACCGCCCAGGACGTGGCGATGACCTGCCTGACCCTGGCCAAGCGCACCGGTATCCAGCCCGCGGACGAGGCCTACACCCTGGGCCTGTTCCACGACTGTGGCGTGCCGTTGATGCTCAAGCGCTTCCCCAACTACATGGAGGTGCTGGAAGAAGCCTATGCCAAGGCCGGCGGCGAAACGCGGGTGGTGGATACCGAAAACCGCGCCTTCAATACCAACCATTCGGTGGTCGGCTACTTCACCGCCAAGTCCTGGCGCCTGCCGGAGCACCTCACTGCCGCCATCGCCAACCACCACAATGCCCTGGCAGTGTTCCGCGACGACACTGCGCGCAACACCCAGAGCCAGCTGAAAAACCTGCTGGCGGTGCTGAAGATGGCCGAGCATATCTGTGCCTCCTACCGGGTGCTGGGCAACCAGGCAGTCGACCACGAATGGCGTGTGGTCGGCCCGCTGGTGCTCGATTACATTGGCCTGTCGGATTACGATTTCGAAAACCTCAAGCAGAACATTCGTGAGTTGGGCGGGCACTGACACATGCCGGAATTACCCGAAGTAGAAACCACCCGGCGCGGTATTGCGCCGCACCTGGAAGGCCAGCGCGTCAGCCGCGTAGTGGTGCGTGACCGGCGCTTGCGCTGGCCCATTCCCGAAGACCTCGATGTGCGCCTGTCGGGGCAGCGCATCGTCACTGTCGAACGGCGCGCCAAGTACCTGCTGATCAATGCCGAAGTTGGCACCCTGATCAGCCATCTGGGCATGTCGGGCAACTTGCGCCTGGTCGAGCAGGGCTTGCCGGCGGCCAAGCATGAGCATGTCGATATCGAGCTGGAGTCGGGGCTGATGCTGCGCTACACCGACCCTCGCCGTTTTGGTGCCATGCTCTGGAGCCAGGACCCGTTGCGCCACGAGCTGCTATTGCGCCTGGGGCCGGAGCCGCTGACCGACCTGTTCGACGGCGAGCGGCTGTTCCAGCTGTCCCGTGGGCGCTCGATGGCGGTCAAGCCGTTCATCATGGATAACGCGGTGGTGGTGGGGGTGGGCAACATCTACGCCAGCGAGGCGCTATTCGCTGCCGGCATCGATCCACGCCGTGCGGCCGGGGGTATTTCCCGGGCGCGTTACCTGAAGCTGGCGATCGAGATCAAGCGGGTACTGGCGGCGGCGATCGAGCAGGGCGGTACCACCTTGCGCGATTTCATCGGCGGTGACGGGCAGCCGGGGTACTTCCAGCAGACCCTGTTCGTGTACGGGCGGGCTGGGCAGCCGTGCAAGGTATGCGGTACGGAGCTGCGCGAAGTGAAGCTGGGGCAGCGGGCGAGCGTGTTCTGCCCACGCTGCCAGCGCTGAGGCTACAGGTGATTGCCGTCCTGTAGGAGCGGCCTTGTGTCGCGATGGGGTGCGAAGCGCCCCCAAAAATTTCAGCGTTTGCGCAGAAACCGCCGGGGCCGCTGTGCGGCCCATCGCGACGCAAGGCCGCTCCTACAGAAACCGCGCAGGGCTGAGGGTTCAGGCCTTGCCGGTAATACGCCGGTACTTGGCCATCAATTGCTCTTCGGTTTCCGGGTGCGCCTCATCCAGCGGGATGCAATCGACCGGGCAGACCTGCTGGCACTGCGGCTCGTCGTAATGACCCACGCACTGGGTGCACAGGTTGGGGTCGATCACGTAGATCTCTTCGCCTTGGGAGATGGCCTCGTTCGGGCACTCGGGTTCGCAGACGTCGCAATTGATGCAATCGTCGGTAATGATCAGGGACATGGGGACTCCGGCCGGGGCTCAGCGCCCGGGCATGTTCAACGCAATGGGCACAATTGTGCCGCATTCGCGCCCGCAGTGCACGCGGGCGCGACAATCAGGCGGTCAGGCTTGCTTCTTGAAACGCTCGGTCAGTGCCTCGGCCACCGCAGGGTGGACGAATTTGCTGATATCACCGCCCAATGCGGCGATTTCCCGGACCAGGGTCGAGGAAATGAACGAATAGCGCTCTGACGGCGTCAGGAACAGGCTCTCGACATCGGGTGCCAGCTGCCGGTTCATGTTCGCCAACTGGAACTCGTATTCGAAGTCGGAAACCGCACGCAGGCCGCGCAGCAACACATTGGCGCCCTGTTCCTTGGCGAAATGCGCCAGCAGCGAAGAGAAGCCGATGACTTCGACATTGGGCAGGTGCTTGGTGACCTCACGGGCGAGCGCGACACGTTGCTCCAGCGGGAACAGCGGGTTTTTCTTCGGGCTGGCCGCCACTGCGATGATCACGTGGTCGAACAGGCGCGAAGCGCGCTCGACCAGGTCGCCGTGGCCTTTGGTAATGGGGTCGAAAGTACCCGGGTACAACACTCGGTTCATCGCGTCATCCTGGCTGGAGTGCGTTGGGGAGTCGGATGGTAGCGCAGCGACGGCGCCCCGGCCAAGTCATGCGGCCGGCTGATGGCACTATAGACAGGGCGTGTATTCGTTGTCATGCGTTGTGTGCCAGGCGGGTAGCCAACGCTTCGCTGAGCCTGGCGCTGATGGCATACACCGACAGCTGCGGGTTGGCGCCGATGCTGGTGGGGAACAGCGAGCCGTCGTGAACCGACAGGTTTTCCAGCTGGTGATGGCGGCCCAGGCTGTCGCACACCGCCTGGCGCGGGTCTTCGCCCATGGCGCAACCACCCATCACATGGGCGCTGCCCAGGCGCGTACGGAAAGGCTCCAACGGTAGGCGGTCGATCATGGCCAAGGCCTGTTCCAGGCTGGCAGCGGCGCTGGCATCGCTGTGCACCGGGGTTACCTCGGCCGCGCCGGCGGCGAACTGGACCTGCGCCATGCTGCGGTAGGCGCGCCGCAAGCCGTCACGCAGGTAGTCGGTGACCGGGTAATCGAGCACGGGGGAGCCGTCGCCGCGCAGTTCAACGCTGCCGCCCTGGCTTTGCGGGTGAAACCCGTCGCGCAGCAAGGCCAGCATGACATGGGTATTGGGCAGTTCGGCCATGCGCCGGGCATTGTCCTGGCCATGGCCACCCAGCAGGGTGCTGGCCAGGGCCGGGTGCAGCGGCGGTACTTCGAGCTTGTAGCCCACCGGCCCCTCCGTGCCGTGCTGCCACTGGAAATGGTCGCTGTAGATCGACTGCGGCGCGCCGTAGTAGGGGTCGATGCGTTCGTTGAAGCGTGCGGCGCTGAAGTTGACCAGGTGCAGGAAGGTGCGTTTGCCCAGGCGGGCATGCGGGTCGGGGGCATTGGAGCGCAGCAGCAGGGCCGGGCTGTTGATGCCGCCGCCTGCCAGGATGTAATGGCGGGCGTGTACCGTCACTTGCCGACCTGTCGGGTGGATGCCTTGCGTATCCAGGGCCTGGCAGGTCAGGTGTTGGATGCGCTCGCCGTTGTGGCTGAAGCGCTCGGCCCGGGCCAGGTAAAGCAGCTCGCCGCCCTGTTCGAGGGTGGCGGGAATGCGTGTCACCAGCATCGATTGCTTGGCATTCACCGGGCAACCCATGCCGCAGTAACCCAGGTTCCAGCAGCCGCGCACGTTGCGCGGGATGACTGCCCAGCGATAACCCAGTTGTTCGCAGCCACGGCGCAGCACGTCGTTGTTGGCATTCGGTGGCATGGCCCAGGGTGTGATACCCAGCTCCAGTTCCATGCGCTCGAACCAAGGGCGCAGCTCATCTTCGCCGAGCCCTTGTACGCCATGGGCCGAGGCCCAGTGCGCCAGGGTCTGCGGCGGGGTGCGAAAACTCGACGTCCAGTTCACCAGCGTGGTGCCGCCTACGGCACGGCCTTGCAGGATGGTAATGGCGCCATCCTTGCTCATGCGCCCCAGGCCCTCCTGATAGAGGCTGGCATAGGCTTCGTGCTCCAGCAGCTTGAAGTCGCTGCTGGTCTTCAGCGGGCCTTCTTCAATCAGCAAGACCTTGAAGCCCGCGGCGCTGAGCCGCTGTGCGCTGGTGGCGCCGCCGGCACCGCTGCCGATCACGGCGATATCGGCGTGCAGTTGCAGGTCATGTTCCAGGCGTGAGGCGTCGTGGGTGATCCAGCCGCGGTCGAGGCCTTGGCGAAACGGGTCAGGCACAGGCATTGGCGATGCTCTTGTCGTGTTCAGATTTTCGGTGGGCCGGGGTAGCCGCAGGCGGCCCAGGACTCAGGGCGCTCGTACCAGGCCATTTGCAGCAGTTGCAGCAGCGAGGCATGGCCCATGCGCAGCAGGTTCAGCGAGCTGCCCTGCCAGCGCAGCAGGAAAGCCTCGACCTGGGCGGGCGCGGCCTGGGCCCAGGCCCCCCAGATGCCGGTCAGTGGGCCGCGGGTCAGCGGCAGGCTGAGCACGTCGAACAATTGCCGGGTAAGTTTGAGCATCTCCGGCGACAGCGCTGCCAGCTTGTAATCGAGGCTGCGCAGTACCAGCGTATCGGTGGCCAGCGTGCCGCTGAGCACCACCGGTATCAGCGCGCGCAGCAGTGGCAGGTCATCGTGGCGCAGCGCCTGAAACCCCGGCGCGGCCGTTTGTGCGCTGCAGCCCACCAGGCTGGCACCGGCCAGGAAGGTGCTCGCGGCAACGCTGAAACGCAGCAGGTCACGACGGTGCATGGCCCAGGCCTCAGCGGATGAACAACTTGTAGACCAGGCGCTGCAGGGCTTTGCCGTAAGGCGGGTAAATCAGCCGTGCGGCGTTGAAGCGTTGCTTGGCCAGTACCGCCTTGGCCTTGCTGAAGGTCAGGAAGCCTTCGTGGCCGTGGTAGTGCCCCATGCCCGAGGGGCCTATGCCACCGAACGGCAGGTCGTCCTGAGCCACATGCAGCAAGGTGTCGTTCAGGCATACCCCGCCGGAATGGCTGTGCTGCAACACCTGTTGCTGTTCGCCGCGGTCGTAGCCGAAGTAGTACAGCGCCAAGGGCCGCGGGCGCTGGTTGATGTAGGCCAGCGCGTCATCGAGCGTGTCGTAGGGCACCAGCGGCAGCAGCGGGCCGAATATTTCGTCCTGCATGACCTGCATGGTGTCGTTCACCTTGGTCAGCACGTGTGGCGGCAGGCGCCGCCCCTGGCGTGTCTCGTGGGCGTACAGGTCGCTCACCTGCGCACCTTTGCCGCGCGCGTCCTGCAGCAGGTGCTCAAGGCGTGCCAGTTGCCGGGGGTTGATGATGGCGCTGTAGTCAGGGTTGTCGGCAATGCGAGGGTACATGCGCCGTACGGCGGTGCCGTAGGCATCGGCGAAAGCATTCAGGCGCTCGCGCGGCACCAGCACGTAGTCGGGGGCGACGCAGGTCTGGCCGGCGTTGAGCGTCTTGCCGAAGGCGATGCGCTCGGCGGCTGTTTCCAGCGGTACGCTGGCCGACACGATGGCCGGGGATTTGCCGCCCAACTCCAAGGTCACCGGCGTCAGGTTTTGCGCGGCCGCCAGCATGACCTGGCGGCCTATGCTGGTGGCCCCGGTGAACAGCAGGTGATCGAACGGCAGGCGAGCGAACGCCTGGCCGACCTCGACCTCGCCAAGCACCACACTGACCAGGTCCTCGGGAAACACCCGTTGCAGCAGGGCCTGCAAGGCCTGGCCAGTAGCCGGGGTGGCCTCGCTGAGCTTGAGCATGACCCGGTTGCCAGCGGCCAGGGCACAGGTGAGCGGGCCGATGGCGAGAAACAGCGGGTAATTCCACGGCACGATGATGCCGACAACGCCTAGCGGCTGGTAAAGCACCCGCGCGCTGGCCGGCTGGAATGCCAGCCCCACGGCCCGCCTGGAAGGGCGCATCCAGCGTTGCAGGTGGCGCTCGGCATGGCGTATGCCCTGCACCGAGGGCAGAAGCTCGGCCAGCAACGTTTCATCGGCGCTGCGCCCGTTGAAGTCGGCATCGATTGCTGCGATCAGCTGCTGCTGGTTGGCCAGCAGGGCCTCGCGCAAGCTTTTCAGCCACTGCCGCCGTTGTGTTGCCGGCGGCAGAGGGTTGCCGGCGAACGCCTGGCGCTGGGCGCTGAATGTCGCCTCCAGGGCGTGGTCGGCATGCACGGCAGGCAAGGCGATGGGCGAGGTCACGGCGGTCTCCTGGCTGAGCTTGAGGTTTCTAGAGTCTATACTCTAATTTCTGCGTTGGCGCGAGTATTACCCTTGCAGAGACCGGTGTATCAGCCGGGTGAATCGCCGTAAGATGAACCTTTATCAACGCCTGCAGACTGGGAGCTTGAGCATGGCCCCGCGCATGAAGACCCGAGAGCGCATCGTGCAGAACAGCCTGGAGCTGTTCAACCAGCAGGGCGAGAGATGCGTCAGTACCAACCACATTGCCGCACACATGGAAATTTCGCCCGGCAACCTGTATTACCACTTCCCTAACAAGCAGGCGATCATCGCGGTGTTGTTCAGCCAGTACGAAGAACTGGTGGACAGTTTCCTGCGCCCGCCGCAGGGGCGTGCGGCGACCGTGGAAGACAAGCGGTTCTACCTCAAGGCGCTATTGGCGGCGATGTGGAACTACCGCTTCCTGCACCGCGACCTGGAGCATCTGCTGGACAGCGATGCCGAACTGGCCGCCCGCTACCGGCGCTTCTCCGAGCGCTGCCTGCGCCAGGGCCAGGCGATCTATCGCGGCTTCGTCGAGGCAGGCATCCTGGCCATGGCGCCGGCGCAGATCGAATCGCTGACCATCAACGCCTGGATCGTGCTGACCTCGTGGGTACGTTTTCTCAGCACCACCCGCGAGCACTCCGCGCACCTGGGTGAAGAAGCCTTCATGCGCGGCGTCTACCAGGTACTGGTGCTGGAGCTGGGTTTCGTCACCGACAGTGCCCGCCACGCGGTGGACGCGCTGTGCCAGGAATTTCAGGTACCGTTCAACCAGGCCCTGGAGCTGTAACCCGGGGCGCCAGTGTCATTGCTTTGTGCCATTGATCAGGAGATTGTCATGCCCCTTGCGCAATTGATCACCCCGCAACAATTGGCCGAGCGTCTGGGCTCGCCCAAATCGGTGATCCTCGACTGCCGCTTTGCCCTTGAAGATGTCGACTATGGCCAACGCAGCTATGCGCAAGGGCACATAGCCGGTGCGCATTTTGCCGACCTCGACCGCGATCTCAGCGGGCCGGTGAGCAAGGGGCGTACCGGGCGCCACCCGTTGCCCGATGCGCAGCGGCTGGTCGAGCGCTTGCGTGAGTGGGGTGTGGACAACGACAGCGAAGTGGTGCTGTACGACGACGGCCCCGGCGCCTTTGCTGCCCGTGCCTGGTGGCTGCTGGTCTGGTTGGGCAAGCGCAGCGGCGTGGCGATCCTCGACGGTGGCCTGAAGGCCTGGCATGCAGCGCACCTGCCCCTGAGCCTGGACCCTGCACCCAAGCGCCAAGGCACGTTCAGCGGCGAGCCAGACCCCGCGCTGCTGATCGATGCCGACCACCTGGCCAAGCGCCTGGGCAATGCAGACCTGACCCTGATCGATGCGCGGGCATTGCCGCGTTTTCGCGGCGAGGTGGAGCCCATCGACCCGGTGGCAGGGCATATCCCCGGCGCGCAGTGCGCGGCGTTTACTGACAACCTGGGGCCTGACGGGCGCTTTTTGCCGGCCGATCAGCTCAGGCAGCGCTTTGCCGAAAAGCTGGCCGGGCGGGCACCGGAGCACGTGGTGTCTTACTGCGGGTCGGGGGTGACGGCATGCCACAACCTGTTTGCACTGGCGCTGGCAGGTTACCCGCTGGGCAAGCTGTATGCCGGGTCGTGGAGTGAGTGGATCACTGATCCGAAGCATGGGGTGGCCACCGGCGAATAGGTACCTCAGCCGCGAGCAGGGCATGGAGGGACGTTACTGGCCCTCCACCAGCCACTGCGGAATCCGCCGTTCCAGGTAGTACCCGGGCCTGCGCAGGCTGCCATCGACAAAGCCCACATGGCCGCCGCGGCGGTGCAGCTCGAAACGGGTCTGGGGGGCCAGTTCCCGCGCGGTCGGCAAGCTGTGGCTGGACACGAACGGGTCGTCACTGGACTGAATGATCAGCGTTGGCGTGCGGTTCTGGCCAAGAAAGAAGTGGCTCGACGAGCGGCGATAGTAGTCGTGCACATCGCGAAAACCGTTCAAGGGTGCCGTGACCTTGCCGTCGAACTCCCAGAACGTGCGCAGGTTGCTCAGCTGGCCCAGGCGTTCGAGTTCGGCCAACCGGTCATGCTGGCCCTGGGCATGGAAGTGCCGCTGCTTGAGTTGTACATACGCCAGCATTTCGCGCATGAAGTGCGCCTGGTACACCTTGGAAAATCCCTGGCCGATGCGGTCTGCGCAGTGGTCCAGACGAAACGGTACCGAGACCGCTACCGCAGCCTCCAGCTGGCTGGCGACGCCGCTTTCACCCAGGTATTTCAACAACACATTGCCGCCCAGCGAATAACCCACCGCATACAGCGGTGCCAGTGGGCGCTGGGCGCGCAGGTGGGCGATGATCTCCGCCAGGTCTTCGCTGGCGCCGGAGTGATAGCTTCGGGGCAACAGGTTGGGTTCGCCCGAGCAGCCGCGCCAGTTCACCGCCACGCTAGCCCAGCCCCGCGCTTGCAGGGTTTGCTGCAAGCCCTTCACATAGGGTGAGTGAGAGGAACCGGTGAGCCCGTGCAACACCAGTACCAGCGGCGCCTGCGGCTGGTGCGGGCCATGCCAGTCCAGGTCGATGAAGTCGCCATCAGCCAGCCACAGGCGCTCCCGGTTGCGCGCAAGCGCTGGCAGCTTGCGCCACAGGGGGCCCCACAATGTCTGCAGATGCGGGTTGGACAGGCCGATGGCCGGACGGAAAGGGGCGCTGAAGCTAGGCATGCTGGGCGACTCGTGATGTGCCAGCCTAGAGTGCCACGAAACAGCGCCTTTGTACCTGCGCTATTGGTCGAGCGCGGTCGGTTTGGGTAATGGCAATTGCTCGGTAACCGGGCCGCTGGTGACGAATACCTGTGGGGCCTGCAACCAGACTTGCGCCGCTTCACGCAGATTGGCAGGCGTAAGCGCCGACAGTTTACCGAGGAAGGCGCCCAGGTGGTCTGGCGCCAAGCCTTGGTGGCTGTAGGTGGCCAAGGCCTGGGCCATTCTCGCGCGGTCTGCCAGGCTGTGGTGCAGTTTACCGGCGATCTGGTTCACCGCCATGTCGCATTCGGCCTGGCTGGGGCCGTGTTCACGCAGGCATGCCAGAATCGCCGACACCAGCGCGCCAGAGGCATCCCGGTACTGGGGGGCGATATCCCAGTGGATCTGCAACTGGCTGGCGGCATCCAGCGGCCTCAGGTCGCAGGAGATGGCGTAGGTGAGGTTGCGCAGGGTGCGCAATTCCTGGGTAAGGCGCGACTCGTAGCTACTGCCCAGGATTGCGTTGAGCAGATACAGGGCCGGGAACACCGGATCTTGGGCCGATACGTTCGTTGCAAGGGTGAGCGTTGCCTGGGTGGTACTGCTGGCCGCAGCGAGATTCAGGTCCAATGCCTGGTAGTGGGGAACCGATGGCGTGCGTTGCGCCGCCCAGCCTTGCGGCAGGGCCCGGACCAGGTCGTCGACAAGCTGCCGTGCTTCCTCGCGGGTCAGGTTGCCCACCAGGCCGATGTCGAGGTTGTTGGCCGAATACGCCTGTTGGTGGAACGCCCGGATCTGGTCATCGCCAATGCTGGCGATAGTCTGCGCCGTCAGGGTGGCCGCGTAGGGGTGGCCGCTGAAGATATGCGCGGTGGCCGCCTTGGTAATCCGCAGCAGCGGATGGTTGCCATACCTGGCCTGGCTGAATACGAGCCGTTCGCCGATTTTGGCCACATCGCCCGCGCGCAATGCCGGGCGGGCCAGCATCTCGGTCAGCAGTTGCATCGCGCTGTCGCGCAGTGCCGGCAGGCTCAGGGCGCGCAGGGTGACAAGGGCGCTGTCGTCGCTGATCCTCCTGCCCAGGATGGCGCCGAAACCGGCCATATCCTCGGCGAACCGCGTGGCGTCGAGTTGCCCGGTGCCTTGGTCGAGGCTGTACAGCACAAGTGCCGCAAGCCCAGGGTGGGCGCCGTCGAGTACGCTGCCTGCGCGAAAGCGTAATGCCAGGTCGAACATGGGCCGGTCATGGCGTGCGAGGAAGCTGACGCGGGTGCCTTCTGCCGTTCGCCAGTGCTCAGGGTGGGCCTGCAGGTCTGGAATGTGGCCAAGGTCGATACCCTGTGCCGAGTGCAGGTTGGCCATGGCCGCCAAGGCGGTGTCGTCAGCCGGGCCGTTGCACGTCAGCGGCAAGGGGGCCGGGGAGGGTACCTGGATCATGCTGTTGCTCCTGGCTGAAGGTAGCTGGTGGTCAACCGTTCGCGCCCCAGGTAGGCAAGTGCCACTTGCTGCACCTGTTGGCTGTCGAGGTCGCGGATGATCTGGATGTCTTGGTCCACGGCCGCGACGGCGATGCCGGCAGCGGCGGCCTCGCCGATTCGCTCGGCTTGGGCCACCTGGCTGTCAGTGAACAGGCGGCGGGCAAGCATGCGCAATTTCGCGCGTTCAAGCTCAGCAGTGGGCACCGCAGTGTTGCGCAGTGCTTCGAGGTGCTGGCAAACAGCGTGTGCAGCCTGTTCTGGCGTGCTGTTCATGCTGTTCACGTACGCTGACAGGGTCAGCAGCGTGTCACCCTGCAACAAGGGCTGATAGGTGATGCTGATGCCGGTGAGCAGGCGTTTGTCGCGCACCAGGTCACTGTAGAGCCTGGCGCTGAATCCCTCGGCCAGCAACTCGCGGATCAACTCGAGGGCAGGGGCAGTGGCTGCATCCGCTGCGGTGGCCCTGCTCGGAACGTTGAACGACATGAACAGCCCTTCGCGTAACCCGGGCAGGCTCACGGTTTGCGTGCGCGCCTGCAGCGGCTGGTCTTGCCGTGGTACGGGGCGCTTCGGCACTGGCGCGCTCGGCAGGCCGGCGAAGTGCTGCTCCACCTGGGTGCGCAGGGTTGCCAGGTCGATGCCGCCAACCACCACCAGCGTGGCGTTGTTGGGCCGGTACCAGGTTGCATACCAGGTTCGCAGCGTTTCCAGTCCTATATCGGCAAGGTCGGCCAGGGAACCGAAGCTCGGTAGCCCATAGGCATTGCCGCCATGGGCCAGCGCCAGGTGAAGGTCGTACGCCTGTTGGTCTGGGTGGTTGTCCAACTTGAGGCGCCTTTCGTCCTCGACGGCTTTCTTTTCCCGGTCCAGTTCTGCCTGGCCGAAGGTCGCGCTGTTCATGGCATCGGCCATGATCTCCAATGCGATTGGCAGGCGAGCGACCGGCAGCGTTATCTCATACGCCGTCGCCTCTTCATGGGTGCTGGCATTGGCGTTGCCGCCCAGGCGGGCGATCACTCGCGAGTATTGGCCGGCGGCAAGTTTGCTGCTGCCTTCGAAAATCAGGTGTTCCAGGAGGTGGGACAGGTTGCTGTGGCCCGCGGGCTCATGGCTGGAACCCACGTGATACCAAAGTTGCACGGCGGCCAGCTGGTTGGTGTGGTCTGGCCGCAGGTAGACGGACAAACCGTTGCTCAGGGTGAAGTGCTGCAGTGGCAAGGGGGCGGCTGAAGCCACAGATGCCAGTCCTGCCGAGACCTGGTCGAGGGTGACGGGCGCAGGTGAAGTCATCGCTGAAGTGCTCCGGTTGTGTGAACCGCAACAGCTTCAGCGAAATGGCACCGTAGGCAGCGCTACATAGTTAGCCCCGCTGCCACAGCGCGTAATACACCTGGCCGGTTTTTTTCTCGCGATGCAAACGCCAGTTGCCGGGCAGTTGCAGGGCCGATGGCGCTGCTTCGCTCTCGGTGTAGACCCAGGCTTGCTCGCTGAGCCACTGGTGCTGCTCCAGCAGGTTGCAGGCGTTGGCAAGCAGGTCCTGGTGGAATGGCGGGTCGAGGAACACCACGTCGAACTGCTGCTTGGCCGGGTGCTGCAAGTAGCGCAGGGCATCGGTTTGCAGGATTTGCCCGCGCGGGCA
>NZ_BLJG01000180.1 GCF_009932375.1 Pseudomonas juntendi
ACTGGCAGGAAACCTACCAACGCTGCCGACGCCTGGCCAGCGCCCTGGTCGGCCGCGGCATTGGCCGTGGCGACACGGTAGCGGTCATGCTGCCGAATATCCCGGCCATGCTCGAAGCGCATTTCGGCGTGCCGATGACCGGTGCCGTACTCAATACCCTGAATGTGCGCCTGGACGCCGAGGCCATTGCCTTCATGCTGCAGCATGGCGAAGCCAAGGTGCTGATCACCGACCGCGAATTCCACACGGTCATCGCAGCCGCCCTGGCCCTGCTTGAGCACCCGCCAC
>NZ_BLJG01000181.1 GCF_009932375.1 Pseudomonas juntendi
AGCGCAGCTCGCGATTGCGCCGCGCGGGCGGCGCTCGATCTCACAGGCGCTGAAGATGCTCCGGCTACCCTTGCCAGGAACCATAGAATCTCCCACCTCGACCGCATCAGCCTCAAGCCATGTGCAGACCTGTGCTGGCTTGCCGGCGATTGGGCTGCAAGGCAGCCCCTTGACTCAACTGCCTTCGCCCGCCATGCGCCGCTCATGCTGGAATTTCCAGCGCACATACAGCAGCCCGGCAATGAACAGCCCCAGGCTGACCAGCACTTCAACCCAGCCAAACACCGCCCGCGCCGGGTCGAAGGCTGCCAGCACGCCCTTGATGAAGTAGATATTCACCACGAAGCAGGTCCAGGCATGCGCCCGGGCGCTGCCCAGCAGCATGCCCGGCAGCAGCAATAGCAGCGGCACCAGTTCGATCGCCAGGATCACCTCGACCCGAGCCCCATGCAGGTTGGCGAACCACAGGTTGTTCACCACCAGCAGGGCAATCAGGCCAAAGAAAAACGCCAGGCTAAGCGCCCGCGTCAGGCGTAAGCGCGGTGCCAGCCAAGCCAGCGGCGGCAACACCTTGGGCTTCCTAGCCACGCGCGGCCTCCAGGGCCTTGGCGGTGCTCGCCAGGCGTTGGCCAAGGGCGCGGCACAGGGCGATCTCGTGCGGGTCGAGTTCACGCTTGCCGTCTGCCCCGGCATGGTGGCTGGCGCCATAAGGGGTGCCACCACCGCGGGTTTCCAGCAGTGCCGATTCGCTGTAGGGCAGGCCCATTACCAGCATGCCGTGGTGCATCAGCGGCAGCATCATCGACAGCAGCGTGGTTTCCTGGCCACCGTGCAGGCTGGCGGTAGACGTGAACACACCGGCGGGCTTGCCTACCAGTTCACCGCCCAGCCACAGACTGCTGGTGCCATCGAGGTAGTACTTGAGCGGCGCCGCCATGTTGCCGAAGCGGGTTGGGCTACCCAGCACCAGGCCGGCGCAGTGGCGCAGGTCGTCGAGGGTGGCGTACAGCGCGCCGCTGGCCGGAATGTCCGGGGCCACGGCTTCGCATTCGGTGGAAATCGCCGGCACCGTGCGCAGGCGCGCTTCCATGCCGGCCAGCTCGATGCCGCGGGCGATGTGCCTTGCCATTTCGCTGGTTGCACCATGGCGGCTGTAGTAAAGCACCAGGATGTAGGGTTGGCTCACGGCAGGATCTCCAGCACTTTCTCTGGTGGGCGACCGATCACCGCCTTGTCACCGGCAACCAGGATCGGCCGCTCGATCAGCTTGGGGTGCTGGACCATGGCCTCGATCAGCTGTGCATCGGTCAGTGCAGGGTCGGCCAGGTTCAATGCCTTGTATTCATCCTCACCCGTGCGCAGCAGCTGCCGTGGGGCCAGGCCCAGCTTGCCGAGCAAGGTCTTGAGGGTGGCGGCGTCTGGCGGGGTCTCGAGGTAGCGCACGATGATCGGGGTTAGGCCACGGGCTTCGAGCAGTTCCAGCGCGCCGCGGGATTTTGAGCAGCGCGGGTTATGATAGAGCGTGAGGTCAGTCATGTGGGGTCGCATCCAGCTGGTTGTAGCGGCTATTCTAACCGCAGCGACTGACCAGTTTGCTTTAAAACTCGAGAAGGATTGACCCATGGCAAGGCGTCTGGCAGCAGTACTGGCCATCACCGCGAGCCTGATGCTCGGTGGTTGCGGTGCCGATTATGGCGTAGACCAGCACGGCAATACGGTTAAGGCCGAACAGATCGACGGGCACTGGCTGGTGCTCAATTACTGGGCGGAATGGTGCGGGCCGTGCCGTACCGAAATCCCGGAACTCAATACCGCGGCCAAGCAGTGGGCGGCCGAGGGTATCAAGGTGGTGGGGGTGAATTTCGATGGTTTGCAGGGCCAGGACCTGAAGCAGGCCGCCGAAACCCTGGGCATCGGGTTCACCGTACTGGCCCAGGACCCGGCCGAGCGCTATGACCTGCCGCGCAGCGAGGCGCTGCCGGTAACCTACATCATTGATGACAAGGGCAAGGTGCGTGAGCAGTTGCTGGGCGAGCAGACCCTCGAAGGGCTGCAGGCCAAGATCAAGGCCCTGAAGCAGGGGTGACAAGCTGCAAGCGACAAGCTACAAGCGACAAGCGACAAGCGACAAGCTACAAGTTTCAAGCTACAAGAAAAGCAGGCCGGTGCTAGGAGCTGCTTTTTCTTGAAGCTTGAAGCTTGAAGCTTGAAGCTTGCAGCTTGCAGCTTGCAGCTTGCAGCTTGCAGCTTGCAGCTTGCAGCTCGCAGCTTGCAGCTGCGCTCAGCCTTCTTCAGGCCAGAAGCGCAGCGGCTTGCCCTCGGCCGGCCAGAAGCGCAGTTGCTCGATGGGCGACACATCCCAGCGCTGCACCGTTTCCAGCGCCTGCAGGAAGCGTTTTTCCTGCTCCATCAGCGCCGGCGCACACAGCTTGCGGGTCTTGCCGACCTTGCCGAAGCTCAGGTGCTGGCCGTCCAGCGTGTAGGGTGCAAACCAGTGGTTGCACCCGGCATTGCCATAGGCACGGCCATCACTGGCCAAGGTCAGGGTCAGGTGGCTGTAGTCGATCAACGGGCGCTCACCAATCCACTCCAGCACATAGCTGCGCTCCTGCTGCAACTTCGAAGGTTGCGCAGCGCAGCCGAGCAGGCCGGTGGCAATCAGCGCGCCGGTCAGCAGATTCTTCACTCGGCGCTCTCCTGGCAACGCGGGCACACATGCTTGTCGCCACGGCTGGCCCAGCCCAGTTCGGCGACACGTGCGCTGGCTGCAGGCTGGCGGGCTTGCTTGCCCAGCTTGGCGTCTACGGCGAACTCGAAGTCCAGGGCGGCGTCACAGTTGTCGCACTCAACCTTCCAGTTGAGGATTTCCAGCGCGTTGAACACTGGGCCAGTGGCCACGGCAACCCACTGGCCGCGCGGGTTGATCAGGTGGCGCACGCTCTCCACGGTCAGGCGCATGGCCAGGTCCTTGCTGCCCTTGAGGGTCACCAGCAGGGTATCGCCTTTGTGCATCGAACCGCCGTTGCCAGTGACCTGATAGCGGCCTGGCACCAGGGCGCGGCACTCGATCAGGGTGTGTTGCGGGTTGAAAAGGGTATAGCGGAAATCGTGCTCGACCATGGGTCCTCCAGAAATGCCGCGTATCCTAGCATTAACCCATGACCAGATTCTGTGGATTGCCTGCCGCCCAGCAGTTGATGTTGTCCAGCGTGGTAGTGGCGATCGCAGCCAGCGCCTCGCGGGTCAGGAACGCCTGATGTGCGGTGATGATGACATTGGGAAAGGTCAGCAGGCGTGCCAGCACATCGTCTTGCAGCGGCTGGTCGGAGCGGTCCTCGAAGAACAGTTGGGCTTCCTCTTCATAGACATCCAGCCCCAGGTAGCCGAGCTGGCCGCTTTTCAGCGCGTCGATCAGTGCCGGGGTGTCGACCAGTGCGCCGCGGCCGGTGTTGATCAGCATGGAGCCATGCTGGACTTCGGCCAGGCTCCGGGCGTTGATCAGGTGCCGGGTGTGTTCGGTCAACGGGCAGTGCAGGCTGATGATGCGCGCTTCGCGTAGCAGTTCGGGCAGTGGCAGGTAGCGCGCGCCGAGGGCCAGCAGTTCCGAGTTGGGGTAGGGGTCGTAGGCCAGCAACTGACAGCCGAAACCGGCCATGATGCGGGCGAAGGCTGCGCCGATCTGGCCGGTACCCACTACCCCGACCGTTTTGCCATGCAGGTCGAAGCCGGTCAGGCCATGCAGGGTAAAGTCCCCTTCACGGGTGCGGTTGTAGGCCCGGTGCAGGCGCCGGTTGAGCGCCAGGATCAGCGCCACGGCGTGCTCCGCCACCGCGTGCGGTGAGTAGGCGGGTACGCGCACCACGGCCAGGCCCAGGCGTTGCGCAGCGGCCAGGTCGACGTGGTTGTAGCCGGCCGAACGCAGGGCGATCAGGCGCGTGCCGCCGTCGGCCAGGCGCTGCAGCACCGGGGCGTCCAGTTCGTCATTGATGAAGGCGCAGACAACCTCGTAGCCGTCGGCCAGCGCTGCGGTGTCGAGGCTCAGGCGGGCAGGCTGGAAATGCAGGTCCAGGGGGTTACCGCTGGCGGCTCGGGTGAAGCTTTCCTGGTCGTAATGCTGGCTGCTGAACACTAGCGCGCGCATGGTCAGGGTTCCTTTGTCGGGCGTGTCCGGGGTAGCTGTTGGCAGTGAGTTCAAGCGCTCGACCGCGCCTGGGCTGCCAGGCGGCTGATCGCGGCATCCAGTTCATCCAGTGCCTGCTGGGCCTGCGGGCTTTCCTGCTTGAGCAAGGTTTCACTGCGCTGGCACGCCGCGCGCAACTGCGGCACGCCGCAATAGCGTGAAGCCCCGTTCAGGCGGTGTACCTGTTCGATCAGGCCCTCATGGTCATTGGCCAGGCGCGCGGCGCGGATGGCTTCGCGGTCGGCCTCCAGCGAGGCCAGCAGCATGTTCAGCATATCGGCGGCAAGGTCCGCTTTCCCGGCTGCCAGGCGTAGGCCTTCTTGCGGGTCGAGCACCTTGAGTTCATCGCCGTTGCCGGTGGTTTCAGCCGGCGCCTGCTGCGGCGTGCCCAGGCTGAGACCGGTCCATTTCATCACCACCTGTGCCAGTTGCCGTTCACTGATCGGCTTGGTCAGGTAGTCATCCATGCCGCCGTGCAGCAATGCGCGTTTCTCGTTGGCCATGGCATGGGCGGTGAGGGCGACGATCGGCAATGGGTTGCCACTTTGGGTGTTTTCCCAGCGGCGAATCTGTTCGGTACAGGCGCGGCCGTCCATGCCGGGCATCTGCACATCCATCAGCACCAGGTCGAAGGGTTCCTGCTGCACGGCCTGCAGTGCCGCATAGCCATTGTCGACCGCCAGTACTTCGGCACCCAGGTCCTCGAGCAGCGTCTGCACCAGCAGCAAATTCGCAGGGTTGTCGTCGACACACAGTATTTTCGGCCGCCGCGGGCCGTTGCGGCTGTTCACCTCGCCCTGCAGGCGGCGGGGCTGGACCAGCTCCAGCAGCAGCCGGCGCAATTTGCGCGTGCAGGTAGGCTTGGACAGCAACTGGCCATGGCCATTGGGCAGGAAGGGGTGGTACAGCGCCTGCTCGGTGGTCGGGCACAGCACCACGCACTGGCAATGGTAGCGTTCGAGCTGTTGATGGTAGCGGCCCAGTTGTTCTGGCGACAGGTTGCCCAGGTTGGCGCCCAGCACCGCCAGCTCGAATGGCTGCCCGGCCTGGCTGGCGGCCTGCACGGCTTGCAGCAACTGGTCGTAGGTGGCGAACAGGCTGACACTCAGGCCACAGTCTTGCAGCTGGTGCTCCAGGGCCTGCCGGGCCAGTTCATGGTTATCGACGATGGCGGCACGGCGGCCCAGCAGCGCTTGCAGCGGTAGTTCTTCGATATCGTCGTGCGCCTTGGGCAGGTTCAGGCTGATCCAGAACTGCGAGCCCTCGCCCGGGGTGCTGTCGACGCCGATTTCGCCACCCATCTGCTCGATCAGGCGCTTGGAAATCACCAGGCCCAGGCCGGTACCACCTGGCTGCCGGGCCAGCGAGTTATCGGCCTGGCTGAAAGCCTGGAACAGTGTACGCACGTCCTGCGGTGACAGGCCGATGCCGGTATCCTGCACGCTGATGCGCAGTTGGGCATGATCCTCATGCTCATCGTCGAGCATGGCGCGCACTACAATGGTGCCCTCGCGGGTGAACTTGATGGCGTTGCTGACCAGGTTAGTGAGGATCTGCTTGAGCCGCAGCGGGTCACCGACCAGCGACGTGGGCGTGTCGCGGTAGACCAGGCTGAGCAGTTCCAGCTGCTTGGCATGGGCGGCCGGGGCCAGAATGGTCAGGGTGTCCTGGATCAGGTCGCGCAGGTTGAACGGGATGCTGTCCAGCACCAGCTTGCCGGCCTCGATCTTGGAGAAGTCGAGAATTTCGTTGATGATGCCCAGCAGGTTGTCGGCAGACTTTTCGATGGTGCTCAGGTAGTCTAGCTGGCGCGGAGTCATCTCGCTTTTCTGCAGCAGGTGGGTAAAGCCGAGAATGCCGTTGAGCGGGGTGCGGATCTCATGGCTCATGTTGGCCAGGAACTCCGACTTGATGCGGCTGGCCTCCAGTGCCTCCTTGCGCGCCATGTCCAGTTCGATGTTCTGGATTTCGATGGTTTCCAGGTTCTGGCGCACGTCTTCGGTGGCCTGGTCGATGCTGTGCTGCAGTTCTTCATGGGCGTTGTGCAGGGTTTCGGCCATGCGGTTGATGCCGCGCGCCAGTTCGTCCAGCTCATGGCTGCCCATGGTCGGCAGGCGCTCTTCGAGGTGGCCGTCCTTGAGCTGGTTGACCGCGTGCTTGATACGTTCGATGGGGTCGTTGATCGAGCGGCCCATGCGCAATGCCAGCAGGCCGCTTAGCACCAGGCAGGCGAGGATCAGCAGCAGGCTGGTGAACAGGTTGCGGTAGCCGCGCAGCAGGGTGCCATCGTGGGACAGCTCGATCTCGACCCAGCCCAGCAGCCGCTCGGCTTCGGCAGGCACGGCCTCGGTGGCCAGGTCCCGGTGGTGGCCGAACACGGGCATCAGATAGCGGGTGGCGTCATTGCCGCTGCGCTGCAGCAACTGGGTGCCGGTGCCGCCGCTGGGTGGCTGGTTGAGCATGCTCGGCCCGGCATGGGCCAGGCGCGTGCGGTCCGGCGCCAGGAAGGCAACCGAGCGCACGTCGCTCTGCTCCAGGGTTTGCGCGGCGATGCGCTCCAGCTGCGCAGGCGCCAACCGGGCCATGGCCGGGGCGGCCAGCGGCGCCAGCTGTTCGGCGATCATCTTGCCGCGCTGCAGTAACTGGGTGCGCAGGTCGTTTTGTTGCAGCCAGGTGAAATAACTGCCCAGCACCAGCGCCATCAGGCCTGCCGGTAACAGTGCCAGCAGCAGAACCCGGCTGCGGATTCCCAAACGATCGAGCACACTCGCCTCCTGTGATGTGCCTGGCCACCGTCAGTGGTGACGGCCAAGACGCGACGTTACTCTGCCTGGCACGCCATTGCATCTGTTTAGTCGGTGTTTTGCGCCGATCCTGCAGCACGGGTCGTATCGCGGTTGCCTGGCAGGGCGCACATACACAATAATCGCGTAATTGAGAATGCATGGCAGTTGCCAATGAGTCCTGTAGCTATTCACAACCCCAATGTCCTCGCCATCGAGGACGACCCGGTGCTGGGCGCCTACCTGCATGAAGAGCTGCAGCGCGGTGGCTTCCACGTCACCTGGTGCCGCAGTGGCCTGGAGGGCCTGGAAACGGCAGGCCGCCAGGTCTTCGACGTGGTGCTCATGGATATTCTGCTGCCTGGGTTGAATGGTCTGGATGCGCTGGCCCAGTTGCGCCAGCGCAGTACCACACCGGTGATTCTGATGTCGGCGCTGGGCGCCGAGGCAGACCGCATCAGCGGCTTTCAGCGCGGGGCCGACGACTACCTGCCCAAACCCTTCAGCATGGCTGAGCTGCAAGTGCGCATTGAAGCGATCCTGCGCCGTGTAGCGCTCGAACGCCGCTACCAGGCGCCGCAGCCGCCGGCAGAGGCGGGCGCGCTGCACTTCGACGAGGGCCTGTGCGATGTGCGCCTTGATGGCCGTCTGGCCGGGCTGACCCCCAGCGAGTTTCGCCTGCTCGACACCCTTTACCGCAACCAGGAGGAAGTGCTGAGCAAGGCGTTCCTGTACCAGCAGGTGTTGCAACGCGGCTATTCGCGGCACGACCGCAGCCTGGACATGCATGTCAGCCAGATCCGCCGCAAGCTCAAGGGCATCGGTTATCAGGGGTTGCAGATCCGCACCGTATGGGGCAAGGGCTACGTGTTCGGCGTGGGTGAGGCGCAGTAGCATGCTCGACCGCCATTCGCTGTTCTGGAAACTGGCCATCCTGCTGGTTGGCTTCTGCCTGCTGATGATCGGCCTCAGCTACACCTGGGGCCAGCGCATGGAGCTGCAGAACGCCTTCTTGTCGGAGCCGGCGCGCCAGACCTTGCGCGGCTATGCCAGCGAGGCCGAGCAGGCCTGGCGCAGCGGTGGTTGGGCCGGGCTGGACCAGTGGGTGGCGGCGATGCACCAGCGTGAACATGGCTGGGTGGGTGTGCTCGATATCAACCTGAAACCGCTCGACAGCGCGGTCCTCAACCCGCAGATCATGCAGCGCCTGACCCGCCTGCGTGGGGTCGACTGGCCGATGAGCCGGCGCAGCGTCGAGCAGCCGTGGCTACGTATCCCGTTCCCCGGTGCGCCCGAGCAGGGCATGCTGGTGATCGAACTGCCCAAGCGCTTCAACCCGGACCAGCACCGCGTGCTGTGGCGCATCATCACCAATGGCATCATCCCGGGCCTGTTCACCTTGCTGCTGTGCGTGGGCCTGTACCGCATGCTGATCGTGCCGTTGAACCAACTGCGCGAGCAGGCCCGGGCCTG
>NZ_BLJG01000182.1 GCF_009932375.1 Pseudomonas juntendi
TCCTACGTTTGTTTCGGGCCAATTATTCCTGTGGGATTTGCGCGCGAACGCCTTGGTGCATGCCTCAATATCGCGCCGTACAAACAAGGCGGCCGCGCGCGCCTGTCACAGGCGTTACTGGCCCGAAACAAACGTAGGAGCGAGCGCAGCTCGCGATTGCGCCGCGCGGGCGGCGCTCGATCTCACAGGCGCTGAAGATGCTGCGGCTACCTCCAGGCAGCGATAGAGCCTGTCGATGGAACGGTTCGCCATATCGATTGGACGCCCTCGGAGCATCCCCTTAGCGTGGCGACAAGGCCATTCAAGGAGTTCCTGTTGTGCGCGTCCAACCCGATGCGGTCTTCGTACCGCTGAACATCGCCGTGCTGACTGTCAGCGATACCCGCACCTTCGACAACGACACCTCCGGCGAACTGCTGGCCAGCCGTTCGGTAGAGGTCGGCCACCGCCTGGTGGCGCGGGCGCTGCTCAAGGACGACCTGTACAAGATCCGCGCCCAGGTAGCCACCTGGATTGCCGATGACCAGGTGCAGGTGGTGCTGATCACCGGCGGTACCGGCTTTACCGGCCGCGACAGCACGCCAGAGGCGGTCGGGTGCCTGCTGGACAAACGCATCGACGGTTTTGGCGAGCTGTTCCGCGCGCTGTCGATTCTGGACATCGGCACCTCGACCGTGCAAAGCCGAGCCTTGGCCGGGTTGGCCAACCGCACGCTGGTGTGCTGCCTGCCGGGGTCTACCGGGGCTTGCCGTACAGCGTGGGAGGGGATCCTGGCCGAGCAGTTGGATGCCCGGCACCGGCCGTGCAACTTCGTCAAGCACCTGCTGCCCATCGAGGCCTGTGCAAGCCGGGGCTGATCGTTCGCCTGTACCGGCCCTATCGCCGGCAAGCCGGCTCCCACAGGTATTGCACAGGTTCTGAAATCTGTGTGGTCCCTGTGGGAGCTGGCTTGCCGGCGATAGGGCCCTTAGCTCAACACATACCCCACCGGCAACAACGCCGGCGGCAACTGCTGGTCCCCCAACCCCGCGAGTACATCCCGCTCCACCGTCCGCACCATGGCATCGGTAGGCAGGTCATTCTCATCCCGCCCGAACGGGTCTTCCAGTTCGTTGCCAATCGCATCCAGCCCGAAGAACGTGTACCCCACGATGGTGGTGAACAGCGGCGCCAGCCAGCCCAGCGGCTCGGCCAGGGCAAACGGCAACAACAGGCAGAAGATGTAGATGGTGCGGTGCAACAACAGTGTGTAGGGAAACGGCAGTGGCGTGCCCTTGATGCGCTCGCAGGTGGCCTGCACCTCGGTAAGCCCCACCAGCCGCTGCTCCAGCAGGCTGTAACGCCAGTCACTGATCTGTTGTCGCTCGGCCAGCCGCGAGCATTGGCTGCCCACCTCACGCAGGATGCTGTCGCACACGTTGTGCGGGCTGAGCGCCTCGGGCCGGGGCAACCATGGGCGGGCGGCAGCCAGGTCGTCTTCGTTGCGCAACCGCGCATTCAGCGCATGGGAAAACCCGCACAGGCTGCGCAGCAGCTCACGGCGTAGTGCTTCATCGCCGATCACCACGCTCTCACGTACGAACGAGCGGGTCTCGATGATCAGCTTGCCCCAGGCCTTGCGCCCTTCCCACCAACGGTCATAGCAGGCGTTGTTGCGAAAGCTCATGAAGATCGACAGCGACAGGCCCAGCAAGGTGAAAGGCGTGGCGCTGACCGGGTAGAAAAACGCCGGGTAATGGCGCTCGACCAGCACGATCAGTGCCGCCAGCAGGGTGACCATCAGGCAGCGCAGGGCAATGCGCTTGATGATCGAACCCTTGAGGGTGAACAACACGCGCAACACATCGGGTGCGGGGTGGACGATCATGGCAATCCAGAGGCAGCTGCTCAGCCGCCGGTCATGTTCATGAAGCGCAGGATCTGCACGTCGCCACCGACTTCGAAGTGATGGCGGTAGGGCTTCAGGTGCAGCGAATCGCGGATGGCCTTTTCCAGGCGGTCGGGGTCGCCCGGGTGGGCCCGCAGCACGTGCTTGAGGTCTACCGAATGCTCGTTGCCCAAGCACAGCAGCAAGCGGCCCTCGACGGTCAGGCGCACACGGTTGCAGGTGGCGCAGAAGTTGTGGCTGTGCGGCGAAATGAAGCCGACCCGGGTGTTGGCCGCTTCGGCCAGGCGCCAGTAACGGGCCGGCCCCTGCGACGTTTCGGTGGACTCGACCAGGGTGAACTGTTCAGCCAGCAGCGCCCGTACTTCATCGCTGGAGCAGAACGACTCGCCACGTTCATGCTCGCTGATCACCCCCAGGGGCATTTCTTCGATGAAGGTGATGTCCAGCTCGCGGTCGATGGCAAAGCGCACCAGGTCGACCAGTTCATGGTCGTTGCGGCCCTTGAGCACCACGCAGTTGAGCTTGGTGCGCTTGAAACCGGCCTGCCGGGCTGCGTCGATGCCGGCAATCACCTGGTGCAGGTCGCCGGTACGGGTCAGTTGCTTGAAGCGGTCGGCGTCCAGGCTGTCGAGGCTGATGTTCAGGCGTGTAACGCCCGCGTCGAACAGCGGCTGGGCCAGGCGGCCCAACTGCGAGCCGTTGCTGGTCAGGCACAGTTCGCGCAGGCCGGGCAGGGCGGCGATGCGCCCGCACAAGTCGACGATGCCCTGGCGCACCAGGGGTTCGCCGCCGGTCAGGCGGATTTTGCGGGTGCCGAGGGCGACGAAGCGCTCGGCCACCTGGAACAGTTCCTCCAGGCTGAGAATCTGCTGGCGCGGCAGGAACTGCATGTCTTCGGCCATGCAGTACACGCAACGGAAGTCGCAGCGGTCGGTGACCGACATCCGCAGGTAGTCGATTTTCCGGTTGAAGCCGTCGATCAGGGCCCGGCTGTTCTGTTCCACGTTCGCGCTCGCGTCTGGGAAGGGGGCATTTCTGTCCAAGCTATAACCTGGGCGCAGGGCCGTCAAATTGCTTTGTCCGACTGCATGATCGACGGTCTCTATCATGCGGCCTGAGCGCGTCGCCTGCCTGCCGTGATCGAAAGCGCTTATCACGCCGTAAGTTCTTTCGATTGGACGCCCCGCCCCACGCTCCATAGGCTGAAACAAAGCACCGAAGCGTGAGGATTCACCGCATGAGCCAGGACGAACACATCAGGGACTACAAAGGCGCCGCCGCCGGCTGGGGGGCGCTGAAAAGCGTGACCAAGAGCTGGCTGGGCAGTGACAACGCCTTCAAGAACCTGCGTGCCATGCTCAAGACCAACCAGAACGGCGGCTTCGACTGCCCTGGCTGTGCCTGGGGCGAGTCGCCGGAAAGCGACATGGTCAAGTTCTGTGAAAACGGCGCCAAGGCGGTCAACTGGGAAGCCACCGGGCGCTCGGTGGACCCGGCCTTCTTTGCCAAGTACAGCGTCAGCGCGTTGAAGCAACAGACCGACTACTGGCTTGAGTACCAAGGCCGCCTGACGCACCCGATGCGCTATGACGCAGCCACCGACCATTACGTGGAAACCACCTGGGCAGAAGCGTTCGAGCTGGTTGCCCGGCACCTGCGCGCACTGCAATCGCCGGACGAAGCCGAGTTCTACACCTCGGGCCGGGCCAGCAATGAAGCAGCGTTTCTCTACCAGCTGTTCGTGCGTGCCTACGGCACCAACAATTTCCCGGACTGCTCCAACATGTGCCACGAAGCCAGTGGCTCGGGCATGTCGGAAACCCTGGGGGTGGGCAAAGGCACCGTGGTGTTTCACGACCTGGAACTGGCCGATGCCATTTTCGTGATTGGCCAGAATCCCGGCACCAACCACCCGCGCATGCTCGAACCGCTGCGTGAAGCGGTCAAGCGCGGTGCCCAGGTGGTGTGCTTCAACCCGCTCAAAGAGCGTGGCCTGGAGCGCTTCCAGCACCCGCAGCACCCGTTCGAAATGCTCAGCAATGGCTCCGAGCCGACTTCCAGCGCGTACTTCCGCCCAGCCCTGGGTGGCGACATGGCGGCCATGCGCGGTATTGCCAAGTTCCTGTTGCAGTGGGAACGCGAGGCCCACGCCAAGGGCGAACCGCCAGTATTCGACCACGCCTTCATCGCCGAGCACACCAGCGGTATCGATGGCTACCTGGCGGCGGTCGACGCCACGGGGTGGGAACACATCGTTGAGCAGTCTGGCCTGACCCTGGCCGAGATCGAACTGGCCGCGCGTATGTACCGCAAGGCCGAGCGGGTCATCATGTGCTGGGCCATGGGCGTGACGCAGCACCGCCATTCGGTGGCAACCGTGCAGGAAATCGTCAACCTGCAGCTTCTGCGCGGCAACGTCGGCAAGCCCGGCGCTGGCCTGTCGCCGGTGCGCGGCCACAGCAACGTGCAGGGCGACCGCACCATGGGCATCGACGAGAAGCCCCGGGCAGCACTGCTCGACGCCCTGGAAAAACGCTTCCGCTTCCGTGTGCCGCGTGCCCACGGGCACAATGCGGTGCTGGCGATCAAGGCCATGGAGGAGGGGCGGGCCAAGGTGTTCGTCGCCCTGGGCGGCAACTTTGCCCAAGCCACCCCGGATACACCGCGTACCCATGCCGCGCTGCAGAAGTGTGCGCTGACCGTGCAGATTTCCACCAAGCTCAACCGCTCGCACCTGGTCACCGGCCGCGACGCGCTGATCCTGCCATGCTTGGGCCGTACCGAAATCGACCTGCAGGCCGCAGGGCCCCAGGGCGTGACCGTGGAAGACACCTTCAGCATGGTGCACCTCTCCCATGGCCAGTTGCGCCCGCGCTCGCCGCACATGCGTTCGGAGCCATGGATCATCGCCGGCATGGCCAAGGCCACGCTGGGCAACCAGCCGATCGACTGGGCCTATGCGGTGGCCGACTACAACCGCATCCGCGACATGATTGCCGACGTCATCCCTGGCTTCGCGCGTTTCAATGAGCGCTTGAACAGCCCTGGCGGGTTCCACCTGGGTAACCACGCTGCCGAGCGCAACTTCCGCACGGCCACCGGCAAGGCGCGCTTCATGCCCCACACGCTGCCCGAGGCATTGGTCAACGCCAAGGTGCTGGCCCGCGGGGACAAGCCCGACCTGATCTTGCAGACCCTGCGTTCGCACGACCAGTACAACACCACCCTGTATGGCCTGGACGACCGCTACCGTGGGGTGTTCGGCCTACGCGAAGTGGTGTTCGTCAACGAGGCCGATATCCGCCGCCTGGGCTTCGAACCGGGTGAGCACGTGGACCTGGTGTCGCTGTGGGAGGATGGTGTGGAGCGGCGGGTGTCGGGGTTCCGCCTGGTGGCGTATGACGTGCCGCAAGGGCAGGCGGCCGCTTACTACCCCGAGACCAACCCGCTGGTGCCGCTGGAGAGTTATGGCGAGGGGACGTACACCCCGACCTCGAAGTTTGTGGCGATCAAGCTGGAGAAGGCCAAGGCCGGGAACCGGATTGCGGCGGTGCTGGCTTCGGATTGACGGGCGCCTGCAAGGGCCCTGTCGCGGGCGGCGCTCGATCTCCCAGGCG
>NZ_BLJG01000183.1 GCF_009932375.1 Pseudomonas juntendi
CGATGGCCAGCAGGCCAAGAATCAGCACGAACGACAGCATGGCCCGTGGCGGTGGCTGCAGGTGCAACTGGTGCTCGATGAAGCTGGACACGGTGTTGGTCAGCGCCACGCTGTAGATCAGCAGGATCGGGAAGATGGCGAAGAAGTACAGCACGGTGATCGAGGTGCCCGCAGTGCTGCCGAAATGCTCCTTGACCACCTCGGTGATATCACCACCGGTGCGCCCGGAAAGCACGAAGCGGGTCAGCCCACGGTGGGCGAAATAGGTCATCGGGAATGCCAGCACGGCCAGGACCAGCAGCGGCCAGAAGCCGCCAAGGCCGGCGTTGATCGGCAGGAAAAGGGTGCCAGCACCGATGGCGGTGCCGAACAGGCCCAGCATCCAGGTGGTGTCGTGCCGCGCCCAGTTACCGAGGGTGGCGGGGGTCGATTCTGCAAAGCGTTGTTCAACGCTTGGGGCCTGCTCATTCATTCCGGGTGAAGCTCCACTCGCAAGACTGCAACAGGCTGAGAATGGCGAAACAGTGCGTTCGCCCAACTCAACCGGAAAAGAGGGGCGCGATTGTGCACGGAAAGGTTGCACTTGCGAAGCCCTTTTCCGAGGGGCGGTTGCACTTGTCTTTACAAGTGGCAGGCATCGCGGGTGTTGCGCGGTGGATGCAGGAGCGGCCTTGCAGCGCGAACGGGGTGCTCAGCACCCCGATGCACGGTTACTTCTGCACGGCAGCAAACGCCTCGGCCACCCGTTGAAGGTTGGCTGGGCGCAGGCCGGACATGCACACGCGGCCGCTATCGATCAGGTACACGCCAAATTCGTCGCGCAGGCGGCGG
>NZ_BLJG01000184.1 GCF_009932375.1 Pseudomonas juntendi
AGCTGGCTTGCCGGCGATTAGGCCATCACTGCCAGCATAAAACCCTGGCCATGCAATGTTGCATAGACAACCTTGCACATTAGTGGATGTTCCTGAGCCGTGTGTGCGGGTATGCTCAGGGCTGACTTTTCGTACTGTCCTGATCCAAGGAGCTGCACGCTGTGTTCAAACATGTCGATGCCTATGCCGGCGACCCGATCCTCTCGTTGATGGAAACTTTCAAGGCCGACCCGCGCGCCGACAAGGTCAACCTGAGCATCGGCCTGTATTACGATGAGGCCGGCGTGGTGCCGCAATTGGCGGCGGTGGATGCGGTGGAAAAGCGCATCGCCGGCCAGGACCATGAAGCGTCCCTGTACCTGCCTATGGAAGGCCTGGCCAGCTACCGTCAGGCGATTCAGGCGCTGCTGTTCGGCGCCGATCACCCGGCCGTGACGGGTGGGCGCGTGGCCACGGTGCAGACCGTGGGTGGCTCTGGCGCGTTGAAGGTCGGCGCCGACTTCCTCAAGCGCTACTTCCCGCAGTCGGAAGTCTGGGTCAGCAACCCGACCTGGGACAACCACCGCGCCATCTTCGAGGGTGCCGGCTTCAAGGTGCACACCTACCCGTACTTCGATCAGGCCACTCGCGGCGTCGACTTCGACGGCATGCTGGCCACCCTGCAAGCGCTGCCGGCCAATAGCGTGGTCCTGCTGCACCCGTGCTGCCATAACCCGACCGGTGCCGACCTGGCCCAGAACCAGTGGCAGCAGGTGGTCGAAGTGGTCAAGGCCCGCCAGTTGATCCCGTTCCTCGACATCGCCTACCAGGGCTTTGCCGAGGGCCTGGTCGAAGACGCCTACGCCATCCGCGAAATGGCCCGTGCCGGCGTACCGTGCCTGGTCAGCAACTCGTTCTCGAAAATCTTCTCGCTGTATGGCGAGCGGGTCGGTGGCTTGTCAGTGGTGTGCGACGACGCGGCCACCGCACAGAGCGTGCTGGGCCAGCTCAAGGCCACCGTGCGCCGCAACTATTCCAGCCCGCCCAACTTCGGTGCCCAACTGGTGGCTGGGGTGCTCGGCGATGCCGGCCTGAATGCCCAGTGGGCCGAGGAAGTCGAAGTGATGCGCAAGCGCATTCTGGATATGCGCCAGGCGCTGGTCGATGCC
>NZ_BLJG01000185.1 GCF_009932375.1 Pseudomonas juntendi
TGCAAAGCAGCCCCGGCTACCTCAAGTTGGAATGAGTTCGATCAGGCAGCACCGCCCCTGCACATCCAGCTCCAGCAACGCTTCGTTGCCCTCCAGCCGCAGGCAGTCATACAACCCCAGCCGTTGCGCCTCACGCCCAGCCAAGGCCACCTCGACCTGATTACAGGCCGCAAACAGCAACACCGTCGACGCCGAGGTGTACATTCGCTGGGTACCGTCCAGCCACTGCAACCGCGCCCGGTAACGCTGCGGCGCATAGATCAGGTTGAAATCCCGAATCGCCCCGCCCAGCAACCTGCAACTGACCTGGCTCTCGCCACTGAAGGCAAATGCATCGCAGGCCAGCAATGGCCGGCTGGCCTGGCCGTCCACCACCAGGCGCATGCCGTCGCCCTGCAGCACAGTGATGATCCGCTGGTAACCGGCAAACGTGGAAAAGCCGCCCGAGTCCTCGATATCGGCGATCGACAGGCGCCAGCCGAAGCCGTCCAGGCCTTCGCCGCTGTCGCGGGTGATTTCTTCAGTGAAACCGCCACCGTTCTTCCATGGCATGCGCGGGTAATCCTGCGCGCGCAACACCTGCAACTGGCTCATTTGCTGAAACGCCCCTCCAGGCGATGACGGGATCCGGGGTGGATCAGCCGCGCGGCAGTCACCGGCTGGCGGCCCGACCAGGTGCGGCGCCGAATCAGCAGGCAAGGCTCGCCCCGCTCGATCTGCAACAGCCGGCATTCCTCCGGCTCGGCGAGGATCGCCTCGACCACGTGCTCGCCTTCGGTCAACGGCGCCACCTGGGACAGGTAGGCGTAGGGCGTCTGCCGGGTGAAATCCTGCTTGAGGTAGTCGGGGGCGATCGCCGCATTGACGTAACGGTCCTCGATCTGCACCGGCACGCCGTTCTCGAAATGCACGATCAGCGAATGAAACACCCGCTGGCCCTCGCGCATGTCCAGGGCCAGGGCGCGCTCCGAGCCGGCCGCTTCCTCGGTGAGGGTGATGACCTGACACGTATGCTTGTGGCCACGGGCGGCAATTTCGTCGGCGATGTTGTTGACCTCGAACAGCGCCGACCGACCTTTGGGCTCAGCCACGAAGGTGCCCACCCCTTGCATGCGCACCAGCAGGCCTTCGGCCGTGAGTTCACGCAGGGCGCGGTTGATGGTCATGCGACTGAAGCCGAGCTCGTTGACCAGCTCGCTCTCCGAGGGGACCCGGTGATGCGGCGGCCAGCTGCCGTTGTCGATCTGCTGGACGATCATCTGTTTGACCCGCGCATACAGCGGCGCCGGGCCCTCGCCCATCTGGGCAACCAGCGCGGAGACAGGAGGTGTCGGCACGGCGTTGGATCCTTGTGCAAATGTAATGGGCGGTAGCTTGCCGCAGTTTACCCGGCAGGCAAACGCCTGTATATGTATATACAAGCTAACAATAACAGGATTCGCACCATGCCCGCCTACTTCGCCGAACGTGCCCTGCTGCCCAGCGGCTGGGCCCGCCATGTCCGCATCGAGGTCGCCGGCGATGGCTACGTGGCCAGTATCGAGCCAGGGGCTGCGCCCGAGGGTGCCGAACGGCTCGCCGGGCCCTTGGTCCCCGGCATGCCCAACCTGCACTCGCATGCCTTTCAGCGCGCCATGGCGGGGCTGGCCGAGGTTGCTGGCAACCCCAACGACAGCTTCTGGACCTGGCGCGACCTGATGTACCGGCTGGTCGGCCAGATCAGCCCAGAACAACTGCAGGTCATTGCCCGGCAGCTGTACATCGAGATGCTCAAGGCCGGCTACACCGCGGTCGCCGAGTTTCACTATGTGCACCATGACCAGGCCGGCAAGCCCTACGCCGACCCCGCCGAGTTATCCCGCCGCATCAGTGCGGCCGCCGCTGACAGTGGCATCGGCCTGACCTTGTTGCCGGTGCTGTACAGCCATGCCGGGTTCGGCGGCCTGGCGCCGAACCACGGCCAGCGGCGCTTCATCAATACCACCGACCAATACCTGCAACTGCAGGCGCAGCTGGCCCCCGCGCTGGCCACACAGCCCGCGCAGCGCCTGGGCCTGTGCTTTCACTCGCTACGGGCGGTGGCGCCGGCGCAGCTCGCCGAAGTGCTGGCGGCCAGTGATACGCAAGCACCGGTGCATATCCATATCGCCGAGCAGCAGAAGGAAGTCGACGACTGCCTGGCGTGGAGCGGCCTGCGGCCCCTGCAGTGGCTGTATGAGCATGTCGACGTCGACCGGCGCTGGTGCCTGGTACACGCCACCCACGCAGCACCCGACGAAGTGGCAGCCATGGCCCGCAGCGGCGCGGTGGCAGGCCTGTGCCTGACCACTGAAGCCAACCTGGGCGACGGGATTTTCCCGGCCGTGGAGTTCCTGGCTCAGGGCGGGCGCATGGGCATTGGTTCAGACAGCCATGTATCGCTGAGCGTGGTCGAGGAATTACGCTGGCTGGAATATGGCCAGCGGCTGCGTGACCAGCGCCGCAACCGCCTGTATCGGGGTGATCAGCCAATGGTCGGGCGCACCCTGTATGACGCCGCGCTGGCGGGCGGCGCCCAGGCGCTGGGGCAGCCAATCGGCGCGCTGGCCGTGGGCAAACGTGCCGACTGGCTGGTGCTCAACGGGCAGGACCCTTACCTGGCGATTGCCGAGGATGATGCCATCCTCAACCGCTGGCTGTTTGCCGGCGGCGATCGCCAGGTGCGCGATGTGATGGTGAATGGGCAGTGGGTAGTGCGCCAGGGGCGGCACGCCCAGGAGGAACAAAGCCGGGTGGCCTTTGCCGAGGTGCTGCGGCAGTTGCTGGGGTAATGCAGGGCCATCACCAAGCTTGAGAACTGTGTAGTACCTGTGGGAGATCACACAGCCCTACGGGCTGCGCTATCCAATTCGTAAGCGCGACGCGGCCTGTGTGGGAGCGGGCCCCTGCTAAATCAATAAGTTATGTAGTGTTCTATGAGAGATGGCTTGCCGGCGATAAGGCCGGCAATGCTGCCATCAATGCATCTTGACGATCTGCTGGTCGGAAGCGCGCCAGATCAAGCGGCTGGTGTCATAGCCCTGCTGACGGGCCTTGGCCAGCAGGTTCTCGCGCTGCCAGGCCGGCAGGGTCGGCGTGCGTGACAGGATCCACAGGTACTTGCGGTCCGGGCTGCCGACGATGGCGGTGCGATAGTGTTCGTCAACGTACAGAATCCAGTATTCACCCCGCGCCACGCCCGGCACCAGCTTGGTGAACCAGTTATCGAACTCGACCCATAATTTATCGGTATGGCCCGGCTCCTGGATATTGGCATGCCCTTCGGCGCGCAGCCATTCGTCACCCATGGTGCGGCAACGGTTGAGTACTCCGTAGCTGCCATCGGGCTTGAGGTTGTAATGGGCCTCGGACTGTTCGCAGCCCTCCTGGAAGCGCATGGGCAGGCGTGCCAGCTCGTACCATTTGCCCTGGTAACGCTTGAGGTCTACGTTGCCGGCGGTTTTCGGCGCCAGCGGGTCATGCACAGAGCCCGCGCAACCGCCCAGCAGCACCGCCAGGCATACCGCCATCAGCAGGTACACACGCCTCATTTGAGGCCCTGCCCTGAGTACATCAACACTTTGTCAGCCGCATACTGCACGCTGATGAAGCTCTTCTCGTCCCCCCAGGTGCAACTGCTCATGCCCAACGCGCCGGAACATTCGGTCGGCGTGCCGAGCAGCTGCTCGACCTCGGCCTTGCTCATACCGGCCTTGATCTTGGAATAGTTTTCCTGGTTGATCTTGCTGCAGGCAGTCAGCACGACGCACAGCGACAACAGGGCGATGGAACGCAACGACATTGAAGGACACTCCTGGGAAGATGAGACAGGCGAGTGGCCTGCAGTGACCTTCGACGTGAAAATCCCTCCTTTGTTCCCTGCCCTGCCCCCCGTACCCCTACACCATTGGTCGGGTGGCCACTACTGTGCGATTAATCACAAAGCATTAGTTAACGGCCAATAAAAAAGCCGCCCCCTTGTAGGGGCGGCCTTGTGTGGCGATGGCCTGCGCAGCAGGGCCCTGCAAGCTCAGAACCTGGACCCGGGCTCCAGCAGGAAGTCCATCTCTTCGCTGGTGCTCGGGCGATCCAGCACCAGGTTGCGGTGCGGGAAGCGACCGAACCGGGCGATCACCCGCTGGTGCTGCTCGGCGTAGTCGAGGAAGCCTTCGAACAACCGGCGGCTGGCCTCGGGCTGTTCGCCCAGCAGCATCTGAAACCGCTCGACGCACAGGTTTTGCCAGTCCAGCACCTCGGCGTGCTCCAGCACCACCAGCACGAATACCCGCTGGATCGGCAGCAGCTGGTAGTCCCAGTACCTCTGCAGGCCCTGCATGGCCACCACCTGGGCACGCCGGTCACCCTCGAAGGCGCGCGGCGTGTCGCGGTAGATCATGCGTGGCAGCTGGTCGAGCAGCAGCAGCAGGCCCAACCAGCCCTGCGGGCTTTGCTGCCACTCGTCGAGCCCGCCGGCCAGGGCCTGCTCCACCAGTTCACCGAACTGCGCATGGGCCTCGGCATCGTGGTGCTTGCCGAACCACAGCGTGCTCTTCTCGTCAGCCACGGCCTGGGCACTGGTGCCCCAGCCGAACCACCATTCCAGCAACGGCTGCCAAGGTGCGAGCATGACTTACTCCTTGTGGTAGGCGGTAACGCGCTCGACCTCTTCTTTCGAGCCGAGAATGACCGACACACGCTGGTGCAGGCTTTCTGGCTTGATGTCGAGGATGCGATCGTAACCATTGGTAGAAGCGCCACCGGCCTGTTCGATGATGAACGACATCGGGTTGGCTTCGTACATCAGGCGCAGCTTGCCCGGCTTGCTTGGCTCGCGGGCGTCACGTGGGTACATGAACAGGCCGCCACGGGTCAGGATGCGGTGCACGTCGGCCACCATCGAGGCGATCCAGCGCATGTTGTAGTTCTTTTTCAGCGGGCCGGTCTCGCCTGCCAGCAACTCGCCGACGTAGCGCTGCACCGGGGCTTCCCAGTGGCGCTGGTTGGACATGTTGATGGCGAACTCGGCGGTGGTTTCCGGCACGCGGATGTTCTCGTGGGTAAGCACGAAGCTGCCCAGCTCGCGGTCCAGGGTGAAGCCCTTCACGCCGTTGCCCAGGGTGAGGATGAGCATGGTCTGCGGGCCGTAGATGGCGTAGCCGGCAGCCACCTGCTGGGTGCCTGGCTGCAGGAAGGCGTTTTCGTTCAGGGTTTCGTTCTGGCTCAGGTACTCGTTAGGGCAACGCAGTACCGAGAAGATGGTGCCGACCGACACGTTGACGTCGATGTTCGACGAACCGTCCAGCGGGTCGAAGACCAGCAGGTAGGCGCCTTTGGGGTACTTGCCCGGAATCTGGTAGGCGTTGTCCATTTCTTCCGAGGCCATGCCGGCCAGGTGGCCGCCCCACTCGTTGGCCTCCAGCAGGATATCGTTGGAAATCACGTCCAGTTTCTTCTGGACTTCGCCCTGCACGTTTTCCGTGCCCATGCTGCCCAGCACACCGCCGAGGGCGCCCTTGGACACGTGATGGCTGATTTCCTTGCACGCACGCGCCACCACTTCGATCAGGAAGCGCAGATCGGCAGGGGTATTGTTGCTGCGGGTCTGCTCAATCAGATAGCGACTCAGGGTAACGCGGGACATGTATGGCTCCGAAAGGATGGGGGAGATGAAAAACCCCCGCAGTTTACAGGGAGAGTTGCAGGCTAGCGAGTGATGAGACTCGCCACGGCACTCTGACGGCACAATAGGTCGGTAGTTCAGCGGGTGCCAGGCCGGTGGTCGGCGCCCGCCTTCTTCACGAGCGAGCCCGTGAAGAAGGCGGTGCAGGCACCTTCAATCCAGCGCTTTCCAGATCTGCGTAGCATATTCGCGAATGGTCCGGTCCGACGAGAACCAGCCCATCCGCGCCGTGTTCAGCACCGCCATGCGCCACCATTGCTCCGGCGTGTGCCACAAGTCCTCGACGCGCTGCTGGGCATCCCAGTAGGCATCGAAATCGGCACATACCAGGAAGCGGTCATAGGCCACCAGCCCATCGATCAAGCCGGTGTAGCGCGAAGGGTCGTCCGGCGAGAACACACCGCTGCGAATCGCCTGCAGTACGTCGTTGAGGCGGTTGGACGCAGCAATCGCCGCCGTGGCGCCAAAATCACCCGCCCGCTTGCGCGCCTCGACCTGCTGGGCGGTCAGGCCGAATATGAACATGTTGTCGGCACCGACCTGCTCGCACATTTCCACGTTGGCCCCATCCAGGGTACCGATGGTCAGTGCGCCGTTCAGGCCGAACTTCATGTTGCTGGTACCCGAGGCTTCGTAACCGGCCGTGGAAATCTGCTCGGAGAGGTCCGCAGCCGGAATGATGCTCTCGGCCAGGCTGACGTTGTAGTTGGGCAGGAACACCACCTTCAACTGGCCACGCACGGTCGGGTCGTTGTTCACCACCCGGGCGATGTCGTTGGTCAGCTTGATGATCAGCTTGGCCTGGTGGTAGCTGGCCGCCGCCTTGCCGGCGAAAATCTTCACCCGCGGCACCCAATTGGTGCCAGGGTCGTTGCGCATGGCCTGGTACAGGGCCACGGTATGCAGCAGGTTGAGCAACTGGCGCTTGTACTCGTGAATACGCTTGACCTGCACGTCGAACAGCGCTTCGGGGTTGACCGTGACGCCAACGCGGTCCTGGATGATGCTGGCCAGGGCACGCTTGCTGTGCAGGCGCTGAGCCGCGAACTGCTTGCGGAAACCCGCCTTGTCGGCGAACGGCACCAAACCGGCCAGGCGCCCCTCCGGGTCGTCCTTGAGCTCCGGCCCCAGCGCCTCCACCAGCATGTCGGTGAGTTGCGGGTTGGACTGGTACAACCAGCGGCGGAAGGTAATGCCGTTGGTCTTGTTGTTGATACGCTGCGGATACAACTTGTGCAGCTCGGCGAACACCGTGCTCTTCATCAGCTGGCTGTGCAACGCCGAAACGCCGTTGACGCTGTGCGAGCCGAGGAATGCCAGGTTGCCCATGCGAACTCGGCGGCCGTTGTCTTCCTCGATCAGCGACACCGCCCGCAGCACGTCGAAGTCGTGCAGGCCTTTGGCACGCAGGCTGTCGATATGGTACGCGTTGATCAGGTAGATGATCTGCATGTGCCGCGGCAGCATGCGCTCCATCAACGCCACCGGCCAGGTTTCCAGCGCTTCGGGCAACAGGGTGTGGTTGGTGTAGGCCAAGGTGCCGACGGTCAGCTCCCAGGCCTTGTCCCATGGGATTTCGTGCTGGTCCACCAGCAAGCGCATCAGCTCCGCCACGGCAATGGACGGGTGCGTGTCGTTGAGCTGGATGGCGGCCGCATCGGGCAGGTTGAGCAGCGAGGCATGCTGGTTCAGGTGGCGGCGCAGCAAGTCCTGCAGTGACGCCGATACGAAGAAATACTCCTGGCGCAGGCGCAGTTCCTGCCCGGCCTCGGTACTGTCCGCCGGGTACAGCACCCGCGAAATGCTCTCGGCACGTGCCACCTCGGCCACTGCGCCCAGGTGGTCACCGGCGTTGAAACGCTCCAGGTGCAGCTCTTCCAGCGCCCGTGCCCGCCACAGGCGCAGGGTGTTGACGCTCGAACCCCGCCAGCCGACCACCGGCGTGTCGTACGCTACCGCACGCACGGTCTCGCCAGGTGACCACACCTGGCGTTGGTTGCCGTGGTTGTCGTGCACCGTTTCGACGCTACCGCCAAAGCTGATCGGGTAGATCACTTCGGCACGCTCGAACTCCCACGGGTTGCCGAAGTCCAGCCAGTTCTCGGTCTGCTCCTGCTGCCAACCATCGACCAGTGCCTGGCGGAACAAGCCATGCTCGTAGCGGATACCGTAGCCATGGGCGGCAATGCCCAGGGTCGACATGCTTTCCATGAAGCAGGCGGCCAGACGCCCCAGGCCACCGTTGCCCAGTGCGGCATCGGGCTCCAGCAGGCGGATGCGCTCCAGGTCAACGTCCAGGTCTTGCAGGGCCTCTCGGGCGATGTCCAGCAAGCCCAGGTTGCTCAGGCTGTCGTAGAGCAGGCGGCCAATCAGAAACTCCAGGGAAAGGTAGTAGACCCGTTTCTGGCTACGTCGGTAAGTCTGGCGGGTGTGGTCCATCCAGTGGTCGACCATGTGATCGCGCGCGGCCAGGGCGATGGCTTCGAACCAGTCATGGTCGAAAGCGTGCTCCGGGTCCTTGCCAACCGCATAGGTCAGCTTGTTCAGTACGGCAGCGCGAAAATCCGCGACTTCGGCGTCACGAGCTTCAGGTTCCTGGGACATGGGGCATCCTCGGGCAAGTTGACGAAAGCGGAGGGAGAGTGTTCAGACTAGACCCTTCGACAGGGAGAGACAGTTACGGTTCGCAGTTTTCATGCCGACTTGGTGATTCCGGCAAAAGGTTGTTCATAAATTGAACAATTCCGGTATCATCGCGCGCCCCAAGACCGTGATCCGCCCCTTATAAAGATGAAAACGACCCTGATCGCCGCAGCCGAAGTCGACCGCCTGGAGACCTGGCAGCGCTACACCAGCAACATGTGCCATGGCTGCCATTCGACCTGCTGCACCCTGCCGGTGGAGGTGAAGATCAAGGATCTGATCCGCATCGGCGTAGTCGACGAATTCGAGAAAGACGAACCGCCGAAGAACGTGGCCAAGCGTTTGCAGAAAGAAGGCATCATCGAGCGCTTCAACCAGAAGTCAGGCATCTTCACCCTGACCCGGATGAGCAACGACGACTGCATGTATCTGGATCGTAAAAGCCGCCTG
This sequence comes from Pseudomonas juntendi, assembly GCF_009932375.1. Classification (GTDB taxonomy): domain Bacteria; phylum Pseudomonadota; class Gammaproteobacteria; order Pseudomonadales; family Pseudomonadaceae; genus Aquipseudomonas; species Aquipseudomonas juntendi. The sequence goes on from NZ_BLJG01000185.1 coordinate 8,792, forward strand.
TGCACCATTTATGACAAGCGCCCGGACACCTGCCGCAACCACCCCAAGGTTGGCCCGCGGCCGGGGTATTGTGCGTACAAGCCCAAGGTGGTCGGGCGCTAAGCGTTAGCCATCAAGGGCCTCTTCGCGGGCTTGCCCGCTCCCACAGGATCTGCGCGATCCTCAAGGCCTGTGCAGTACCTGTGGGGCAAGCCTGCGAAAAGGGCCATCGCAAATTCTGCAAGCATAAAAAAACGCCCCCGGCCTTTCGACCGGGGGCGCTTTTATTCAGCCTGAGCTAACTCAGTTCTTGGCTTTCTTGGCAGCGCGGGTACGCTCGCCTTCGTCCAGGATCTTCTTGCGCAGACGGATCGACTTAGGCGTGACTTCGCACAGCTCGTCGTCCTGGATGAATTCCAGGGCCTGTTCCAGGGTGTGGCGAACTGGCGGTACCAGGGCGATGACTTCGTCTTTGCCCGAAGCACGCATGTTGTCCAGCTTCTTGCCCTTGGTCGGGTTCACGCCCAGGTCGTTGTCACGGCTGTTCAGGCCGATGATCTGACCGTTGTAGATCTCTTGGCCGTGTTCAACGAACAGCTTGCCGCGAGCCTGCAGGGTTTCCAGCGAGTAGGTCAGTGCCTTGCCGGTTTCGACCGACACCAGAACACCGTTCAGGCGGCCAGACATCTGGCCCGACTTCATGGTGTCGTAGCGGTCGAAGATCGAGGTCAGGATGCCTGCACCGTTGGTCAGGGTCAGGAACTGGTTACGGAAGCCGATCAGACCACGGGCTGGAATGTTGTATTCCAGGCGAACACGGCCCTTGCCATCCGGCACCATGTTGGTCAGGTCACCCTTACGCAGGCCCATCTCTTCCATGACCTTGCCCTGGGATTCTTCAGGGATGTCGATGGTGACGTTCTCGAACGGTTCCTGCTTCACGCCGTCGACTTCGCGGATGATCACTTCAGGGCGGCCAACAGCCATCTCGAAGCCTTCACGACGCATGGTTTCGATCAGTACCGACAGGTGCAGCTCGCCACGGCCCGATACCTTGAACTTGTCAGGGGAATCGGTTTCCTGAACGCGCAGGGCCACGTTGTACAGCAGCTCCTTGTCCAGACGGTCCTTGATGTTGCGGCTGGTAACGAACTTGCCTTCTTTACCGCAGAATGGCGAGTCGTTGACCTGGAAGGTCATCGAAACGGTTGGCTCGTCAACGGTCAGCGGCTTCATCGCCTCTACCGCGTCCGGGGCGCACAGGGTGTCGGAGATGAACAGCTCGTCGAAACCGCTGATGCAGACGATGTCGCCAGCCTGGGCTTCTTCGACGTCGACGCGGTGCAGGCCGTGGTGGCCCATCAGTTTCAGGATACGGCCGTTACGCTTCTTGCCGTTGGTGTCGATGGCGACAACCGGGGTGTTCGGCTTGACGCGACCACGGGCGATACGGCCAACGCCGATAACACCGAGGAAGCTGTTGTAGTCCAGTGCGGAGATCTGCATCTGGAACGGGCCGTCACGGTCAACAGACGGTGCTGGTACGTTGTCGACGATCGACTGGTACAGCGCAGTCATGTCTTCGCCCATGGCGGTGTGGTCCAGACCGGCAATGCCGTTCAGGGCCGAGGCGTAGACGACTTTGAAGTCCAGCTGTTCATCGGTGGCACCGAGGTTGTCGAACAGGTCGAAGATCTGGTCCAGAACCCAGTCCGGACGCGCGCCCGGGCGGTCGACCTTGTTGATCACGACGATTGGCTTCAGGCCGGCTTCGAAGGCCTTCTTGGTCACGAAGCGGGTTTGCGGCATCGGGCCGTCCTGGGCGTCGACCAGCAGCAGCACCGAGTCGACCATCGACATTACACGCTCGACCTCGCCACCGAAGTCGGCGTGGCCGGGGGTGTCGACGATGTTGATGTGGTAGCCGTTCCAGTTGATGGCGGTGTTCTTCGCCAGAATGGTAATACCGCGCTCTTTTTCCTGGTCGTTGGAGTCCATGACGCGCTCGTCGTTGAGCTCGTTACGCTCCAGGGTGCCGGACTGACGCAGGAGTTTGTCGACCAGGGTGGTTTTACCATGGTCAACGTGGGCGATGATGGCGATGTTACGCAGATTTTCGATCACAAGTGTATCTCGATCAGAGGATTCGGTTGCCGCCCAGTGTAGGCGGCGAATATGTACTGTTTAAGGCTCAGCGGGCCCGGCGGTCGGGAGGGCGATGGCGGATACTGCCGCCATACAGCCCCGGCGTCTTATGTCGGACGATAAACACGCACATTGGCATGTCCCTCACTGAGCAGGTGGTGTGCGTGCAAACGGCTCATCACACCCTTGTCGCAATACAGCAAGTACTGGCGCGTGGGGTCCAGGTGCTTGAACTTGCTGTTGATGGCATAGAACGGCATGGCCTGGACCTCGATACCTTCCAGTACCAGAGGCTGATCTTCCTGGGCGTCGGGGTGACGAATGTCGATGACGATCTGGCCTGGCAGCGCCTCGGCCACTTCCTCGATTTCGATGTCCTTGCCCAATTCATCGATCACGTGGTCGATGGAAATGAACTTGGCGCGCTCCAGGGCGCGCTCCAGCACGGCCATGTCGAACTGCTTTTCTTCGTGCTCCATGCGGTGGCGCTTGGCATGGGTGGTCGGGTTCACCGAGATCACGCCACAGTATTCCGGCATGTGCTTGGCGAAGTCGGCGGTGCCGATTTCGGTGGCCTGGTCGATGATGTCCTGCTTGTGCGTGGCCAGCAGCGGGCGCAGCACCAGCTTGTCGGTGGCCGAGTCGATGATCGACAGGTTCGGCAAGGTCTGGCTCGATACCTGGGAAATCGCCTCGCCGGTCACCAATGCGTCGATCTGCAGGCGGTCGGCCATATGCGCGGCGCCGCGCAGCATCATGCGCTTGAGGGTCACGCCCATGTAGCTGTTGTCGACCTTGTTGAGGATTTCGCCAACCACTTCCTCGAACGGCACGCTGATGAACAGCACGCGCTGGCTGCTGCCGTACTTCTTCCACAGGTAATGGGCCACTTCCATCACGCCCAGCTCGTGGGCACGGCCGCCAAGGTTGAAGAAGCAGAAATGGGTCATCAGGCCACGGCGCATCATCTGGTAGGCCGCCACGGTAGAGTCGAAGCCACCGGACATCAGCACCAGGGTCTGCTCCAGCGCACCGAGCGGGTAACCGCCAATGCCATTGTGCTGGTTGTGGATCACGTACAGGCGCTGGTTGCGGATCTCGATGCGCACCATCACCTCGGGGTTCTTCAGCGCGATGCCGGCAGCGCCGCACTGCTGGCGCAGCTGGCTGCCGACGTAACGGTCGACGTCCATCGAGGTGAAGTCATGGTGACCACCGCGCTTGCAGCGCACGGCGAAGTGCTTGCCGGCCAGCAGGTGGCCAAAATGGTGCTTGCACTTGGCGACGATATCGTCGAAGTCACCCAGCGGGTATTCCTCTACCTGCAGGAAATGGGTAATACCCGGGGTGCAGGTGAGGCGCTCGATCATCTCGCGCTGGACTTTCTCGTCTTCGACGCGGGTAACCACTTCGAGGTTGTCCCACACACCATCCACCGCAAGCTCAGGGTCGAGGTCCTTGAGCACGTTGCGGATATTCTTGCCGAGCTGGCGGATGAAGCGCTTGCGCACCGGCCGGCTCTTGATGGTGATTTCTGGGAAGACTTTGACGATGAGTTTCATTGGTTAACAGCGCGCGCAGGGCCTGCCGAAAATGAGGGGCGCGAATTATATCGGAAATTGCTCAGGATTTGACCAACTTTTGATCAGAAGCTTTGAGATAAATGTCAGCGCAGGATTTTTTGGTGCCCGTGAGACCGAGCGCCGCCCGCGCGGCGCATCTCGAGCTGCGCTCGCTCCTACGTTTGTTTCGGGCCAGTAACCCCTGTGCCAGGTGCGCGCGACCGCCTTGTTTGTACCGCGCGATAATGAGGC